>JBBRBM010000286.1:0-6158 GCA_038205745.1 Verrucomicrobiota bacterium | reverse complement strand
GTTGGCGGCTTCGATAGCACCCAAGGGACGCCGGAAGATTTTTGGATTGCGCAGAGCACGGTAGAATTCAAAAAGCACTTGGTCGGAAAGTATCCAGTCTTCGGCCTCGGCGAGCATTTGCTGCACAACCGCCCAGCGACGCGAACCCGCGGAGACGCAAAGGTGGAGCGGTGCGTCTTTGCACCTTTGCGCTGGGCCTCTCGTCGCGCGGACGGGACCGTCCGCGCTCCTCAGCGCTTCACGTTCTTGCCGAACCATTCACGCATCAAACTTTCACGCGACGTTCGTTCCTTGCTCGGCTTGTTGTCGTTGGGATCCGATCCGTGTTCCACGCTCCAGCCGGGCCACTCGCGAAAGGCGTGATACGACCAGTCCCACTGGTTCTCTTCGAACAACTCGATGCAATCGCGCAGATACCGAAACGCGCTGTCGTCCGGCGCCCAACGAATTGCGCTGAACTCACCGATGTAGATGTGGACGTTGTTCTGGCGTTGAAAATCAATGACCGGCTGCAGCGCGCGTCGTAACTCCGCCTTGTCCCAGAGCTTTCCTTTGATCATCCCAGGATACGAAAGGCCAATCGGATTCCCGTGAACGCCTTGATGCGTGAACTGGTGAGGCACGTAAACGTGGACGCTGTAAACCACATTGCTCACCGGAATCGGATCGAGGTTCTTGATCGCCTCCGGCCCGCCCCACGGCGCTGGCTCGATCATGATCGCGTGCCGTGTGTCGATCGCGCGCACTGCTTGCGCCGCGCGCGTCGCGAGCGCCTGCCAATCGTCGCAGCCATCGCCGATGTCGTCGTCCACGGGTTCATTCACAAGATCGTAAGCCCAGATCACTGCGTTCGTTTGATAGCGGCGCGCAATCTTCTCCCAAAGCTGAACGAACTTCGCTTGCGCCGCCTTGTTCGTAAAAAGTCCGCTGTCCGAACCGACGTAGCCGCCCGCCGTCGGCGCTCCGCCCGGCGGCGAATGCAGGTCGAGAACGACGCGCACGCCGAGTTCGGCGCAGAGCGGCAAGGCAGCGTCGAGCTTTCGCAGTTCGCCATCGAGCCATTGGTCGTAATTCGTAAGCGTCACGTTTCGCGCGACTCGTGATGTCTGGATCAATTGCCAGCGAATCACGTTCGCGTTCCAATCCTTCCCGAGCACACGCAAACTTTCCGGCGTGATGTCCGGCTGAATCATCGCTCCGCGCAACCGTGGCGAATCATGGCCTTTGAACACGGGACCGGCCGCAGGCGCTGTGACAATCCGCTGGCGTGGCGCGCGGATCACGGACACTTTCACGTCATCGAACTTCGCCGTGCCGTTCACAGCTTCCAGCCCGAGGATGATTTCCGCTTTCGTGACATCGGCTGGAACCGCGGCCTGGAACCGCACGCGACGCCAATCGAACGATCCGGACAGATTGTTTTGCTGGAGCCATTGATCGCCGCCCGGCGCCGTGAGATGGAGCATCACCTTGATTCCACTCCACGATTGCGGCGGCTTCGTCACGCCCTCTGCTTGCACCATCGCTTCGCAACTCACGCGAGCGCCACGGATGCGATCGACAGGCACGGCCATTCGCACCATCACGTTGCTGGGACTGCCCGCCGTTGAGGTGACCTGGACGGCGCGCGAATTCTGAAAGCCGGATGCGAGTTGGATTTGCGCATTCTTGTCGCCCTGCCAAAGGCGCAACACGTCGGCGCTCTCGAAGTGTTCGTTGAGGACCACGTCGCCAACACGAACCTGAGCGCACGTGAACAAGCCGGAAGCAAACAGAACAGCTACGATGAAGAATGATCTCACACCACGCTCTTAGCTCAAGGCGCCTGTTGAAGCGATGACGCGTGTCAACTCTTCGGTGAGCGCGGATCGATTCCGGAAAGCAATTCCGCGGGCGCTACTTCAATCTTCTCCGCGAGTTCGGCGGGCATTTCCACCGCGCGCATGGCACCGGCCTGATGCGATACACAAACCACCGTGAGCGAACCGCGCGCGACTTCTTCGCGCGTGCCGTTCAATTTGTAGAAGCGAAAAACGTAGGTCAGCGCCTTAGACTTTTTTTCCTTCACCAGCATGTGGACCTCGACGAGGTCTTCGAAGTGGAGGGGCTTGAAGTAATCACATTCCGCCCGTACGCGCGGCCAGCCGAGCGGCGGATCGACGTGCTTCATCACCACGGAAGTGCCGAGCGATCGATAGAACGCGTGCTCCGCCGTCTCCATGTATTTGAAGAAGTTCGAGTAGTGGACGATCCCCGCCATGTCGGTCTCGGAGAATTCCACGCGCCGCTCCACTTTGAACTCGTAAGGCATGGCGGGATTTTAGATTTGCGATCTGCGATTTGCGAGCGCGCGTGCGGCCTCGAACACCGCGGCTGTTTCAGTTGCCATTCGAGTGACGTTGAAGCGCTCACGCACTGCATCGCGACCGGCATTGCCGAGGAAGCGCGCGCGAGTGGCATCGAGCAACAAATCCTCGATTGCTGACGCCAGCGCAGCGGCGTTCGGTTCGGCAATCACACCTCCGCCCGTCGCTTCGACAATCTCCGGAAACGCAGCGTGACGTGGTTGCACGACGGGCACACCCGCGGCCATTGCTTCGATCACGTACAGTCCGAACGCTTCGCCGTAGAGCGCGGGCGTGCAGAAGACGTCGAGCAATTGCATAAACTGAATCTTCTCGTCACGCGTCACGTTCGGAAAGAACTGCACGTCATCGCGCAAACTGACGCGTTCCAGTTTTCCTTTTTGTTCTTCGACCACGGGTTCATCGCTCGGGCCGCAGCCGCCGCCGATTTTCAACCGCGCATTTGGCACACGCCCGCGCTTGCGAAGTTCGATGAAAGTGTCCACGACCAAATCCAAACCCTTCTGACTGCACATGCGCGCGAAGTAACCCAGCGTGGGTGGGTTTGGGGTTTGGGGTTTGGGGTTTGGGGTTTCAAAACCGTCAAGGTTGATTCCGTTGTGAACCACGCGGACGCGGTCCGGTGGAAGTTTCAGCCGCTCCGTCATCAAGGCGCCGAAGTAACGACTCGGTGCAATGAACAGATCAACATCGCGCGCTCGCTCACGAGTGATTTGCCACGCTGTGTCGCGATATGATCCGGGCAAACCGTCGAGGAAGGTGTCTTCGCCCTGAAGCATGCACACGACCGGCGCGTTCAACTCCGCTTTCAATCTTCGTGCCATCCCGACGAGCAGCACATTCGAGAGCGAAATCACATCGGGGCGATGCTGCTCCTTCAGCCACGCGACGAGTTCCTCCACTTCACGCGCCTGATTGCCTTCTTCGCCGCGCAGCATTGAAAGCGAGAGCTCACCCACATCTTCGGCCCGGGTTTTGCCTGCCATTCCGCCGAGCATTCCAAGCAATGCTTTTGAAGCCAGCGCGCGATGCAGCCAGTTTGGAGCGCGCCGGAACCACGGAATCTTTTGCTCGAGGTAAACATTCACGCCGCTGAAAAAGATCGGCGTGCTCGCCGCCTGGTTTTCTTCATCGAGCGTGAGCGGCAGGTAGAGCGGCACCATCAACGTGTCGTGACCGAGCTTGCGCAATTCAGCCACAAGCGCGTTATCGCGGAAACAACCTCCGCAATACATCCCGCCCGCACCTGGTGTGATCTGGACAACCTTCACGTGGCGCAACAGTAACGAAGTGGCGCGGACTTGAGAACGTTCTACTTGCGAGCGCGCAGCAAGTCGCGAATCTCGGTGAGCAACGTCTCGCTCGCGGTGGGAGCCGCGGGAACGGAGGGCGCAGCCGCCTGCTGCTTCTCAAAGCGTCGGCGGAGTTCGTTGATTCCTTTCACGAACAGAAAAATACAAAACGCGACGATCAGAAAATCGAAGACGTTTTGAAGGAAGTTGCCGTAGGCGAGGACGGGCGCCCCCGTCGCCTTTGCTTGCGCCAGAGTGGCCACCGCGTTGGTGCCCACTTTCGCTTGATCGAGGATCACAAACTGATCCACGAAACTCACGCCGCCCGTGACCTTGCTGATCGGCGGCATGATGATGTCGGCCACCATCGAGGTGACAATTTTCCCAAACGCCGCGCCGATGATCACGCCGACGGCGAGGTCCACGACGTTGCCCTTCATCGCGAACTCTTTGAATTCTTTGATTAAGCCCATAGAGGTTTTCTCTTTCGCCGCAGACCCTAACAAAACCGCTCATTCGCAAAAGGAAAAACCCGCAAGACGTTTCGAGCAAACCAACAGGCCCGCCGAAGCGGGCCTGCCTGACTGCCAAAACCCGTTCACTGCCAGCGTAGGCGGTAGAAGCGATAGGGAAATCCCGACGCGTCAGTATCGAGGAAGGTGGCGGGAAGGTTGGGCGTGGAGAGAAGGTTCGTCCACGTCTGAAAATCCGTGGTTGCTTGCAATGCATATTCTCCCCCTGGGCTGCCTTGCAACGAGAGCGACGCGCCACTCGCGTTCACCCCGTTCAGACCGACGATGCCCGGGTTGCCGATGCGCTCGATCAATTCTTGTCGCAGTCCCGCATCCCCCAGCGCCACTTGCATCATCTTGAAAAACACATCCTTGTTGTCCATCAGGCCGCCGAACACGGCCGCGTGGCGGCCCATCGCCGACAAGACAATATCCGACGCGGTGTGCGTCGCGATGGCGTCTTGAATCTGGCCGGTGACGAAATAGTTGCCGGTCGTGTCACGGTCCAACATCCCTTGCGGATATCCGATGATCGGCGGCGTGGTGGCAATGGCATGCGACGCGTTCTGAACCGGACGCGGATTCGTGATCCAATCTTCGTAGCGATCCGCATTGCACGCGTAGCCGATCAACATCCGAAAATCGATGTCCGTCGTGACGGGATAACCATCACCGGCAATCGTGTATTTCGGGAAGCCCGCCAGGTCGAGCGTGCCGACCACGCCATTACGCAATTGATTCGTGCCCGTCCCTGCCGCCGCGCGCGTGACCAGGTTCGTGTGCGCGACTCGCGACGCGCCGATGATGTTTGCGCCGCCGCACTCATGGTCCGCCGTCACGATGACCAGCGTGTCAGGATGCGTGAGCGCGAACTGCCGGCAGCGTTCGATGGCGCGGTCGAACTCGAGGGCGTCAATCATCCAACGGTCCGAATCCATCAAATGCGCCTGCTTGTCGATGGAGCCGCCTTCGATCATCGCAACGAAGCCGTTGGAATTCTTGCTCAACACGGCGAGCGCTTTGTCCGTCATTTCGTCGAGCATTGGCTGGTCGGGGAAACCAAAGTCATCCACCACGTTGGTGCCTCCGCCGTTGCGACGCCCGTCAATCTTGTCCTTGGCCACGTTCATGTTCGAGAAGTTGAACAGGCCAAGAAGCTTCGTGGTGCTCGGCGAAACCGCATTCAATGCCGTGCTATGTGGCGCATAGGTAAACCCATCGGCTACAAATTCGCTGAGCAGATCACGACTCGGATCCACCACGCCCGCCGGAATCCCCCACGGTCCGGCAATCGATGCAGGGATTACATAGTCCGTGCCTGCGGTTCGACCCGAGCCACTCGTTGTGTTCGGCAGAAACCATTTGCGCCCGCCGCCCATCAGCACGGTCAATCCGGTCGCATTGCGTTCATCAAAAAATTCATCACAGATGCCCGCCCCTGCCGTGCGTGCCTGGGTGTGCGAACCGAACGCGCCCGGCGTCGAGTCGAACAAGTCCGTGGTCGTGACGATGCCGAGCGAACGTCCCTGCGTGCGGTGCAGGTATTCGCCGACCGATTCCACGCGCGGGTTGTCGCCATTCTCCGTCGTGTCATCCGGGAACACGCCATGCTGATTATTGTTCGCCTTGTTGCCGGTGGCGTAGCACGACGCGCCGGGTGACGAGTCGGTCAGGTTGCGCGCTGTTTCCAGTGGCTGGAGGAGATGGGATAGGATGTTGGGATGATACCTGAAAAAGCATTTGAACGATTGTTGGGCCTGGATGAGTGCTGGGAGGTCAGCGCGGCGGAGGATGAGACGGAGCCGGCAGGGCGGTTTCTTCTGGTCGTTCACGAGACGGACCAGCTCTGGACGAAATTGAAGTGCCCCGTGTCGACCTGCGGGCATCAGGTTGTGGTCTGTCACGACCATACGGACGCCCGCGTCTGGCGGCATCTGGATGCCTTTGGCAAGCGGACCGAGATTCTCTGCGCGCCTCCGCGCGCCCGC
>JBBRBM010000285.1:0-6183 GCA_038205745.1 Verrucomicrobiota bacterium | reverse complement strand
TCGCGTGTGCTGTAGCGCTTGCGAGTCATCTCGTCGATCGCGGTGATTGGCGCATCGGAAAGTGTTTCGTGTGCATTCCATGCGGATATCAGCGATGCCTTCAGTTCCTCCGTGCTCGCGCTCGCGTTCGTGACGAAGCTGCCATGTTGGCGCGAGGCGCGATAGTCGGGCTGCTTTGAGGGCGCGTTTAGTAATTCTGAAATCAGTGTCAGCTCAAAGGCGTAGAGAATCGTACCGTGAAACAGAAGAGAGTTCCGCCGTCGTCGTTGAGCGTTGCCAGAAAACTTCAGGAGTTGATCGCCTTCATGAAGCGCAAGATCAGTGCAGCCCTCGATCGTGATGCGTCTGCCGAGTTGGGTTTCCAAAGCAGCGCGGATGCGTTCCATCACGAACCGATTTGTTCCGGTGACGGTGGCGAGTTCACTGGCTTCCCCGACCCGTAATGTGACCTGATAGTTCAGACATCCAGGACCTTGCACCACCGTCCCGCCGCCCGAGCATCGGCGCAGGACCGGCACGCCGTGCGCCTCGCACGCCGCCATGTTCACCTCGGTCGCGATCTTGTTTCCGTACCCGACCACCACGAACGGTGTCGCCGACTCCCAGAACCGCAGCACCTCCACGTCTTGCTCTTCGCACAGATCCAACAAAACCTCATCCGCAGCGAGGTTCGCGGCGGGCGTCGGGAAGGTGCAGTCGAACAATTTCATCACTTGGTTTTAAGGAGGTGCTCGTTTAGGTTCTCGCCCCTGTGTCTGACAACGTAAAACTTGAGAAGAAATCGATGAATGGCCTCCCCGCGCAAGAGAACAATGAGACCGGCGCCGGCAAGCGCTTGGAACAACTTCGCGATCTCCCGCGCGGCCCACGACACTACCTCGATTCCCTCGAAGACGTGCTTGCCTACGTGTTGCGCACGCAGGGCGAGGAGCAAGCGCCGCTTTTCCTGGAAGGCCTCGTGGACAAACTGCGCCGCTCCGGCCTGAAAGTGCCCGGCCCGGTCAGCACGCCTTACATCAACACCATCCCGGTGGAGATGGAGTCCGCGTATCCCGGCGATCGGGACATCGAGCGCCGCATCAAGAGCATCATTCGCTGGAACGCCATGGCGATGGTCGTGAACGCCAATCACAATCACGACGGCATCGGCGGCCACATCTCCAGCTTCGCATCGAGCGCGACGCTTTACGAAGTCGCGTACAACCATTTCTTCCACGGCGGCGACGACCGGCAGTCCGGCGATCTCGTGTTTTTCCAAGGGCACGCCACGCCCGGCAATTACGCGCGCGCTTTTCTCGAAGGCCGGCTCACGAAGCAGCACTTGCAGAATTTTCGCCAGGAACTCGCACCGGGCGGCGGTCTTTCCAGCTATCCGCATCCGTATTGCATGCCGAACTTCTGGCAGTTCCCGACGGTGTCGATGGGGCTTGGGCCGATCGTGTCGATCTACTACGCGCGGTTTCTGCGTTACTTGCAGGCGCGCGGTTTCCTCACGCAGGAACCGGAGCCGAAGGTCTGGACATTCGTCGGCGATGGCGAGAGCGACGAACCAGAGTCACTCGGTGCGCTGACCCTCGCGTCCCGCGAGAATCTCGACAACCTGATCTGGGTCGTGAACTGCAATCTCCAGCGCCTCGACGGCCCGGTGCGCGGCAACGGCAAGATCATCCAGGAACTCGAAGGCGCATTCCGTGGCGCGGGTTGGAATGTCATCAAGCTGATCTGGGGCGGCGATTGGGATGAACTCTTCGCGCAGGACAATGACGGCTTGTTGCTCAAGCGCATGGAAGAGTGCGTCGATGGCGACTTCCAAAAATATTCCGTCGAAGGCGGCTCGTACATCCGCAAACATTTCTTCGGCAAGTATCCCGAGTTGCTCCGTCGCGTGAATCATTTGAGCGATGAGCAGCTTCGCAAAATGCTTCGCGGCGGCCACGATCCGAAGAAGGTTTACGCCGCATTCAAGGCCGCGACCACGCACAAGGGCCAGCCCACCGTCATCCTCGCCAAGACCGTGAAGGGCTACGGCCTCGGCGAAGCGGGCGAAGGCCGCAACATCTCGCATCAACAGAAGAAGATGAACGAGAAGGAACTCCGCGAGTTCCGCGCGCGCTTCAACATTCCAATCAGCGACGAAGAGATCGCCGAGTATCCTTTCTATCGCCCAGCCGACGACAGCCCCGAGATCAAGTATCTCCTCGATCGTCGCCGCAAGCTCGGCGGCTCTTTGCCGAAGCGCGAAGTGAAAGCGCCCAGGCTCGAAATACCGAGCGTGGAAGAGTTCGGCGCGGCGACGCTAAAGGGCTCCGGAAACCTCGGCGCCTCGACGACGATGGCGTTCGTGACGCTGCTGCGCACGTTGTTGCGCGACGAGAAGATTGGCAAAAACATCGTGCCAATTATTCCCGACGAAGCGCGCACGTTCGGCATGGACCCGATGTTCAAGGAATTCAAGATCTACTCCTCGAAGGGACAGGTTTACGAACCGGTGGACACCAAATCCATTGCGCCTTACGTCGAGTCGAAGGACGGACAAATTCTCGAGGAAGGCATCACGGAAGCCGGTTCCATGTCTTCGTTCATCGCGGCGGGCACGTCGTACGCGAACGTCGGCGTGAACATGATTCCGTTCTTCATCTACTACTCGATGTTCGGTTTCCAGCGCATCGGCGACCTGATCTGGCTGGCGGGCGACATCAAGGCGAAGGGCTTCCTGCTCGGCGCGACTTACGGCCGCACCACGTTGAACGGCGAAGGATTGCAACATCAAGATGGTCACAGCCTGCTCGTGGCCGGCACGGTGCCGACGCTTTACGCGTACGACCCGGCGTTCGGTTACGAAGTCGCCACGATCGTCGCTGACGGCATGAAGCGCATGTACGCGGATGGCGAAGAAGTCTTCTACTACATCACGCTCTACAACGAAAACTACCCACAGCCTACGATGCCCGAAGGCGTGCGCGATGGCATCCTGAAGGGTCTCTACAAATTCCAGACCGGTCCCGAAGGCAAGAAGCACAAGGCGCAAATCCTCGGCAGCGGCCCGATCATCCGCTCGGCGCTGCGGGCGCAGGAAATTCTCGCGGAGCGTTACGACGTTTCCGCCGATGTGTGGAGCGCGACGAGCTACAAGCAACTCCGAGCCGACGCCATCAACACGCGCCGCTGGAACATGCTTCATCCGACGCAGCCGGTGAAGAAGTCGTATGTCGAGACGGTTCTCGCAAACGAGCAGGGGCCGTTCATCGCCGTGTCAGACAACATCCGTGCCGTGCCGGAGCAAATCGCGCCGTGGATTCTGGGCGGACTCTTCGCGCTTGGCACCGACGGCTTCGGTCGCAGCGAGACGCGCGCAGCGTTGCGTCGCTACTTCGAGGTGGATGCGGAGTCAGTCGTCATCGCCACGCTTTACTCACTCGCGGAGAAGGGACAGATCGAGCGCAGTGTCGTCGCGGCGGCGATCAAGGATTTGAACTACGATCCCGAGAAGGTGCATCCGGAATTGTTGTAAACGAAAGTTTCTTCACACGCCGCGCAGCGATGAGCGGCGTTATTTATTGAGTCAGTTCTAAAATGAGAACTTCGTCCGGCACATCGAGTGTGAACTCCTTCGAACGCGCCAGCGTCTTCACTGCGACGGCGGATTGATTCGGTTGGAATAGTGACGCCGTAAAATCCTGCGGAAGCTGGACCTTCACCTTCGCCACTTTGTTCGTTACATCCTTCTTTGCACTCAGGTCGTAGCACGCAATTTCGTTCCACAACACGAGGCAGAACCGCCCATCGCGCTTCTGAAGGAATGTGTGTTGAATCGAGTTCGTTTCGCCCGACAGTTTGAAGTCGAGCGAGCCCGATGCGAACTCCGCGCCCGGATCTTTCAGCACGGTGATCAGGTTCTTCAACGCCGTGAACGTGGGCTTCGGCGAGCCATCACGACGAATCAATCCGAAGTGCTGTTCCATGTCCTTGAACTCCGCGTCCGGTTTTTCATCGGCGAACTCGTAGAGGTAGCTGCGCACCAGGCCGCGATTGAAGTAGTGCAGCAGCAATCGCGGGATGTATTTGCCGGCGGCGCTCTCGCTGACACCGGGATGATTTTTGTTGTTCTCCTGGTTGTGATAGCCGCATTCCGTCACCACGATCGGCTTCGTGGTCGAGACCTTCTTCGCCTCGGCGATCGCTTTGTCACCGTTCAAGCCCCAGCCCCAATGCTTCGTCGGCATCTGGCCCGCGGCGTAGGGATGCATGTTTCCGTAATCGAGGAACTCCGTCATGTTGCCAAGCTGCGCGGGACTGTTGCGAATGTTCGCGAGAGATGAAACAAGCACGGGAACTTTCGTCGTCTGCGAATCCCCTTTGATCGCGGCGAAAAGCTGCTGTTGCTCGGCACGGATCACTGGCACCCAGCCTTCGCGCGTGTCCGGCTCGTTCACGCCTTCAATCGCCCACAGCGCCGAACCGAGCGCCTTCGCCTGGGCAACGGCAC
This sequence comes from Verrucomicrobiota bacterium, assembly GCA_038205745.1. GTDB lineage: Bacteria > Verrucomicrobiota > Verrucomicrobiia > Limisphaerales > SIBH01 > JANNGC01. Next base: position 1,697 of record JBBRBM010000285.1, on the reverse strand, counting down.
GTTTTGGATTTGAGATCAGCAAGACGCGGACGCCGCCGTTCGTGTGCAGGTCGAGATAACGGTTCAGGATGTTGCTGCTCCACGTGCCGTCGCGAATGTGCCGCACGCCAAGCTCGATCAGTCGCGGGCGAATGACGGTGTTGTAGTCGCGGTAAACCGTGTCCGTGTAGCCGAGGTGCGTATTGACGCCGATCGACTCGACGAATGAATCCGCACTGCGCGCCTGCTCGCTGCGCGCGGTGAATGTGAAAGCGAGCAGCAGAAGAAGTGTGCGAAGCGAATTCATTTCGATTACAATGTTTCCAGGAACGCGAGCAACGATGCCAGTTCGCTCGTCGTAAGTTTATCGGTGAGCCCGTCCGGCATGATCGACTTGTCGCGCTTCTCCCGTTTGGTGATGTCTTTCTTCGCCATTGTCATCAATGAACGCTTCGACCAGCGGCGGGTGCTGGACGTAAAGCACGTTGTGGTCGAACCAGATGCCGCGCGGCGAATCCATCTTCGCGAAGGTGATGAACTTGTCCGCGACGCCATCGCCGTCTGTGTCGGTGCAACGCACGACGCGGCCGCGGCCGGTTTTCGAGTCGATCGAGCCATTCTCATCGATGCCGATGTAGAGATCGCCTTCGGGCGCAGTGGAGAGGCAGGTGGGGTAACTGACGTTGGTCGGCGCGGCGTAGAGCGTCACTTTCCAGCCGGGCGGCGCCTTGACGGGTGTGGGCAATTCAGCGGCGGACGCGGACCCAGCGATTGCCGTCAGGATCGCAAATACACTCAGGAAACGGTTGTTCATCGAAGGCGGAGTGGACGTTCGTCAGGAGGCTCTTATTCGCCAGAGAACAATTGATCGTAATCAATTCTTTTGAGCTCGAATTGAGTTTCTTCTTGTCGCCCATTTCGCGCGGGCGTAATCCAGAGCCCTATGCCAAAGCAAACTTTCGTGTGGGATCCGTCCCGACGTGAATTCATCAAACGAACTTCGCTCGCAATTGGTGCACTTTCATTGAGTGCGGCGAGTTATACGCGCGCCCAGGGCGCCAACAGCCGCATCAACGTCGCAGTGGTCGGCGCTGGTGGAAAAGGCTCCAGCGACACTGATGATACCGCCAGAGCAGGCGGGACCATCTTCGCGTTGTGCGACGTGGATGAGAACACGTTGAACAGCCGCAAACAGAAATACCCGGACGCGCAGACCTTCAAGGATTACCGCGCGATGTACGACAAGATCGGCAAGGACATCGACGCCGTGATTGTCGCGACGCCTGATCACCATCACGCGCCGGCCAGTGTGCGTGCAATGAACATGGGCAAACATTGTTTCTGCCAGAAGCCGCTCACACAGTCAGTTTACGAGGCGCGCGCGATGCGCAAGCTCGCGAAGGACAACAAACTCGCAACGCAGATGGGCAATCAGGGCAGCGCTGGCTCTGGCTTGCGCCGCGCGGTGGAAGTCATCCAATCCGGCGTGATTGGAAATCCCAAAGAGCTTCATGTCTGGAGCAATCGGCCGATCTGGCCGCAAGGGATTGATCGTCCCGCAGGTGAAGATGCTGTGCCGGCGTCGCTCGATTGGGACGCGTGGCTCGGACCCGCACCGATGCGGCCCTACAAGAAGGACACGTATCACACCTTCAAATGGCGCGGCTGGAAAGATTTCGGCACGGGCGCCCTGGGCGACATGGCCTGCCACACGGTCA
>JBBRBM010000284.1:0-6187 GCA_038205745.1 Verrucomicrobiota bacterium | reverse complement strand
CCTCATCGTCGGCAACGACACGTTGCATTACGTGTTCGAGAATTTGCTGGAGCGTTACAACTTCACCATCCACGAGGATTCACCCACGAATCAGGAAGTCGCCATTGACCCGGAGATGCTGGGGAAAATTTTCGAGTCGCTGGTTCTGCAAATCGAGCAGAGCGGCACCGGCGGCAAATCTTTGCGGCACGACACCGGCAGCCACTACACCCCGCGCCCGATCGTTCATTACCTGTGCGTCGGCGCGCTCGCGGCCTGGCTCGAATCTCGAACGCCATTCATTGGCAAAAAAGACGCCCCGCAACGCATCGCCAAACTTCTCGCGCTCGACGCCAGCGAAGGACTCGACGACGACGAGCGCGAGACTCTCGACGAATCTCTCACGCCCGAAGAAGCCACCGCGCTGCTCGACGCTCTCGCCACGCTTCGTGCGTGCGATCCCGCCGTCGGCTCCGGCGCGTTCCCGATGGGGCTGCTCCGCGAACTCCTGAACCTCGCCCGCCTCTGCGAGACACGCGCGCGCGGACAAGACCCCGTGGAGGGCGACCGCACCTGGCTCTACGAAGCCAAGAAGCGAATCATCGAGCGCGTGATTTACGGCGTGGATATTCAGGAGCGCGCCATCGAAATCTGTAAGCTTCGCCTCTGGCTCAGTCTCATGGTCGATAACGATCTCGGCGTGGACCCGATCAAGTGCGACGCCCGCTCCTTCCGCCGCGCGCTCGGCGAATTGGAGCCGCTCCCGAATCTTGATTTCAAAATCCGCCGCGCCGACTCGCTCGTGGACAAGATTCACGGCGAACCCGTCGAGCTGGGAAAACTCGCGCGCGAAACCGGCGCGGCCCTGCCGCTCTCCAAGCTCACCACCGCCAAGCGCGCGTTCTTCCACGCGCGCAAGGCCGCCGAAAAACGCAAACTCCGGCTCGACATCTACCAGGCCATCACTGAACTCGCGAAACTCGAACTCACGCGCGCCCGCACCGAGGCCGGCGGCATGGGATTCGTTCTCGACGAGAAATCCACGCGCCGCGTCGTCGAGCTGGATCATGGACTCAAGGAGATTGCCTTCATCGCCGCGCAGATTCACGACGCTCGCAAATTGCGCGCGGCTCCGCAGGATGAAGCTCTGGAACGCATCCGCGCCCGGTTCGACGACCCGCAGAAACCGACGTTCGTCTGGCAACTCGACTTCGCCGAAGTCTTTCATCGCGAGTCCACCCTCGCTGCTACTGCCGGCGGAAACGGAAATTCCGGCGCGTTGGGTTTGACCGATGCCGCACCGTGGGAAGGCGCGACAGCAAGCAGCGGCTTCGACATCGTGCTCGCCAATCCGCCCTACGTGCGACACGAGAGGATAAAGGAACTCAAGCCGTTCCTCCAAAACAGTTACGAGTGCTACACCGGAACCGCCGACCTCTACGTTTATTTCTACGAACGCGCCGTGACGTTGCTCAACGGGGGCGGCGTGCTCTCCTTCATCTCGTCGAACAAATATTATCGGGCGGGTTACGGTGAAAAACTTCGCGCCTTCCTCGCGCGCGAACTGACGCTGCATCAACTCGTCGATTTCGGCGACGCACCGGTCTTTGAGGCCATTGCCTATGCTTCCATTCTCATTGGCAGCAAGAGTGCGCCTGGAGGCAACGCAACCGCACGAGCACACACCTGGGAACCAGATGTTTCCCTCACGGGCTTTGCCCAAGTCGTCCGCTCACGCGCCGTCCCGATTTCTCAGAACGAGTTGAAGCCGGACGGCTGGCGCCTGGAATCACCTGCCGTTCTCCGGCTGCTGGAGAAACTTCGCCGATCGGGAAAGCCGCTCGGCGAACTGCCGGGAACTGCATTTTTCAATGGTATCAAAACGGGTTTGAACCCAGCTTTTGTTTTCACCCGCACTGAACGGGACGCAATCGTTTCTGCTGAACCGGAAGCCGAAGCCCTGTTCAAACCTTTCCTGCGTGGACGTGATGTGAAACGCTGGCGCGTCCAGTCGGCAGACCTATGGCTGCTATACCTCCCTTGGCATTTCCCGCTGCACGCCGACGCAACAATTCGGGCCTGTTCGACGAAAGCGGAGAAAGCATTCAAGACTCAATTCCCAATCATTCACAAGCACCTGAATCAATTCTCGGAACCGCTACGGAACCGTGACGCTTCGGAGATCGACATTCGTTACGAGTGGTATGCGTTATCGCGTCCACGATTCGAATCCGCTCCACAATTCGCGAAACCGAAGGTGGTGATTCCAACAATTGTGAATGACGTAGAATACGCTGTTGACCGCGAGGGATATTTTTCAAACGACAAGACCACTTTGCTCGCCTGTGAAAACCCGGAGTTCATCTCGGCACTGTTAAACTCAAAACCGCTCTGGTGGTTCATCCGTCAAACAGCGGCGAGCAAGCAGGGCGGGTTTTACGAGTTCAAGCCGATGTATGTTTCTGTCTTGCCCATTCCCGTCGTGCGGACCGAAGGGCAAAAGCCGGTGGAACGATTGGTGGAGCGCATCCTTGCCGCAAAGCAGAAGAATCCTGCTGCCGACACGAGCGAATTGGAACACGAGATCGACCAGCACGTTTACGCCCTCTACGCCCTCACGCCCGAAGAAATCAAACTGGTGGAGGCCAGCGCGAGATGAAATTGCCATTGGTCAATGAAGCCGAGGTGCCGCAAGCGAAAATCGTGCTGTATCTGCTCGATCCCAATCACCGTTCCGGGAAAAGCAAGGCGCGCTTCTTTGCCGGTCATGGCTATGACATTGAGCACTGGCAGGAACTGGCCGAGGCCTTGCGGACGCACGCGCGGGAAAACGAAGTCATGAAACAGATAGCGACGCCATTGGGTGTGCGTCTCGTCGTGGAAGGTCCGCTCACCTTGCGTGACGGCGTGATTGCCCCGATTCGGTCGGTATGGTTCACTGAGTCCGGTGAGCAAAGGCCGCGCCTGGTGACGGCCTACCCGTTGCGCCGGAGAAAATAATTATGATCAACGAACTGGATGACGTGATTCTGACTTGCGACCTGCCGGAACACGGGTTGAGTGCGGGTGACATTGGCACGGTGGTCCTGGTGCATCGCGAGCACCGAGGCTACGAAGTGGAGTTCACCTCGCTGGACGGCGACACGATTGCGGTCGAGACGCTCATGGCCAATCAGGTGCGTCCCACACACGCCGGAGAAATTGCACACGCGCGCGAACTCGCCGCCATGTGAAGGTGAGGCGCGCGGGAAGATTTCTGCGCGAGGCGATTACGCCCTTTACGGCCTGACGCCGCCCGAAATCAAACTCGACCAGGCGGCGGCCCAATGAAATTCACCGTCGAAAGAAAAACGCTGGTCAAGATGCTCAAGCTGCTGTCCCTGGGCGGCGTGGCGCCGGACGCGCATTTACGGATTTGCGCGCAAGGCGACCAGATCAGTTTGACCATCGAAGACGTGGCGGGAACTTCCTTCGCAGCGGACGTTGCGAAAGAAGGCGTCTGTTTCTTCCGCCACCAGCAGCTACTTCCCTTGCTGCGCAGTTACACGGGAACGAAGTGCCTCACGATGGAAGTGAACGCACAGGAAATGAAATTCGGCAGCACCTCGATCAGCCGCGGCCTTTGGGAAATCTCTCTCTTTGAAAATCCCGCGACCGCGCCCCAGCGCCTTATCATGAACCGCCCCATTCCCGCGCCCGAACCAAACGCCCCCGCACCGGAACCCGATGCCGGACCCCAGCAGATGCTCAAATTTTGATCGCTCAAAAAGATGAATCCACTGGATCGCAAATTGGCCGGAGTGTTGAAGGCGCTGAATATCGCGAAGGTGTCCGCAAAAGTCGAAACGGCGGGCAAGGATTATCGGCAAATTCGAGGGCGTGTCGTCGATGAGCGTATAGGCGGATTGTTGGATGACCTTTTCGGGGAGTTCTCCAAGCCCGCCGACCAACGCAGCCGGCCGGACGCAACGCGCGCCACGGAGATGTTGAACGAGTTGCGCAGCCGCGAGTTTGTGGACACGGCGCGCGTCCTCGTGGTCGCGTGGATGGATGCACTGGCGCAGTTGCCCCTGAAGGCTTTCGTGAACGTGGCTCCCGATGCGAGATCCATTGCGCTGTGGTGCAAGAAAACGAAAACGAAAGCGGAAGCCGCGCAACAGGAACTAGCGTCAGACTCCGCGACCAGCTATGCGACGGCGGCGGGCGACTGGCTACTGCAAACTGGAAAACCAAGCAGCCTCGCGCCGTTGCTCGCTCTGTTTCTCACGCGCCAATCGAGGCCGAAGTTTTTACCGTCGTGGAGTGAGGCGTTGGCGACGGCGCTCGCGAAAGATAAACGCGGCGCGTTGCTTGGCTTCATCCTGCAACACGATTGGGCGGGACCGGATCGGTTGGAGGCTCTCGCCGAGATGATACGTCTGGACCGCACGGCGTTGCAAGTGGCGGTGGAAAACATTCCCCAGATTGCGGAACGAAAAGACGCCAAGCCATCAGTGGCAGAACTGGTTAAGCACCTTGCGACCGCCGCCTTGCTGGCGGAAGGCGCGGAAAGGAAACGGCTGACCGCGAGCCTGGCACGCATCGGCACGGGAATCGTGTTGAGCGGAAAGAGTTCACCGGCAGCAGAAGCAGTTCTGTCCGTCATTCTTGAATCCGGCCGCCATGTCCTCACCACGACCCGCGCCGACGAAGCAAAGCAACAGACTTGGATTTTGCAGAATCTCGCCGCGCCCGGCGAGAAGCCGTCAGGCGGACTCCATGTGACTCTGGAAGGCGCGCAGCATTTGGCCGTGGCGTTCGAGAAGGCCGATCAAGGCTTCGGGCCGCGCGATGTTCTGACCGTGGCGGCACGAAATCTCGGCCTGACGCCCATCGGAAGGAAAGGCGATCCAGTCATCTACAACCCCATTGAACATGAGGATGTCACCGGCGGGCTGCTGCCCGGCGACAAGGTTGTTTTTCAAGAGGAAGGGTGGCGGTGGCGAAACGAGATTTTGATGCGCGCGAAAGTCGCGGCGTCGGAAGGAGAACGAAATGTTTGAACCCATCGTCAGCATCGACTTGGGCGCGTCCTACACCAAAGTCGCTTATCGCCCTTCGTGTCTGCCACGCGGGACGGGCAGGCAGGAGAGGCTGGCGAAAGTTCTGGTGCTGGACGGCAGCGCGCTGATTCCCACGCTGGCGATCAGCACGGGCAACAAAAAGTTGCCGTGGGTTTTTGGCCGCGCCGCCGCCGGCATGACGCCAACGGCGGACATGGAGGTGTTCCTTAATTGGAAAGCGAACCTGTTCAGAAGCACCAATGACAAGGAGTCGGCGGAAGCCGTCACCGTCGCGGGCAAGTTCTTCGGCTGGATGCGCGAACAACTTGAGGCCACCGGGACCGACATGGCACGAGCAGAGGTGCGCGTGGCAATGCCAGCTTTCGAAAACATGGAAAGCAAGGCGCTGCTCATCGCCCGGTGCATGGAATTGAACGGCTGGAATTCAGCAAAAATTCTCAAGGTGACGGAGCCGCACGCCAATACCATCGGCCTTTTTTCGAGCGGGAGGAACTGGGTGACGCGCAACCCTGCCGGGCAACTCCAGCTTCAATACAACAAAATGTTCGGCCAGAACTTTTACATGCAAGTGGCAAGGGAGGCGGTGTTGTTCGGGATGCGCAATCCCATCATCACCACGTTGATGGTGGACATCGGTGCGTTCACGACCGACATCGCGGCCCTCACGTTTGATACGCGCTCCGAACATGACGGTCTGGCGGACATCAAAGCGGCCAGCTATCCGCTTGGCGTGATCAACGAACTGGATCGACCGCTGTTCGCGGCACTAGGCGCACGCCACGGATTCACATGGTCCGAAATCTCCTTCCGGGAAAGCGAACTCGTGAAGCTGGCCGCATACGGGGGCGGGACACATTCGCTTCTTCTAAGCAATCCGAGCCGGGTTGTCGCCGTGGGCGGGGCAGCGGACAATGATCTCGTGATCGCACACACGGCGGCCTTCGCCGATCAGGTCTGGCAGAAGGTTTCAACATTCCCAAGCGGAACGAACCAGACGATGGTTTATCGGGTGTAAGACAAAAATCTTCACCTAAGCAGCCAGAGCGAGAGAGTCGTTGCGAGCGACGTGTTGGTTTAGGCGATGTTTCCAGAATTCGTCATTGCGTCGACTGCTGTGGATGCAGCGGAGGGCGAGGATGTTTTCA
>JBBRBM010000283.1:0-6193 GCA_038205745.1 Verrucomicrobiota bacterium | reverse complement strand
CGCGGCGCGACGCCGGATAGCGGGGTGCGTTTCCACAACGACGGGATGTTCAGCGCGGGCGAAGTGAAGGCGGCGATTGAAGCGCAGTTGAGGACGAATGGGCTGGCGGTGGTGGCGGCGGGTGCGAAAGGGTTCGCCCTCCAACGTGCCCCCGGCGTCCCGCCGGGTCCCGACTCACAAACAAGAGAGAGCGCCTCGATTGGTCAGGCTCCGGCCCGGCAAGATGCCGGGGGCACGCTGGAGAAAGCTTGGCTCGCCAAACACGAGAAGCCGCTCGCGCTGCTCTACACCTACTCGCTGATCATCGCACTTGTCTGCGGCACGGCAGGGTTGCCGCACATTCTCGTGCGCTTCTACACGAACCCGGACGGTGCCGCCGCCAAACGCACCACCATGTGGGTGATGATTTTGATTGGTGTGTTCTACGTGTTCCCGCCGGTGTTCGGTGTGTTGGGACGCAATCTCCTGCCGGAGCTTTACAACGGCATCGGCGCGAAAGGCACCGACAAAATCGTGCTCGAACTGCCGCGCATCCTGAACGCGAAGTATCCGCCGCTCGGATCGATCCTCAGCGGCATCACGTGCGCGGGCGCGTTCGCGGCGTTCATGAGCACGTTCAGCGGACTCCTCGTGAGCATGACGGGCGCGCTGGCCCACGACGTTTATGGGCGCATCCTTCGACCGAAGGCCACGCAGGAACAGCGCATGCGCATGTTCAAGATCGGCGCGGTGATTCTCGGCGGCGTGGCGATCCTGCTCGGAAGCTTTGTCGAGAAACTCGAGATCAATTTCATGGTGGGACAGGCGTTTGCCATCGCGGCGTCGAGTTATTTTCCGCTGCTCTTCATGGCCGTGTGGTGGCGCAAGCTGACGATGAAAGGCGCCGCGAGCGGAATGCTCGGCGGCGGATTGCTGGCGATGGTGGCGATCTCCCTCACGAGTTTCAGCACGCTCGCCGCTGGCACCGACAAAACGGCGCAAATGTTTTCGATGTTCAAACCGCTGAATCTTTTCTGGGCCGAACATCCGCTCGCGCGAATTCTCTGCGAGCAACCGGCCATCTGGGCCGTGCCGCTGGCAATCATATTGATGGTGATCGTTTCCAAACTTACCCGCCGTGAAGTGCCAGCCGACATCCGCATGAAGATGCTTGTGCTGCACGCGCCGGAGCAGTTGGGGTTGAAGCAGGAATATATTCAGGAACATCAGGCACACTGAACGCCGATTTGCTCCAGACTTGGCTTTCCGCGTGCGCGAGCTGACACTGGATTCATGAAGACTGCGGTGGCTCCGGACGGAACGGTTCAGATTCCGAAACTGATGGTGCAAGCTCTTGGTCTCAAAGCGGGAGCCGAGTTGGATTGCGAACTCGATGCGGGCCGGGTCATCGTCCAGCCGGTTGCATCCTCGCCAGCCTCGGTCGCGCGTCGCATCCGCGAGCGCGCGCGCCGTTGGAAACTCGCACCCTGCACCAACGCTCACGCGGAGTCCGAGGAACGCCGGCGTGAATTTGAAAACGACCGGCGCGAAGGCCGCGCATGACTCATCTGCTCGACAGCACAGCGTTGCTCGCCTTCATTCTCGATGAAGAGGAAGCCGATGCGGTCGAACACCTGATGTTCGATCAGGCGTGTGCCGTCAGTTTTGCCACGTGGATCGAGGTTCACGGGCGCTTGCGCAGCCTCGGACTTCCGGCCGAGGATGTCGCATCGCAACTTGGCGACGCGCGTGCTCTGCCACTGGTGACATTATGGGCGGATGGCGCAACACTTGAGAAAGCGCTCGAAATCAAGGAGGGCGGCTACTTCCCTTTCGCAGACACATTGATTGCGGCAACAGCGTGGGCACTCGGACTTGTGCTGGTGCATAAAGATTCGCACTTCACCGCCTTGCCTTCAGTCGTCCGCCAACTCGATCTTCGGTCAATTCCCAAATAGTTGATGGCCGCCTCGCGCCCTGCAACTCGACTGGCGGAACTCGCCGCGCTGTTCCTCCGCCTCGGCTTCACTGCCTTCGGCGGGCCCGCGGCGCACGTCGCGTTGATGGAAGATGAAGTGGTGCGCCGCCGCCATTGGCTCACGCGCGAAGAGTTTTTGGATCTGGTCGGCGCGACCAATTTGATTCCCGGTCCGAACTCGACGGAGTTGGCGATTCATATCGGGCGGCTGCGGGCGGGAACACCGGGACTCCTCGTGGCGGGTGCCTGTTTCATCGTGCCGGCGATGTTGATCGTGCTGGCGTGCGCGTGGGCTTACGTGAAGTTCGGCACGTTGCCGCAGGTGCAGGGCATTCTCTACGGTGTGAAGCCGGTGATCATCGCCGTCGTGGCGCAGGCGTTGTGGGGACTGATGCGAAGTGCCGTGAAGACGAAGGGCCTCGCGGTGATCGGCATGCTCGCGACGGCTGCCGCGTTTCTCGGCGTGAACGAACTCGCAATCCTGTTCGCCGCCGGATTGCTCGTGCCGCTGGGTCGCGGCGTGTTCAAGCCGAGGAAGGCGTTGCCGTTGCTCGCGTGGCCCACACTCGCCGCGATCGGCGCCACGGGCGCGACGAGTTTCAGTTTGCCCGGACTGTTTTTGTTTTTTCTCAAGGTCGGTTCGGTGTTGTTTGGCAGCGGCTACGTGCTGCTCGCTTTCCTGCGCGCCGATCTCGTCGATCGATGGCATTGGCTCACCGAAGCGCAGTTGCTCGACGCGGTAGCGGTCGGGCAGGTGACACCGGGTCCGGTGTTCACGACGGCGACGTTTATCGGTTACGTGCTGGGCGGTTTTCCGGGCGCGATGCTTGCGACGGTGGGAATTTTTCTGCCGGCGTTCGTTTTCGTGGCGATCAGCGCACCTTGGATTCCGCGGCTGCGCAAGTCGCCGGTCGCAAGTGGTTTTCTCGACGGCGTCAACGTCGCGTCGCTCGCACTCATGGCGGTGGTGACCTGGTATCTGGCGCGCAGCGCGATTGCCAATCCGAAGACCCACGCGGTTGTTGATCCGTGGGCCGTGGCGTTGGCGATTGTCAGCGCCGTGTTGCTGCTGCGATTTCGGGTGAGCTCAACGTGGCTCGTTGTGGGCGGAGCGCTTATCGGGCTGGCCTTGTTTCGCTTCGGCTGATTTGCGATTCGCATTTTCGGATCGTGCCGGGTTTGCACGTTGCGCGGTCGTTCACGACTCGCTTCACGCCGGCCAGAAAGAATTTTCAGCAGGAAATCCCGAATCTCGCATTCAGGTTTTCGTTGGCATATGAGCAGCTAACTGCCTTGGGTGAACGCAAACGCGTTGAATGAACTGAACCGTCAAGACCCAAGGATTCTATGAAGAAGGAAAATAATTTGTATGAGTTGTTGATCGAAGAGATGCGCGATGTTTATCACGCCGAACAACAACTGCTCAAAGCTCTCCCGAGGATGGCGAAGGCGGCGCAATCCGCACGGCTGAAAGAAGCCTTCGAGAATCACCTCGAACAAACCGAGCAGCACGTGGATCGACTCGAACGTGCCTTCGAAATTCTTGACGAACCCGCCAAAGCGAAGACGTGCAAAGCGATGCAGGGCCTCATCGAAGAGGGCAAGGAAATGATGGACGAGCACAAGAATTCCGCCATGGCCGATGCAGCGCTGATCGCGGCTGCCCAGAAGGTCGAGCACTACGAGATCGCGACGTACGGAACCATTTGCACTTGGTGCGATCTGCTCGGACTCGACGAAGCATCTGACTTGCTGAAGGAAACGCTTGATGAGGAAAAGACCGCGGACGAATCGCTCACGGAGATTGCCGAGAGTGAAATCAATGCGGAAGCGGTCAGCGAGCAGGCAGAAGATTGATTCCATTTTAAGTGGATGGCTGCGAGGAGGTGCATCCACTTGCTCGCGATAAGAAACGAGGTTGGGGACCGGGCGTGCCGACCATAACGGCACGCCCGAGTTTATTTGCAGTTCGGCAAAGCCACGGCCGTTTGCCGCGCCTCGACCTGCATGGTGGGCCATTCATTCCTCGGTATCCGGCCTGTGATCGTGTGCGCATCGTTGCTTTCAAGCGCGCTTTACACTACGAGTGCCCGTCGAAATTTCGATGGCCCATCAAGCCGGCAAACATCCTGTAGGCACGCGACGCAGAATTGCGCTGTGTCTGGAGTATCCGATCGGCCAGTTCGGTGGGACCGAGGTTCTTGTGCGGGAGTTGCTCGCGGGCCTGCGCGACAGCCACGAATTGGTCCTTGTTTCGGCGGACACACCTGAAAGCCTTGCGAAATCGGGTTGGCAGGACGCTCTGACCGCCCACATTCAACACGAGCCCGACAGCACCGGAAGCCATCACGCGCGGCAACTCGCACAGCGCATCGCCTCCCTGGATGTGCATCTGGCGCATTTTCATCTGGGCGGCAACTTCGGCTGGGGCAATCGCTTTCCCGGGCAATGTCCCATTCCATACCTGAGCCGAATGGGAGTTCCGTGCGTCGCCACCGTCCATTCCGTCAACGAAATTCTGGATGGCTACTGCGGGCCGCAGCGTTCGATCGCGTTCAAGCTGGCGTTGCTGCCTCTGGCGTGGGCCGGCAAGCTTCAGCAGTTGCGGCATGTGCGCCGGGAAATCTCGGTTTCGCAGCATGACGTCAGGAAACTCAAACGCCGGTATTGGCCGCTGAAGAACCGCTACACCCAAATATACCATTCGCGCCTGCACCCGGAAGTGGGAGTAACAGCGCCGAAGCTGCGCGAAGAAATGATCCTGAACGTGGGGCATATCGCCTGGCGCAAGGGCCAGGTTTTTCTCGCCGATGCCTTCGCCCAAATCGCCCCGCGCTATCCAACTTGGAAACTCATGCTGGCCGGACATCGGGGCGATGACTCCGAAGATCGCATCCGGGAAATCGCACGCGTGCATAGGCTGGAGCAGCGGATCATTCTTGCCGGAGCACGGGACGATGTGATGGCGCTCATGCGGAGTGCCGCGATTTATGTGCAACCCTCCTATCAGGAGGCACTGGGGTTGGCGTTACAGGAGGCGATGTATTGTGGCGCCGCCTGCATTGGCACACGGGTAGGCGGCATTCCGGAGTTATTGGCGAGCCATGATCTCGGCTTGCTTGTGGAAGCGCGTAACACCTCCCAACTTGCCGCCGCTTTGGAGCAACTCATTGCGGATCCCTCAAGGCGAGAATGCCTCGGACGCTCCGCTTCGTCGTCCATTGTCGCGCGTGGCATGACGGCGGAAGGCATGTGCCGGGCGCACGTTGAACTCTATGATTCCGTCTTCGGCTCGAGTTAAAACTGGCTTTGTGGTCGCCACACCGGCGCGTTCGGTTTGCGACGACAACGCGCGCGCGCTGGCCCACGCCGGCGCGCTGCGTTTTCTCGCGCTCGGCACGCGGCGCGGAACGAATGGAGTGCCGGCGGAGTTAACGCGGCTGAATCCGCTCGTCGGTTTGTTCGGTTACGTGGCGGGGTGTGTTCTGCCCGCGCGGCGGGCTGAGGCGTTTCGTGTCGCGACTCTGCCGTGGTTCGACCGATGGGTGAGGAAACAATTGCTGCCGGGCGATCACATCCTGTCGAGCTATGGCTATACGAACCGCAGCTTCGAGTGGGTCCGAGCGCATGGTGGAAAGACTTTTTTGGACGGTGGCAATTCCCATCCCGAGAACTACTGGAACGTCGTGGCCGAGGAACACGCGCGTTGGAACTGCCCGATCCCGCCCTTCCCGCGCAGATGGTACCAGCGGGCGGTGGAAATGATGCCGCTGGTGGATTACGTGCTCTCGCCCAGTTCGTACGTGACGCGCTCATTCGTCGAGCGCGGGTTCAAGCCGGAGCATATTCTGCGCAACGTTTATCCGATCAACCTCGACTGCTTCCGTCCATCGGCGCAGCCGCGTCTCAAGGATCGCCCGCTCACGATCATCTCCACCGGCGCGCCGTCGCTGCGCAAGGGGACGCCTTACTTACTCGAAGCCTTCCGCAAGTTGCGCCGGGAGCATCCGGACGCGCGGCTCCTGCTCACTGGGCCGCCTCACCCAAGTTTGAAGGATGTGCTCGGGCAGTTTCGTGACGTGCCCATCGAGTGGGGGCCGAGCCTGCCACACCCGGAGTTGGCCGAGCGACTGCGCGGTGCGGACATCTTCGTGCTGCCGTCGCTTGAAGATGGCTTTGCACGCACAGTGACGGAGGCGCTGGCTTGCGGGCTGCCCGTGATCACCACGCCTAATA
>JBBRBM010000282.1:0-6295 GCA_038205745.1 Verrucomicrobiota bacterium | reverse complement strand
TCGGCTTTTCAGTTTCTTCTAATTTAAAGCTCAGAGCTTGACGCGACCGCACGAGTTGCAGCGCACGGATTGGGTGCTGGTGCTCGTGGGCGCGGCTGTCGGGTATGCATTGATTCGGCTGCGTCCGCTCATCGCCATTTTCTCCGGCTTGTCGTTCATCGTAGTCGTCATTTTCGTGAGCCGCGCGGCGTCACCGCAGCAAGGCATTGGGTTTGCGTGGATCATCCTTTTCATTCAAATCGCGGTGGCGCTGATCTGCGCTGTTGCGATCAACATCATTCTGATTCGCCGCGAAAACCGGCGACTCGCGCAGGCGCTGGAGGCTTATTTCGCGCCCGACACCGCGAAGAAGTTCACGGCGTTGCGTTATCGCAAGCTGTTCGACGCCGGCACGGAGCGACGCAAGCTCACGTTGCTGTTCAGCGACCCGGTGGAGCCGGGATCGATCGCCGCAGGGCACCGCACTCGGACGACTGCATTGCCCAAAGATCCGTCCGAATTGCTGCGCGGCTGCGTTCACGCAAATGGCGGGGCGATCGTGAAGACCGAGGGCGGCAGAATGTTTGCAATCTGGAACGCGCCCGAATTGCAGGTCGATCACGCCACACGTGCATGCAAGGCGGCATTGCGCCTGCGCAAGCGAATGAAGGTACGCATTGGCCTGCACACGGGAGCGGCGACGGTCGGGAATTTTGGCACCGCGACCCAAATCAATTACACCGCCACGGGCGATTACTTGGAACTGACGTCTCGTGTCGCAGCCTTGAACAAGCTGCTCGGCACCGAGGTGCTCGTGAGTTCTGAAACGAAGCGCGAGATGAGCGACCATTTCGTGACGCGATACCTTGGGAACTTCCGCTTCAAAGATTTTAGCGACTACGTGGGCATCTACGAACTGATGGGCGCGGATGATATTGACGAGATGGGTCGCTCGTTGCGCGATAGCTTCGAACAGGCGGTGTACTCGTTTCAGGGCAGTGATGTGCAGGAAGCGGAGTCGGCGTTCCGACGTGTGCTGGATATTTATCCAGATGATCAGCCGGCGCAGTTCTACATGCGCCGCATCGAAGCGATGGCTGGGGAGCCGTGGCCGTATGACTGGAACGGAACGGTGAATATCAGTGACGTTTGAGTCGGTGACTTACGCGGTGACGCCCGTGCGCAGGAACTCCTGAGCTGCGGAGTCAGCGAAGCGCAGTCCGCGCGAGTTGAGACGAAAGCCGGTGTCGTCGAGTTCCGCCCAGCCGCTTGCGACGAGCGAATTCATTTCGTCGCGCCAATGTTCGCGCAGGTCAAAGCCGGTGATGCGTTCGAACTCATCAAACTTCCATCCGCGCACCATGCGCAGGCCGAAGGCTGCAGTTTCACCGGCGCGAGCGAGCGGAGAGAGTTCCTCGCGCGACTCGATGGCGCGTTTACCTTTTTCGATCTGCTCGCAGTAGAGCTGTGTGTTGGACCAGTTCTTCGTTCGTACGCCGCGCACGTAACCGGTCGCACTGGGACCCAGGGCATAGCAGGAACCGCCGCGCCAGTAGTTCACGTTGTGGGCGCAGGCGCGCAGAGCACCGGCGCGGTGGGGATCAGGATCATTCACGCCGAGTTGGAGCTCTGCGCTCCTGCGCGCGAAGTTCGCGATTTCGTAGCGTTCAAAACCGGCGGCTGCCGCGCGTTCGACAAGATTGTCGTACATGGCGCAGGCAAGTTCTTCATCCACGTCGAACTCGCGCGCCTTGAGCTGCGCGTAGAGCGGCGTGTCTTCCTCGTAGATCACTTCGTAGCACGAGAGATGTTCGCTCCCGAGCGCAAGTGCTTCGCGCAATGTCTCGCGCCAGGCATCCAGCGTCTGGCCGGGGATGGCAAACATGAGATCGACATTCACATTGTCGAAGCCCGTCTGGCGAAGCGTGTCGAAACTTTTGAAGACCTGTTCGCGCGAGTGAATGCGGCCGAGACGGTCGAGCAATTTTTCGTCGAGCGACTGCACGCCCATCGACACGCGGTTCACGCCGAAGTCGCGCCACAGATTCGCTTTGTCCAGTGACACGGTGGCGGGGTTTGATTCGATCGTCCATTCGGCGGCGCCAAGAAGATTCATCCGTTCCATCGCGCGCAGGATTGTTTCCCACTGCTTCAGATTGAGAATCGAAGGCGTGCCGCCGCCGAAGAAGATGGTGCGTGGCTTGAGGTCGTGCGCCACAAGTTCCATCTCGCGCACGAGAGCGCTGACGTAGCGGGAGATCACGTCGCCATTCGACGCCTCAGAGTAGAACGCGCAATACTCGCACTTGTGCGCGCAGAAAGGCACATGCACGTAAAGGCTCTCGATTGGATCGGACACGGGCGGAAGATACGCGCCGGCTTTCGAAATCCAAACTCCAAGGAGCGGAAGTTTTTACGATCAGAACTCGGACAATGCCTGTTGGATGAACTGATTGAGGTGCTGCAGAATGGCGGTGTCGCTCACCACCACGGTGGCTCCGGCTGCGAGTGCGTTGTCGAAAACTTTTTGATCCGATTCTGCCGTGAACGCGATCACCGGGATGTGGCTGGTGTTTGGATTTCGGCGCAGGTGGGTAATCCCGTTGCAGATGTTTTTACACGTGGAGAGCAGGTCGGCGACGACGATCATCGGCTTGTGTTCCTCGGCAATGTGGGTGAGCGCCGCTTCATCGTTGAGCGTCTGCACACGCCAGCCGAGATCCTGCAACCGGTTCACCACTTGTGTTCCAGGCAGGAGTTTCTCGTAGAGCACCAGGGCGAGTGGCTGCATCGCGCGCGAGAGTGGGACAGCGCGCCCACTTTTGCAAAAAATTTCAGGCGCGATGACGAATGGATGCGGATGCGCTCATTTCGCTGTGGGCGCGACCGGGTAACGCACCGCCTCGAAATCGATCTTTCGCTGTTCGAGGATGGTTCCCTCGGCGTGCGCGAGCTTGTTCAGGGCGAGGTTGTAATCAAGTTCCGCCTGGATCGCATCATTGCGCGCCTTGGCCAGCTTGGATGCAGCGTCGAGAACGAAGAAGCTGGTGCCCTTGCCGGCGGCAAATTTCTTTTGCTCCGCGGCAAGATTTTGTTCCGCGTAAAAGACACCGTCGCGGGATGTGAACACGAGTTGATAAGCGCTGCTGACAGCTCGAATGGAACTTTCCACATCGAACGTGACGTTCTGCTCCGCCAGTTCCAGTTTCTTGATCAATTGCGCCTTGATGACTTTGTTCCCCTTTAATTCGTTCCGCTCGCGGGCCAGCGTCAAAGGCATGCTGAAAAGAATCCCGTACCTGTCCTGCTGAAAATCTTTTCGTTCCAAATCGGCGATCGCGCCGTCCAGATGCCCATCCAGTCCGTTCACGCCCCACGAAGCGAACACATCGAGCCGGGGAAAGAGTTGGTTGAAGTTGTACTTAAGCTGGATGTTCTGCCGTTCCAGAGTTTCGCGTTGTGCCTGGAGGTTCGGGCGCTTGTCCAGTGCCGTGTGAAAGCTGGTGGGCAGGTCGAGCGTCACCGGCAAAACCAGCAGCTTGTCCGTCGGTTGGATTCTCACCCCGATTTGGTTTACGAAATCCGCCGAGATGCGTGACTTCAGAGTGGATTCCGCGTCAGCGGCGTCATTGCGGGCCTTGATCAGGACGCCTTCCGCCAGGGAAACTTCCGATTGGGCTTTCTTCTCATCCAGCGGAGCAAAAGTGCCGACTTCCACTTTGCGGCGTGTCTCGTCGAAGTTCTGCCGCTTCACCTGCAAGTCAGCCTCGGCGACTTTCACGGCTTCAAGTCTTCCGACAAAGGTGTAATAGGCTTCAACGATCAGGCGCACCGTGTCGTGAACGATCTGTTCGAGATTCAAATCCGAAATCCGTTTGTCCTTGCGGCGCAACTTGATCGCAGTACGGGAGAAGTCGGTCCAGAAATCGCGAAGCAGCGGCTGGTTGACACGGATACCTGCGTCGGCGCCCCAGTTGTCGCTGACATTCTTATTCAGAATGGTATTGCCGAGGAGATTGGTCTGGAAGAATGGGCTGCTGTTCCGTCTCTCAACCAGGTCATGGTAAAGCTCGTACCGCATGCCGGTCGGCAAATTGCCGCTCAGCAACCCGCTTGTCGTATCAAACTGTGATTTTGAGCCCGGAATAGGAGCGCCGGTGAGCGGGCTGAATTCGCCACTTTCAGTCGAAGCATTGTCTCGCGACCACTGTGCGTTAAAGACAGGATCATAGAAGCCACCGGCAAGTGAGCGGACGTTGTAGCTGATGATCAGCGGGTTGTAGCGCTCGACCTGCAACGTCAGGTCGTGTTCCAAGGCCAGTCGGACCGCATCATCCAGACTCATTGGCACCGCTCGGGGCAAAGGAAAACCAGTGATGGTCAGTTGGTTGGTCGACTGCGCAAAGCACGTCGTAACGGCGCAAAACAACAGACCAAAAACTTTCGTGAGTCGCATGGGAGCGGGAGATTGGGGGATTTTACGTGCGGCGTCAAATAATCGGTAAACGTACGGTTACAACGCTGCGGCGCGTTGAAGGCGGTCGGCGATTCCCCGCCATGCCGGTTCGTCAGGCACGCCTTCCACCACGATCATATCCGCACCTTCCGCGTCGCAGCGGTGCAATTCCGAGTAGATCGCGCGCGCGAATGCCTCTGCGTCGTGCGGGATCACGCTTACACTCGTGAATCCGCTTTGTGCCGGAATGTGCGTGTGCGCGATGATGCAGACTTTCCCCGAGGACGTGAACTGAGCCGTGAGTTCGTTCAATGCTTCGTCGGATTTCCAGGTGAGGATCATCAGCCGCGCCTTGGGAGAGTAATGCTTCTTCAGCAATCCAGGGCTGCGTAACGGGCCGCCTTCCTTCGTGCCGTGCCGCACTTCACCCACGACCGCGAGCAACGACTCATGGTGAATCATTCCCGGCCGCAACACGCACGGCGGTGATGCGGTGAGGTCCAGCACGGTGGATTCTATCCCGACCTGTGATTGCCCGCCGTCCACGATCAGCGGAATCCGCGAGCCGAGGCTGCGAAAGACGTGTTGCGCATTCGTCGGCGAAAGTTCGTTTGCAAGATTCGCGCTCGGGGCGGCAAGTGGAAATCCACACGCGCGAATCACCGCTTGCATCAAAGGATGACTCGGTGCTCGCACACCGACGGTGTCGCCGCCGGCTGTGACTTCATCCGGAATAATTTTCGTGCGAGGCAACACGAGTGTGAGCGGCCCCGGCCAGAAACTCGCCGCGAGCCTGCTCGCCACCTCGGGCCATTGCGCGACACAGCTCCGCGCCATGGCGATGTCACTGACGTGAACGATGATCGGATTGTGACTGGGGCGTTGCTTGATCTCGTAGATGCGCCGCACCGCTGCTGGATCGAGCGCGTTGGCCGCGAGCCCGTAAACCGTTTCCGTCGGAAGCGCGACCACTTGTCCCGCCCGCAACAACTCAGCGGCGCAATTCACTGCAGCGTTGAACAGCGCTGGCGTGTGCGCGGCGAGGATGATTGCATGTTTGGGTTGTTCGGACATGGGCGGGTTCATTTACGCGCTCGCCGGGCGCGCCACAAGCCCGCGCACTGCTTTCAAAACTTTGCATTCGTGCCGGGACGCTGAATACTTCACCACCTGTGCTCGCCACATTGATCAATGATTTGCAGCAGCGCCGCGCGCTTTCGGACGAAGCGATCGCGAGTGCAGTGGAACAACTCGTTTCCGAAACAGTCACCCCGGAAGCAAAGGCTGACTTCCTCGCCGCGCTCACTGCGAAGGGCGAAACGGTGGACGAGATCGCCGCGTTTGCGACCGGGTTGCGCAAGCTGTCGATCCAGCCCGAACTCGATGCCAGCGTGCGCCAATCCGAACTGCTCGACGTGTGCGGCACCGGCGGCGATCGATTGAACACCTTCAACATCTCCACGTGCGTGGCACTCATCGCCGCATCGGCCGGCATTCACGTTGCCAAACACGGAAACCGCGCGATCACGTCGCAATGTGGGAGTTCGGAAGTGTTGGAGGCGCTGGGCATTCGCACGGAACTAACGCCGGCCGAGGCGGCGGAGATGTTGCGCGAACATCACTTCGCGTTTTTCTTCGCGCCGAAATATCACCCGGCATTCAAACACATCGCACCTGCGCGCAAGCTCTGCGCCGAGCGCGGCACTCGGACCATCTTCAACTTTATGGGGCCGTTGTTGAATCCAGCCCGTCCCACCGCGCAGCTCGTCGGCGTGCCGCGTCCAGAATACTGCGAGCCCATTGCGCGCGTGTTGCAGCGACTCGGGATTCGCCGTGGCATGGTGGTGTGCGGGAAGATAC
>JBBRBM010000281.1:0-6337 GCA_038205745.1 Verrucomicrobiota bacterium | reverse complement strand
GCGCTGGCGCAACTACGACGCGCCCACGACAGCCCGGCAGGGGATCATCGAGTTTGACAGCGCGCTGGACGCGGACGGAGACGGGCTGCCCGACGCGCTGGACTGGGCAGTGAACGATCCCTTCAACGGCTGGGACCTGCGGGAGGCGGGAGCCGACACCCTCTTCGACACGCCCGACGACGTGCGCTACCAGGTGGTGGTGAGCCCGGTTTACACCAGCGGCACCAGCCTGGGCCTGGTGATTGCGGACGGGCCGCTGGGCAGCGGGCACTACCGCTTCCGCATGATGCCCTCGATCCGGGACGTGGTGGACAATCCGCTGGACGGCAACGGCGACGGCGTGGGTGGCGACCCCTACGTGCAGATCTTCGACCTGCGCCTCCCCACCGGCTACGTGTTTGAAAACGGTTCGAACGGCAGTATGGCCACGGCGACGCCTTTGCCGATCAGCGAGGATCCGCAGGGCAGCGGTTACTTTGTGGGACACGGTTACGGCTCGCTCGATCCATCCGGGGACAACGACTACTGGAAATTCGACGCGCTGACCGGCGACCGCATTTCGCTCAGCGTGGACATGCCCTATGGAGGCATGAATCCGGTGGTGGAGTTGTATAGTCCCGCCGGCGCTTATCTGACGGGTGATGGTAACAGCGGTCCTGACCAGCAGGCATTTCTCAGTCGCTATACCATTCCCGCCAACGGCACTTACTATGTGCGCGTGTTTGCCTACTCCGGAGTGGCTGATTATTATTTGCGCGTCGATCTCGCCCGGACGGTCCAGCTTGAGGCCGATGCCGAGTATGCCAATGACACCGTGGCGGGCGCGAATGCACTTACGCTGACGACCGCGGGAAATCAGCGTTCGGGCACGATCGCCGGAACGATCATGAATGGCCAGAGTGGCAACGTGGACGAAGACTATTTCAACCTCGGCATCGTGTCGGCTGGTGAAACAATTCTCCTGAGCATTCGCCTTCCGCAATCCAGCAGCCTGCGGCCCGTGATCGAGATTCGCAACGCGGCCAATCAAGTGGTCAACGTGACTGCGAATCCATCGGACGCCGTCGCACGCGCCGATATCAGCACGACAGGTTCCTATTACGCGACGGTTGTGGCGCGAGGCGGGCAGGGGCACTTCGGCCAGTATCTCCTCGACGCGGCGGTTCAATTGACGAGCGATCTGAATTTTTCCGACCTTGTCGTTTCTTCCATCACCGCTCCGACGACCGCTGCGAGCGGGCAGACGGTGAACTTCCAATGGGCGGTCGGCAATTTCGGCGCCGTGGCGACTCCAGTCGCATCGTGGACGGATCGCGTTGTCCTATCCTATAACGATCGATTTGGCGACGAGGACGATTTTCAAGTGGCGCTCGTTCCGCACTCTGGAGCATTGCCAGTCGGAAGTAATTACAGTGCGCAAGCGAGCGTGGATCTGCCGGTGGGTTTGTCGGGACGGTTCTTTGTTTTCGTGAAGGCCGATGCGGCGAACAGCGTGCCGGAGTTCATCTTTGAGTCGAACAACGTGCGGCCCGGCGATACCAACCTCGATATCACGCTCACGCCTTACGCAGATCTGTCGGCAAAGAACGTGACGGCGCCTTCCATCGGGACGGTGGGTGCGGCGGCGAACATTTCATGGGTGGTGACTAACGCAGGGAACGGAATCTCGGGAAATGGCCGACCCGCCGGAACCGTTTCAGCGTGGTCGGATCGCGTCGTCCTTTCGCATAACAATATCTATGGCGATGGCGATGATGTAGTTCTCGCGAATGTGCCGCGATCAAGCGCACTGAATGCGGGCGCTCAGTACAGCGGCAGCTTCAACGGTGCGTTGCCAGTGGGATTATCGGGTGCTTACAGCGTGTTCGTGTTCGCGGACGCGGCGGATCAGGTTTTTGAGCATACCAACGCTGCGCCGAATCTCGCAGTCGCGGCCGGCACGATGAATGTGGCATCAGGGCCGTATGCGGACCTGCTCGTGGAAATCTTTTCCGGACCGAGCGAAGCGGCGGTAGGGCAGGGGATTTCCGTAAGCTGGACGACGCGCAATGGCAACAACGGCGGCGCAACAACACCGGTGGCGGCGTGGCATGATCGCGTGGTGTTGAGCAGCGACTTGATTCTGGGTAACGGCGACGACCGCGTTGTTGCGAACATTGCCCATAACGGTGCCGTTGCCGTCGGCGGTTCTTACACGGTCACCACCAATGTAACGTTGCCTTCGGATCTAAGCGGCAATTGGAACCTTTTCCTCGTGGCGGATACCTTCAACGCCGTTTACGAGTTCTTTTACGAAGGCAATAACACTTCGACGAATCTGCCCATCATCATTCGTTTGCCGGATCTCACGGTGACGACGCTGACAGTGCCCGCGGTCGGGAATCCAGGCGGGCCGGTCTCTGTTTCGTGGTCGGTGGAAAATACCGGTGTGGCCACGGCATACGCGGATTGGTCAGACCAGGTCTATTTTTCAACCCAAAACACGCTGAACGGTTCGGCTGTTTCGGTGGGGACTTTTTCTGCGTCCGCAGCGTCGCCGTTGAACTCAGGAACGAACTACGTGCTGACTCACACCGTCACACTGCCGAATGTTCCGCCCGGAAACTATTTCCTGATCGCGGCCGCTGACTCGTCGGGCGCGCAGTTGGAAACGAGTGAGGCGAACAATACACGTGCGACGGCGATCGAAGTGCGTGCGCCGGATTTGCAGGTGGTGAACCTCGCGGTTGTTCCGCCGAGCCTGATCTCTGGCGGACAATTGACTGTGCGCTGGGACGTTACGAACTCCGGGAGCAATGCCACGACGGGTTCGTGGTCCGATCGGCTGACCATCAGCAATGTGACCACGCATTTCATGCTGCTCGATACTCCTGTTTACTATGACGCGAACAGCGGCGGAGCGATTCCGGTTGGACAAAGCCGCCTGCGCCAACAGTCCTTCCGTTTGCCGGACGGCACAAACGGTTCGGGAAACCTCATCTTCACGGTCAGCGCCGACACCTACAATCAAGTCGCGGAGTACAACGCGAGCAACACGGGCGAAAGCAACAACACAGCCACGCTGTCACGCACAGCCACGCTCGCGGCTTATCCCGACCTGGCGGTGAACCAGTTTCAAGTGAGCCCGGCGACGTTTGAATCCGGCCGACAGCTTACGGCAAATTGGATCATCACCAATCTGGGCACAGCGCCGATCGCTGGAGATTTCTACGATCGCGTTCTTGTTCGGAACCTCTCGCTGGGGACGACGATTCTGGATCAATCCTTTTATCTAAATCCATCAGCGGAACTGGAAGGCCCGATTGCGCCGGGGCAATCGCGTCCACGGACGGCGAGCTTTGAACTCCCAGACGGACCGCCGGGGGTTGGCAACATTGAAGTGGCGCTGTTCCTCGATTCGGGCAACCGCGTGTTCGAGTTTCGCGATGGAATCGATGCGGAGGCGAACAACAACACGAACATCGTTCGCACCTCGACTCTTGCGCTGTATCCCGATCTGGTCGTGAGCAACGTCACTGCGCCACCGACGGGCTTGCCCGGACAGCAGATCACTGTGGGTTGGAATGTGAGGAACAGCGGTACCGCCGCGGCTCCGGGACCGTGGAGCGATCAGGTGTTTCTCGTGGACGATGCCAATCCGGGTGCCGCGCAATTGATCGGCACATTCACTTTCACGAACACATTGCCGGCGGGCGTCTCGTCCAACGTCACGCAGTCAGTTGCGTTGCCGTTCTTCGCGGTGGGCAATCGTCGACTCGCGGTGCGGGCGAATTCCGGATCGGTATTTTACGAGCCGAACTATGCGAACAACTACCGCACGTCCATCACCACCATTGCTTTGTCGCCACGGCTTGAGTTCACGTTGAATCGCACCAGCGTGGCGGAGAACGGCGGCAGCAATAGCGTCACCGCCACGGTGCTGCGCAATTCGTCCACGGCAAGCGACCTCACCGTCACACTTTCCTCGACCGATACGAACAGCGTGGCAATGCCCGCCACGATCGTGATTCCTGCGGGGCAGACTTATCGGACCTTCGCCGTTGGAATCACGGATAATGGTTTGGTGGACAGCAATCGAACGGTGACATTGTTCGCCGCAGCAGCGGGATTCGCCAACGACGCTGTCGATCTCCTCGTTCAGGACGATGATCTTCCGAGCCTGACACTTCAGTTGACTCCCGGAGTGATCGAGGAAGATGCCGGCGCGGACGCGGCGATCGGATTCATCACGCGCAACACTTCGACCAACGTTCCGCTCACCGTGACCCTTGTCAGCGATTCACCGACGCATCTGTTGCCGCCGGGCACCGTGGTGATTCCGGCCGGTCAATTTTCGGAAGTGTTCGTCATGGCGGCACCGACCAATACCACCATCGACGGGCAGAGCGATGTGCGACTGCAAGCTTCCGCGGCTGGCTTCCGCACGGCGAGCGCCAACATCATCGTGCTCGACAATGACGCCCCGACGCTGGCGCTTACGCTGGCGGCGAGCGCGATTGTTGAAGGCGCCGAAAGCCCGGCGACGACCGGCCGCATTACCCGCAATCCGCCATTCACCTCGCCGCTGACGGTTGTGTTGCAACAGACGATTCGCGGGTTGTTGCTGCTGCCGTCCGAGTTGACCTTTCCGGCGGGGCAGGGCGAGGTGACCTTCAATGTGAGTGTGACGGACGACCTATTGGTCAACGGCACGCGCACCAACGAAGTGTTCGCCCGCACGCGTGGCGCCAACGGGCCGCCGATCACGATTGGCCAATCCATCGCGCCGCTCATCATTTACGACAACGATGGCCCGACGTTGACGCTGGCGATGGCGCTGGATGTCGTGGCGGAGAATGGCTCGGTCACCGGCACCGTCGCGCGCAACACGGGCACGTCAGGGAATTTGATCGTGTCACTTGCCAGCAGTGCGCCGGGCGAGGCGGTTCCCGCCACAACGACCGTCACGATTATCAACGGACAAACCTCCGCGAACTTTACGGTCAATGGCGTGCCCGATGGCACCAACGACGGAATCAAGCAGGTGATCATCAGCGCGTCCGCGAGTGGCTACAACAGCGCCACGGCGCAATTGAACGTCTCCGACATCGATCTGCCTGATCTCGCGGTGGGCGACATCATCGTGCCGTCGTCCGGACAAATCGACGCGAAGGCAAACGTTACCTTCACGGTGGCCAACTCCGGCCCCGTGCCGGCGAACGGATCGTGGGTGGATCGCATTTATATTTCGACGGACAATCAACTCGGTGGTGACGTTCTGGCCGGTGCGGTTACGAATGCTGCTTCGCTCGCGCCTAATTCCTCGTACACGCGAACCGTGTCGATCAATCTTCCGCCCGATCCGGCGCGGTACCACATCATCGTGGTGACGGATGCTGACAACCAATTGGTGGAAGGCAGCGAGCGCAACAATGTGATCTCGGTCGCGACGATCGATGTTCAACCCAACTATCGGGCCACGGTGGAAACGGACATTGTCGCCGCTCCAGCGGGGACACTGGTGCCGATTCATGGGCGGGCGTTCAATCCAGACGACGATTCACCCGCGCGCCTCAAATTGGTGACGGTGCGAGTGCTTCGCGGTGGAACGCGCCGGCTCTTCAACGTGTTCACCGACTTGAACGGATTGTTTCAAATGACGTTCACGCCCTTGCCGACTGAGATCGGTGACTATCAATTGGCGGCGGACCATCCGCGCGTCACGGGTGATACGGCGCAGGACAATTTTTCGTTGATTGGTTTCAGCGTTTCGACCACCGCGGCGACGATCACGATCGTTCCGCAAACATTGGTCACGGGACAAGTCACGCTGCTGAATATGAGCGGCGTGGCATTGGCGGGAATCACGGCGATCGCATCGAACGCGCCGGCGTCGCTGGGCCTCACGCTCCAAGTCACGCCAGCACTGGCAGGGCACGCAAGCGGCACGCTTGATTGGTCGTTGAACACCACGATCACGAATGCGGCGCGCGTGGTGTTTCCGGTCACGATCACTTCGGCAGAAGGTTGCAGCCAGCGCATCCTGTTCACCGTGAACATCGCTCCGTTGAGGCCGCAACTCGTGGCCGAGCCTGCCTTCCTCGATCGCGGAATGGTGCGGGGAGAACAGACGCTAGTTCCCTTCACGGTGCGCAATGTCGGCGGTGTGGCCAGCGGTGGAATGGATGTGTTGTTGCCATCGGTTCCCTGGATGAAACTTGCGGGCACAAATCAACTCCCGTCCCTGGAGCCGGGCGAAAGCACGAGCGTGAACCTATTGCTCGAGCCGCCCATCGACCTCGCGCTGCTTATTTACAACGGCACCATCAGCATCGGCAATGGCAGCGTTGCCATGGCC
>JBBRBM010000280.1:0-6394 GCA_038205745.1 Verrucomicrobiota bacterium | reverse complement strand
GGGGCGCGATTTGTCAACGAGCTGGCGGATCAACCGGGTGCCGTTGTGGCCGTAATTGCGCACCTCATACCCGGGCCCCAAGAGGGTCTGCAAAATCATCGGGTAGGACCCCAGATAGGTGCTGTGCCCCTGGGTGGTGCTCGATCCCACGCAGGCTACTTTGATGGCATTCGCGGCAAACATGTTATTGGCCACGGCCCGAAGGTTTATGCGAAAATGTGGACGGTTCCCAGCCGGTTTGAAGATCTGGACGGCGATGGTTTGTTTGCCCGGCGATGAGCGCTCGAAGAAGTTCGTGGGGTTGGCCAGCGTTTTGGTTTCCCGAAGAGGCGTGGCCGGTATGCCGGCTGTCCTCCAGGCCTCCACCCCGTTGACCCAAACAATAAAGGCGCTGTCAGATTCCGCGCTCAGCTCCAGCGAGGTGATCGCAATCGCGTCCCAGTTGGTAAAATTATAGCGCAGGTAAACGGTGGAATAGTTCGTGCGCATGTCGTCCAGCACAGTGCCAGTAGCCCCATTGCCGTAGCCAAAAGGCATGCGCCCAACGGCCCATTGGGAATCATCAAAGTCCTTCGTGTTCCAGGTGTTGGTTGGCGCGGTGATTCCTATGCTGTACCGCCAGCCGGCGTCCGTGGTGAGCGGGCGCGCCACTCCGCCGTTCGTTGGCGTTGGCAGCGCGAGAGCAACGATGACCATGATCAACGGTGCAAAATACCTGGCGCCACTAGGCACCTGCGAGATGGCGGCGGGCTTGTTCATGCTTTGATACATTGATTGAATCGTTTTGGGTGTTTGCGGCTTCGGTCTCGGTCTCACTCTGTGACCACCTCGCCATCGAGGAGGATGGAGCCCACCTGGATCTTGCGGCCCTGGTACTTCGCCTTCTTTAGCTCCTCCACCGCGTTGGTAAACATATAAGCGATCGGCGTGCGGTCCGGCTGGTTCGGATGAATCTCGATTTCTACCGTCGTGACCTGCTTCGGATCGTAGCCGCCTCCGCACCACAGGCAAGTCATGTTATACCCATTACACCAGGGATTGAAACGCGGCTGCGGTTTCCCGTAGAGATCCTTGCCGTTCACCCGCACCATCACCTGGCCGGTATCCGGCCCGCTGATGTCGTACACCTTGGCCTGCGTGCCCTTGAACTTGAAAACCAGCTTGTCGCCGGGCGTGTCGGATTCCCACAGTTGTCCCATGCGCGGGCTGTACCACACATTCGGTGCTTCGTTGGTGCCCATCCGGCGCCAGCGCCCCTTGAGCATGTCTGGGGTGATGAATGTCTGCCGGGCATTTTCGAGGTCGCCGCGAACCGGCGGTTTGGCCAGGCGTTCACTGTGATTCAGGGGCACGCTCTTCGCCATCCCGGCAAAGGCTTCACGAATCCACTGGGCGTATAGCTCATGGCCGGCCGTGTGTGGATGCACGCCATCGCCGGAGAACAGGATCTTGCCCGGCTCGGCTTTCTCCGCCTGATACGTCAACTTGCCGGCCTTCTTCAACTCGGCCAGCGGCCAGGTGAAGAAGACCGTGGGAATGCCGTAGTGGTCCGCAATTGTCTCCATGGCGGTGATGGACCGCGGATTCTTGCCCGCCTCGACCTCCGCCGTGAAGTCAGTCTTGAACGTATAAGCGAAGACGATGTCCGTGCGCGGATTGGCCTTCCAGATCTGCCGCACAATCCCCTCCATGCAAGACTCAATCGCCCGCGCCTCCGACCCGCTGTCGTTCACGGCAAATTCCACGAACACCAGGTCCGGCTTGAAGCGCAGCACATCATGGCCGACGCGGAACACTCCCAGATCGCTGCCCGTACCGCCGATGGACGCCATCACTTCCTCGATCTGCGCCTGGGGGTACTGGGTCCGCAGCCATTTCGTGGTCATAACGCGCCAGCCTTCGCCGGCGGTGATGGATCCGCCGAAGTAGGCCACGGTCACCGTGCCGCCCTGCGCCAGTTTCTGCAGCACGTTGCCAATCCCATCACGAACGATGAACGGCGGGGTTGCCGGCGGATTAGGCTCCTGCGCCACCGCGCTCGCCACCGTAACAAGGAACCAAACGCCCATCGCCCATCGCCGAAAGTTTGAATGTCTCATAACAAGCCTTTCCCTAATCTGGCCGTGATTCAACCCAGCAGGCCCGCTTTGCTCAAGAGTTGGCGGACCAACTCGATGGATTTTTCCATGCACTCTTTGCCATGGGCGGCGGTGGCATCGCGCGGGTCTTCTCCGCCGACTCCCTGCGGCCATTCGGCGCGATTCTGTGGCAGGCGGGAGAGATCCGCCAACTCGGGCCGGTAGTGCATCACCATCGCCGTCTCGTTGCGGGCCGCATGGTCTATCTGGCTCTTCCATTGATCCGCAACCTCCTTGGTCACCCCGAATAGCTTCAGGCCAAATCGCCGCTCCCGATCCGGGATGCCATCCACCCACGACCATCGTGATGGGCCATGGCCATCGGCGAAAACCGCTTTGAAGCCGGCGCGCTTGAGTTGTGTCAGGATGGCATCGATCAGGATTGCGTAAACACCGCCCGACACCCAATAGCAACTCCCGTCAAGCTGTTGCCGTGGTTTGGTTGTATCGGCGCGATCCATGCCAATCAACATCTTGCCATCGGCGGTCAGTTCGGACGAGTCCGGGCCCAGATGAATGGGCGGCATGACGATGCCGCCAAACCGGGAGGCACACTCCAGCATGAGCGCCTCGCTTTGGATCGCATCGGCACCCAGCGGCAGATGCTCGCCATGCCATTCAAGTGTTCCCAGGGGCAGGTAGGCGATGGGGCGTTGCGCCAAGCGGGCGCGGAACTCGTATGGCAGCAGGTCGGAGTAGCGGATTTTCGGTCGCACCGGCGGCACCGGCGGCACCGGTTGGGTGGCGGAATTTTGAGCCTTGGCGACGATGGCTGTGGCACCGAGAATGCCAGCCGTGAGAAACGCGCGCCGGGTCGGTGGATTGGGACGATTCATTTCAGTGCTTCTTTCATTTCATAAAGAGTGACGTTTTACGGCTGCACCCCTTTCAGTTCAAACGCGCCGATCACCACCTGCCTGGCCGGCACATCAATCACCTGACGGAAGTTTGCCCCATGTTCCCCGTACCTCACGGCGACCTGGCTCTGCTCCACGCCATACGGCTGGAAGGCGAGAATGAAGATGACTTGTTTCTTCCGGTTGACGACCGCGCGCACCGCCGTCTTTTTGTCGAGCTGCCAGTCAATGGCGCGAACGCCCGCGAACGTCCTGCCGTCGTCGTAAGAAACCTGTGTGTTCCAGTTCAGGTATTCCTCTCTGCCATCGCAGATGTCATAAAAGGAGTAGCTCTTGCCATTCTCCAGCGTGACCTTCTGCGCCATGCGCCAAAAAGCTTTGAGAACGTAGTTCATGGACTCGAGGTCGAGGTTGCCGTAGGCGGGATCGTTGTGCTTCTGGCCGCGCTGCGGATTGCCCTGGCGGGGGCGCGGGGCGGGGATGTCGTTGCCAAACGCGGAACCCCAGTAGGTGATGCCATCCGCGCCGCCAAAGCAGGCCAGCAGCATCTCCGCCTCGGCGATGAAGGGCGCGACGAATTCGGAACCGATCGTGCTCTTGAACTCGGTGTTGTTAGGACCCGGCTGGGTAATCCCGTAGCGGTTGAACTCCTTGATCCAGCGTTTGCTGTCCCGTTCCGGGCTGTACTGGTAAGCGCCATAGCGCTCCAGCACGGTCTTGAGCATGGGAATCAATTTCTGTCCGCCCGGTTTCGTGTACTGGTAGCTGCATTCCACATGTGAGCCGACGCGGGCGGCCCAATGCTCGGTGTTGGGGTTCTTGCCGAAGTGCGACACCACGAAGAAATCTTTGTTGTTTTGGTCCTTGGCCTGGTAGCCCTCGGGGAGAAGGCTCTCGTAGCTGAAGGCGATTTCAAAGCTGGCGGGGATGCGAGGATTGCCATCCATCTTCTTGCCGCGGTACTTCTCTGGGACCTTGTCATTCGACGGGTGGAACCACGCGAACGTCTGGTAACCGCCCTTATACATATCCTCAGGCGTGTAGCCCAAGGTATTTAAGGGCCCCAGGTACATCTGGCCGGCGTAACCAAGCGTGCGGTCCAACATGGCATAGGTGCCGACCACCAGGTGGTTGGCGGCGTCCTGATCGGAACCAGCGGTGTACGTGCCCTCGTAGTCGGCGCAGGTCATGTAGATTGGGCTGGGCTGGCCCGGACGTGCGGCGCCGAGCGGCCCGGCCGCGGCGTCCACGTTGCGCTCCCACCAGGCGATCCACTTGTTCCAATCGCCTTTGTCGCCCACATCGTGAGTTCCATCGCCGACCACCACCTGCGTCAGCGGGTTGAGGGGCAAGCCGACGGAGTTCGAGGGATTGCCGCCGCGCGGGACGTGCTCAACCGCCGGGCGCATGCAGTTGTAGTTGAAGACCGAAACGCCCTTGTTCAGCATGGCCACGCGCTCGGAATCGAACATCTGCTTTTCCGTGCCGTTGGTCACCGTTCGGAACAGGTTGCGGCCCACGGTGTGCCAGATCAGGATCTTGACCGGCATATTCGTGCCCAGCACCGGGTCGAAGCGTGTGGGAATCGTGAAGTCAGGAATCAGTTCCGGGGCAAAATGGTTCCACTGCGTTTCCGGCGGCAGGAGCAGGTCCGGCACCCGGTTGAGCTGAGGCTTTGTCATCGGGGCGGGAGCAGCCAGAAGTCCCCAAGGAAGCGTGAGAAGGACGGCGGCCAACGTCAGGCGTTTGAGCAAGAGTGAATTGCTATTTGACGCTCCGCCGATGGCGGAGCAGGTGCTTTTTATCGGGCACATGGGCGGCGATTTTCTGTTTACGTTGACCAGATGACAAGCTCCGTTCTGTAATTTTAGGTGGTTGTCTCCTTTCTCCATCTACTCCATTGCCAGTGGCATAGAGCGGAGCGTAGGGGCAGCGGCCTACGAAACCATGGCCAATAATGTTCGGAAGGACGGCCGGGGATTTACCACCTATGGACCGGCCCGATCGGGCAGATGAAAGATCCCGCGCGGGCCTCAAAAAGAAAATCAATTCGTGATTTTTGTGACGTGGCCCGGCTTCAACTCGTAGGTCTTCCCCCGGATCGTGGCCCAGACAGACATCTTCCCCGGGTTTTCCACCGTGTTGCCATCCAATGAAACGACGAGGCCCTTGGCGGCATCGTAATAATCGAGCGTCTCAATGTTTGTCGCGTACCAGATGTCCTTGCGGTTGCCGTAATTTTTGCCGAACTCCTCGATGAGGTTCCAACTGTGGTTGTCGTTGAATTCGTAGCTGTGCCCCCAGATGGCCATCAGGGCCGGGGTAGCCCCAAAGCTCATCAGCTTTTTACCGTCTTCGTTCATTTTGTTGATGTGGCAAGTGGTCACCCAAAAAAAGGGGCGTTTGGGATAGGCGAACCAGTCGTGCGTGCCGACGACGCGGGCATAGCGGATGCCAAAACCGGCGAGGGCCTTGGCGACGCGTTCGTCCCCCTCGCCTCCCGGATAGGCCAGGCCACGGATCGGATAGCCGACCAGCGCCTCCAGTGCCTTGCAGTCGTCCACGACCTGATGGCGCAGTTCCTCATCGCTGCACTTCGTGAGGTTGGGGTGGCTCACCGTGTGCGAGGCGACCTCGTGATTCGCATACAGGGTCTTCACCTCTTTGGCTTTGACGTAGCCATCTTTGTCGAGCTGCCCGCTGACCAGGTGAAATGTCCCGCGCAGGCCGTGGAGGTTCATGATCTCGACAAGCTGGCGGTCATAAACGCGCCCGTCATCGAAACTGAACGTGATGGCTTTCACCCGCCCGCCGGGAAAGCAGAGCCTGCCGTAGGTGTCCGGCGTATCGCAGTCGGTGACGATTTCCGGCGGCTTGGGGGCTTTCGGCCTATCCGCAGCCGGCACGATGCCCGTAACAAGGAAGCCAGCCAGGAGAGTCGGGAGAAACACGGAATTCATGGCGATGGTTTGTTCACGGAAGTTTTCCAGTGATACGACCAGGTTTCGCGGCCGAGGCGATCTTCTTGCCATCGGCAAACACCTGGAATCCCTTGCCACGCCCGTATTGTTTGCCGGTTTTGTCCCAGAGAATCGTGAGGGTTCTTCCGTGATAGCTGATGCGGTCGAGGCAGAAGTAATCCCATTGGCCTTGCGGCACCAAGGGATTGACCTCGACGACCTGGTCGGCGCGCGGGCGCAAGCCAACGAGACCAGTGATGACGAGATCGCAAAACGTCGAGTGATTGTAATCCTTGCCGCGTTCCATCGGCTTGCCCTTGCGCTGGAGGAGCAGTGTTCGCGAAATCCAATCGCCTGTGTGGGGATTCAGGTTCTCGTCAATCCAGGGGATGGTTTTCCCGTCCTCCGTCTTGCGGCGGTGGCTGTTGGAGAACGTTTG
>JBBRBM010000279.1:0-6398 GCA_038205745.1 Verrucomicrobiota bacterium | reverse complement strand
GGCCCCACTGCGAGACCCACGCCATGTATCGCAACAGCACATAGACCAATAGCGCCGTCCACACCTGCCAGCGCACCGCGTTGGCGTTGTGTCCCAGGAAGTCCGCCAGTTGCAGCGTCTGCTTGACCTGCTTGAAGAAGACTTCGATCTCCCACCGGCGCCGGTAGAGGTCCACGATCGTTTGTGCGCTCCATTGGAAGTTGTTGGAGAGGAAAGTCATCTCGCGCTCGACGCCGTCCACCTCCACGCGCGCCACGATGCGCCGCGCCAGCAAACCTTCGCGCAGCATGATGGTCTCGTCGCTCACGATCCTGGCCGCGCACGAGCGGCGATCGATCAGGTCATACACCGTGTTGTCCTTGGCGCGCGTGACCCGGAAGACGCCGCGTGCGCTCAGACCGGGCCAGATGTTCGTGGTCGAGGTAGCCCTTGTCGAAAATGACGATTTCGCCTGCTTTGACGGGCGCGCACAGCTCGCGAGCGCGCGTGCTCTCGTGCTGGCGCGCCGGGTCGATGATGACCATGCGCGGCAAAAAACTTTGCAGGTCCAGGCGCAGGTGGCATTTGGCCGCGGCTTTGCGCCGGCGGTGTTTGGCCCAGTCCAGACAGTGGGCCACCAGTTGAATGACCGTGGCATCGACCACGTGGATGTTTCGTTTGAAACGGTGCAGGCGGCCGGAATGGGGGCCGCCGCCAAAGCCCGGCGCGAGACTTTGCAAATGGGCGAGAACTTTCCAGAAAAGATCCTCGGCCATGGCGGCGGGGCGGACCTTGTTGGCGTTGGACAGTCCGTTGCGGCTGGGCGGGGTCGCGCCGCGAATGGCGGAGAGCGGGCCGGAGTGCAGGCGCAGCGCGTCGCACACATCGTTGAGACCGAGGCTGTGAGTGAGCTGGGCATAGAGCAGCGCGACCACATGGCTCCAGTGCGAGAAGGTGCGGGCGTGCTCTTCGGACTGATGCGCGCGCGCCAGTTTGGGCACCAGATGATTGGGAATGAGCAGTTCATGAACGATGAATTGCCAATCGAATCAAGAACGCCTGGAAAATCCCAGAGCTTGGACGAGCGCTTTGCCGACAAGCGTCACACTCGCCAACGCTTGTTCGAAATCGCTGATCTTGTGGATAAGTTAGTGGCCGAGGGATGAGGGTGAGGGGGAAGAATGCGTTCGCAATTAAGACGATCAATGACTCTCAGCCTTGAACCTTGTCGCCTTCACTTTCTTCTGTGATTTTCCGCCGCGTTGAATCACAACGCTGCGCGTGAATTTGCCTAAACCAACTGTTCTCGGTCTCAAAAAATCTTTCGGCTTTGGCGATCGTCTCGGTCTCGCCACGCCAGGCCACGTGGCCGCCGTGGCCAAAACCGACTTCGCGCCAATCTTCGCCCAGCAATCCGTCCGCGAGATGGAACGTACCCAGCGCACTCCGACCGACGTGATTCAGGCGGCTCAGAAACATCTGGCGCATCTCGGCTGGAAGCAGCCCTGGGGTGCGGATGCCGATCATCACAAGACCCCAGAAGACGTGAAGCGCAGCGCGGCCGCTGGATTCACTTTTTTCACGATCGATCCGAGCGCGTTCGTCGGGAACACCGCAGACAGGATGAGCGAGTTCGAGTTGGCGAGCGCCGTACAGCAGCAATTCAATGACGGAGTTTGGGATTCGGCGGCGTGGGACCAGCAATATCTCAGCGGCAGTTTCGATGTCGGGTCGATGTCATTGCGCTTTACGCGCGAACAACTCTGGCGTGCTGCGGTGAAGTATGCGCGCGCCATGCATCACACGGCGAAAGTTGCAGAAGCAATTCAGGAAGCCTGCGTTGGGCGCGCGTTCGAAATCGAAGTGTCTGTCGATGAAACCGATTCAGTGACGAGCCCGCTCGATCACCTGTTTGTTGGACTCGAACTGAAGCGGCGCCGCGTGCCGAATGTGGTGAGTCTCGCGCCGCGGTTCATCGGCGAGTTCGAGAAGGGCATCGAATACAAAGGCGACTTCAAGAAGTTCGAACAGCAACTCACGGAGCACGTCGCCGTCGCGAAGTTCTGCGGGCCTTACAAGATCAGCATCCACAGCGGTTCCGACAAATTCTCGATCTACCCGACCATCGGGCGCGTGTGCGGCGACCTGCTGCATTTGAAGACGGCGGGCACGAGCTATCTCGAAGCGCTGCGTGTCGTCGCGCGGAAGAACCCGGAGTTATTCGCGGAGATTTGCGCGTTCTGTCGTGGGCGCTTCGACGCGGACCGGAAGAGCTATCACATCTCGGCAACACAGGCGGACATCGATGCGTTGAAACCATTCTCAGCCGGTGCTGCCAGTGAGGCGCTGTACCTCGACGAGCGCATCGGGCGTCAATTGCTGCACGTGACATTTGGCTCTGTGCTATCGCTGGGCACCGATGCGAAAGGCCGTCGGTTCAAGCAGGGCATCATGGAGGCGCTGGAGAACAACCCTGATCTGCACCTCGACGTTTTGGAGAAACATTTTGATCGGCATTTGTCGGGGCTGAACAAGGGATAAGCGACCCCATGCAACGAGGCGGCGCTTAACGTCCTTCGGGCTTGTCACGGTAACTGCGTCTCAGGCGCACTCCTTTTCGCGTGGGGCAGCAGCAATTTTGTTTCGCCGACTTTGTCTTTGATAAACGACACTGCTTCACAGATTGTCACCAGCGAGTTACTTGACAGCACAGTCTCCGTTCGCAAAAGTGTCCGCACATTGACCGCGAGATTTCCCTTGTTGATTAATCGAATGACTCGTCACAAAGACTCGTAATTCGGACGAAGACGTGACCAATTGAGTCGCTGGGCAGTCTTACCAGTGCCGTGTTGAAGGTCCGAGCAGCGGTGTCCGTCGCTGAAATAAAATTTCACTTAGTATGCCAAGAGTTGCCAAAACCAAGACCGCCAAATCCAAGGCGGCCAAGAAACAGGAGGCAGCGCCCGATATCCAGACGGGTGAAGCCGCCGACATGTTCCCACCAGCACCGCCGCCAGACGGGGCTTCACCGCCTAAAAGGGCGGAAGCGCCTCCGCCTGTACCCGCGTCGGCATCGGAACCGAAAGCCGCGGAGTCGGACACTGATCGTATGGTGCTCCGACCGCCCACGAAACCGGTTGAAACAGACAGCCAGGAAAATCATCAAGAGGACGAGCAGGAGCGTGAAAGGCGTGAACGCCGCGTCACTGGCGCGCAAACAGCGCCGCAGTTGAAAATCAACATCGCGGCGTTGCAGGCGATGTCGATGACCGACCTGAACAACATGGCCCGTGATCTCGGCATTGAGAATTACGGCACCATGCGCAAGCACGAGATCATCTTCCACATTCTCCAGAAGAATGCGGAGCGCAGCGGCGTGCTGTTCTCGGAAGGCGTGCTGGAAGTGTTGGGCGAGGGCTTCGGCTTCCTGCGCTCGATGAGTTTCAATTATCTCCCGTGCCCGGAAGACATTTACGTGTCGCCGTCACAGATCCGCCGGTTCGATTTGCAGACCGGCAATCTTGTCGCCGGACAGATTCGTCCGCCGAAGGACAAGGAACGTTTCTTCGCGTTGCTGAAGGTCGAAGCCGTCGATGGCGCCGATCCCGACAAGGCGAAAGAGAAGACGCATTTCGACAACCTCACGCCGTTGTTCCCGAACAAGCGGTTCATTCTCGAAACTGCGGCGGATGAACTTTCGACGCGCGTGCTCGATCTCGTTTGCCCCATCGGCAAGGGATCACGTGGGTTGATCGTCGCTCCGCCTCGCACGGGCAAGACCGTGCTGATGCAGAAGCTTGCGAACGCGATCCTGAAGAACAATCCCGAGTCGTATCTCTTCATCCTGCTCATCGACGAGCGGCCTGAAGAAGTCACCGACATGGAGCGCACCTGCGTGGGCGCGGAAGTGATCAGTTCGACTTTCGATGAACCGCCGGAGCGCCATGTGCAGGTCGCCGAAATGGTGATCGAAAAAGCCAAGCGCATGGTGGAACACAAGCGTGACGTGGTGATCCTGCTCGACTCGATCACGCGTCTCGCGCGCGCCTACAACACGGTGCAGCCGCACTCGGGCAAGATTTTGTCCGGCGGCGTGGATGCAAACGCGTTGCACAAGCCGAAGCGTTTCTTCGGCGCGGCGCGCAACATCGAGGAAGGCGGTTCGCTCACGATCATTGCGACCGCGCTCGTCGATACCGGATCGCGGATGGACGAAGTCATCTTCGAAGAATTCAAGGGCACGGGTAACATGGAAGTGCATCTCGATCGCGCGTTGGTCGATCGCCGTATTTTCCCATCGATCAACATCGAACGTTCCGGCACGCGGAAAGAAGAGTTGCTCTATCATCCGGACGAAGCCAGCCGTGTGGTTCTCCTCCGGCGTGCGCTCACCGGCGTGCCGCCCGTCGAAGCCATGGAATTGCTGCTCGGCAAACTCAAGAAGACGAGGACGAACATCGAGTTCCTGCTGGCGATGGGAGTTAGTTGATCCCTTCAGAATGAAATTATGACAAGGCTGCGAGCGATCGTTCGCAGCCTTGTTCTTTTGCCAGAACATTTTTACACCAGCGAATAACAAAATACGCGTGGCGTTCTGCGCGTCGAACTCCGACAGTCGCAGCACTTGGGACAGATGAAACAAATTCAAATCTTCGCCGCCGCCTTGGCCGCATTGCTCGTTGCCGGATGCCGGCAGGAATCCATTCGCGTTTACGATGTGCCCAAGGACAGCCCTGTTGCGGCTGCGCACGTCCACAAGCCTGCGCCGGAAGGGTGGACTGCGGCGCCTCGCGGCGAGTTCCGCGTGGAGAGCTACCTGATCAAAGGCACGAATAACGCCAAGGCCGAAGTCAGTGTCATTCCCTTGCCGAACATGGGCGGCAAGTTGCTCGACAACATCAACCGTTGGCGGAGCGCCGTCGGACAAAAGCCGCTTACCGAGCAGGAGCTCTCCAGTGCCGGAACGCCGGTGAAAGTGGGTGGCGAGGGCGGGACGTTTTACGAAATCGCCGGCAACTCAATCGAGAAGGACGAACCCTCGCGCATTCTGGGCGCGGTGGTGAACCGTGATGGCACCGGCTGGTATTTCAAGATGACGGGCGACGATAAACTGGTCGCCGCCCAGAAGAGCGGGTTCCTCAAATACGTTGAGGGTTACGATTTCGCTCACGCCGGCCACAATCAGGGCGAAGCCGCAGCCGAACCGAGCGCCACAGGTGGTGATCCGCACGCGGGATTGAACATCGCTTCCGCACCGGCGGCGACTGAGGCCGCTGCACCTGCGAAGGCGTGGCCTGCGCCGGCAGCCTGGCAGCAACAAGCACCCGGCATGATGCAGGACGCGAAGTTTTCAGTCGGTGGCGGAAAAGCGACGGTCACGGTTTCGCACGCCGGTGGTGGTTTGGCGCCGAACATTCTGCGCTGGCGCGGTCAGTTGCAGATGGCCGCCGTGAGCGAAGCCGAAGCGGAGAAATCGGCGTCGACTCTTGATTTGGGAGGCACGCAAGCGAAGTTGGTTGATCTCGCGGGATCAAGCCAGCGCATGATCGTTGTGATCGTGCCGCAAGGCGAAACGAGTGCGTTTTACAAGTTGATGGGCGATTCTGCGGCTGTTGCGGCAGAAAAAGATGCGCTCATCGAATTCGCGAAGAAGGTCAAATGACAAAAACAGAACCAGCTCCCGAAAGGCCAACGGCCGAGTTGCGAGTTACTGCGCCCGCGTCGCCGAGTCTCGGCCGTCGCGTCGTGAAATTCTTGGGTTCGCTCAGGCTCACTGTCGTCTTCCTATTGTTTGGAGTGGCGCTCGTGTTCATTGGCACCATCGCTCAGGTGGACGAAGGACTTTACGGCGCGCAGCACCGTTACTTTCGCAGCCTGCTCATCTACTGGCAGCCGAAAGGCGCGGACTGGAAACTGCCGGTATTCCCCGGCGGCTATTTCGTCGGCGGCGTGCTGTTGGTGAATCTCGTCTTCGCCCATGCGCAGCGGATGAAGAATTGGCGGAACAAGATCGGACTGCTGATCATCCACTCCGGGCTCGTGCTTTTGTTCGTGGGGCAATTCGCGACGGATTTGCTGTCGATCGAAAGCGGCATGCAGTTGTTCGAAGGCGAATCAAAAAATTACTCCGAAGATTTTCGAGGCACGGAACTCGTGATTGTCGACACAACGTTCAGCGCAGATAAGGAACGCACTTACTCCATCCCGAGCAGCTTGCTGAAGGCGGGCGGCGATATTCGCGATGCGCGGCTCCCGGTTGCACTGCGCGTGAAAAAGTTTTGGGGAAACGCGGGATTGGTCGAGCCGAGAACGAATAATCCGCCCATGGCGATAGCTTCCGGCGCGACAGCGGGCGACCTCCGCGAGATACTTGTCATTCCCACGCCCGGCGTTGCGGACCCTGAGTCACGCAACATGCC
>JBBRBM010000278.1:0-6415 GCA_038205745.1 Verrucomicrobiota bacterium | reverse complement strand
CGTTCTACGGCTTCTACGTGCTGCAAGCGCTCGCGAAATCCGGCGACACGGATACGGCGCTCGATTTCATCAACAACTACTGGGGCGCGATGCTCGACTTTGGCGCGACGACGTTCTGGGAGGATTTCGATCTCGTGTGGACGAACAACGCCACCCGCATCGACGAGCTCGTGCCGCCGGGCAAGAAAGACATTCACGGCGACTGTGGCGCGTATTGCTACGAAGGTTTTCGTCACAGCTTTTGTCACGGCTGGGCGAGCGGACCTACCGCGTGGCTCAGTCAAAACGTTCTCGGCGTGAAGCCGCTTGAGCCCGGCTGCAAAAGCGTCCGAGTCGCGCCACAGCTCGGACGTTTGAAGTGGGCGGAGGGAACATACCCGACACCGCTGGGGCCAATCCGCGTTCGCCACGAGCGCGTCGCCGATGGAACAATTCGCAGCACGATCAACGCGCCAGCCGGAGTAACTGTGGTGAAGGATTGAAGCGCATGAGTTCCGTTTTGCTTCAACTCACGAGCGTTACCAAATCGTTCGGCGCGGTGCGCGCGCTCAAGGGCGTGTCGTTCGACTTGCATGCGGGAGAAGTTCACGCGTTGCTCGGCGAGAATGGCGCGGGCAAGTCCACGCTCATCAGGGTTATCACTGGCGCGCATCAACCCGACGGCGGAACGATCGATGTCGGCGGCGAGCGCGTGACACATCTCACGCCAGCCAGCGCGCACAAGCTCGGCATCGCGTGCATTTACCAGCAGCCCGCGTTGTTCCCCGACCTGACCGTGGCGGAAAACATCGGCTTGCGTCTCGACCGGGCTGCCGCCACGCGCCGCATCAATTGGTCTGAGCGGCGGACACGCGCGGCTGAGTTACTGAAGCGAATCGGCGCGAATATTTCTTCCGAATCCGAAGTGCGCTCGCTCTCCATGCCCGAGCAACAGCTCGTTGAAATCGCCTGTGCGCTTGGAGCTGGAGCACGCATCGTGATCATGGATGAGCCAACGGCGTCTTTGACGCAGAAGGAGCAACATCTGTTGTTCGCTGTCGTGCGTGAACTGCGTTCGAGCGGCGTTGGTGTCATCTACATCTCGCATCGGTTGGAAGAAATTTTCGCACTCGCTGATCGCGTGACGGTGTTGCGCGACGGCGAGAGTGTGGGAACGCGGAACGTCCGTAGGAGTCGAGGTGACGAGACTCAAACTTCATCCGACGATAGTCAGAGTCTCCTCACGTCGACTCCTACGATTACCGAATCCGAACTCATCCGCATGATGGTCGGGCGCGAAGTCTCCGCGATCCATCCGCCCGCAGAAGGCGCGCCCGCTGAAGTTGTTCTCTCGCTCAAGAATCTCAGTTGCCGCTTCTCTGGCGTTCACAACGTCACCCTCGACATTCGCGCGGGTGAAATCGTCGGGCTCTCTGGATTGGTCGGCGCCGGGCGCACCGAGCTGGCGCGCGTGCTGTTCGGAATCACTCCCGCGGATTCTGGCGAGATCGTTCTGAACAGTCAGTGCATCACGATTCGTTCACCGCAGGAAGCAGTCGCGCACGGCATCGCCTACGTCCCCGAAGATCGCCGCCGTCACGGTGTGATTCTCGACATGCCGATTGCGCAGAACATGACGATGGCGATTCACCGCCGGATTTTTCCCGGCGCTTGGCTGCGCTTCGGCAAGGAGCGCCAACTCGCGCACGACTTTATTCGCGATCTCGGCGTGAAAGCTTACGGCCCGGATGCGCCAGGAAATTCCCTCTCCGGCGGCAACCAGCAAAAAGTTTCCCTCGCGCGCTGGCTCGCCACAAAGCCCCGCGTGCTGATCCTCGACGAACCGACCCAAGGCGTGGATGTCGGCGCGAAGAATGAAATCCACAAAATCATCCGCTCCCTCGCGAAGCAGGGACTCGCTGTGCTGATGATCTCCAGCGATCTCCCCGAAGTGCTCGGCATGAGCGATCGCATCGCCGTGATGCGCGGCGGAACGATCGTGTCGATGATGCCGGCGAAGTCGCAGGCGCACGACGTGATGTCCGCAGCGTTGGGACAAACCACCGTAGGAGTGACGTAAGGAGACTCTGATCGATGTCGCGCGAAGGAAATCAGGGGCTCCTCACGTCGACTCCCACTCCGTCACTCGCCCGCACCGCGTGGCTGATCGTCGCGTTGCTCTGGCCCGTCGCGCTGCTGAACTACCTCGACCGTCAGATGCTCGCCTCGATGAAGTTCTCCGTGATGGCGGACATTCCGACCATCGCCAACGACGCGAACTGGGGACGAATGCTCGGCCAGTTCAAATGGGTTTACGCATTCCTCAGCCCGGTGGGTGGCTATATCGCGGATCGGTTCAGCCGTCGCTACACGATTTGCGGAAGTCTCTTCGTCTGGTCCGTGGTGACATGGATCACCGGCCACGTGCATACCTACGACGCACTTCTGCTCACGCGTTCGCTCATGGGAATCAGCGAGGCGTTTTACATTCCGGCGGCGCTGGCGTTGATCGCGGATTTTCATTCCGGCGCCACACGATCGCGCGCCGTGGGCATGCACCAGATGGCGATCTACTGCGGTGTGATCATCGGAGGATTCAGCGGCTACGTGGCGGATGCGCCGGCGCTCGGCTGGCGCTTCGCGTTCGACGCGTGCGGCATCAGCGGGATGGTTTACGCGCTGCCGTTGTTGTTCCTGCTGCGTGATCCGCCACGTCGAAGCAATGCCGAGGCAACGCTCACCAAGCCAAGCGCATTCGCCGCCGCAAAAGCATTGCTCACCAACGGATCGTTCATCCTGCTCGTGCTCTATTTCACGCTGCCCGCGATGGCGGCGTGGATCGTGCGCGACTGG
Organism: Verrucomicrobiota bacterium; assembly: GCA_038205745.1. Classification (GTDB taxonomy): domain Bacteria; phylum Verrucomicrobiota; class Verrucomicrobiia; order Limisphaerales; family SIBH01; genus JANNGC01. Next base: position 3,583 of record JBBRBM010000278.1, on the reverse strand, counting down.
ATGCCTGCAATCCTGAAGCAGCAATACAACATCGGTCAGGGCAAGGCCGGTGTGTCCGCCACACTCTTCTGGCAAGGCGCGGCGATCGTCGGCGCGGTCCTCGGTGGATGGCTGGCCGATCGATGGATGCAACGAAACGACCGCGGCCGCATCTTCATCAGCGCCATCGGCGTGGGCCTCATCATCCCGGCGATGTTCGGTGTGGGAAACGCCGGATCGCTCGTTGTCTCCGTGGCGTTCCTCACGCTCTTCGGGCTTGGCTGGGGATTCTTCGATTGCAACAACATGCCGATCCTCTGCCAGATCGTGCGGCCCGAGTTTCGCGCGACCGGCTATGGAATCATGAATCTCGTCAGCATCAGTTGCGGCGGCTTCGCCGATTGGTCCTTCGGTGCGATGCAGGATCGCGGTCTGCCGAGACAAATGGTCTTCACTGTTTATGCGGGCATTGCCCTCGTATCGGTCGGCCTCGTGCTGCTGATCAGGCCGCGCAAGATCAACGAAAACCAACGAGCCGCATCGTGAACCTTCGCGCTTTGCCGCTCATTGTTTTTATCTTCGCCAAGCCTGTGCTGGGCGCGGAGCCGAAGCTCAACCTGGAATGGAAGCTCCTAGCGCCGTTGCCGAATACCAACGGCGTGGCGTCACCTTTCGCTGGCGTGAGCGGTGGTGCTTTGATTGTGGCTGGTGGTGCGAATTTTCCGAACTCCCAACTCTGGGAAGGCGGGAAGAAAGTCTGGCACGACGACGTGTTCGTGTTGGAACAGCCCGATGCTCAGTGGAAACGCGCGGGGAAATTTCCGCGTCCACTCGCGTACGGCGTCAGCGCCACGTATCGCGACGAACTGATTTGCGCCGGCGGCAGTGACGACGGACGGCATTACGCGGACGTGTTCGCTCTCACCTGGCGCGGCGGAAAGCTCAGCACGCGAACGCTCCCGCCCATGCCCCGCGCTGTCGCCAATGCGTGCGGCGCGATCCTGAACGACACGCTGTATGTCGCGGGCGGACTCGCAAGCCCCAGCGCCACGAATGCGCTCACCAATTTCTTTGCGCTGAAATTAAGCGAGCGCGAACTCACCTGGCGCGAATTGCCGTCGTTGCCTGGTCCGCCGCGGATGTTGGCGATCGCCGCAGTTCAGGACAATGCGTTCTTCGTCATCGGCGGTGTCGCATTGATTCCGAACGAACGCGGCGCACCGACACGCCGCTACCTTCGCGACGCGTATCGTTTCGATCCCAAACTCGGCTGGCGTTCAATCGCGACTCTTCCGTTCGCAGTTGCCGCCGCCCCGACTCCTGCTCCTACCGTCGGCCGCGATGGCTTTGTGATTCTCGGTTGCGACGACGGTTCCCGCGTCTCGATTCCACCTTCACCGACGCATCCCGGCTTCAATGAACAAGTGCTGTTCTACGACACAAAAAACGATTCGTGGAGTCGAGCCGGCACCACGCCTGTGCCACGCGCCACGGTATCGACCGTTCTGTGGCGCGACCGCTGGATCATTCCCAGTGGCGAGGTGCGGCCCGGCGTGCGCTCGCCGGAGATCTGGAGTGGGAACTTCCGCGCAGAACAATGACCGATGATGAAACTCCGTTTTCCTTTCCCGACGATTTCGATAACGTCGCGCCGCCCATGTTGAAGGCATCGATCACCGGACTCATCGCCGCCACGCATTCTCCATTTCACGTGGATGGCTCGCTGAATCTCGCTGTGGTGGAGAAACAGGCGGCGCACCTACTGGCGAACGGTGTGAAGACAGCATTCATCTGCGGCACAACGGGCGAAAGTGAGTCTCTCACGTTCGATGAACGCCGCGCGCTGGCAAGGAGGTGGACCGAGGTTTCGCGTGGAACAGATTTGGAAGTCGTCGTCCACGTGGGATCGAACTGTCTCGCCGATGCCCGCGCATTCACATCACAGGCGCAACAACTCGGAGCGCTCGCCATCGCGGCCTTCGCGCCGAGCTACTTCAAACCGCGCAACGTTTCGTTGCTCGTCGATAGCTGCGCCAACATCGCCGCAGCCGCGCCGGAATTGCCGTTTTTCTATTACGACATTCCATCGATGACGGGCGTGACGCTTTCGGTGCCGGAATTTTTGGCACAGGGGCGCGATCGCATCCCAAATCTGGCCGGCGTGAAGTTTACCAATTCGGACATGATGAGCTTCCAGCAATGTCAGCGTGTCGACGGTGGCGCGTTCAATATTCTCTGGGGTACCGACGAAAACCTGCTGGCCGGCTGCGCGCTTGGAGCGAAAGGAGCGGTCGGCAGCACTTACAATTTCGCCGCACCGATTTATCACCGGCTGCTGAAAGCATTCGCTGCAAACGATTTGGTGCGCGCGCGCGAAGAACAATTCCGATCGGTCCAACTCGTGGCGACACTCGCGCCGCGCGGTTACATGGCTGCCGCCAAGTGCGTGATGAAAATGCTCGGCGTGGATGTCGGTCCGGCGCGTTTGCCCAACGGCAATCTGAGCGCGGCTGAACAATCAGCGCTGCGAACGGATTTGGAGAAGCTCGGCTTCTTCGACTGGATCAAATCGTAGCGCGACGTGAAACGGCATTTCCGAGAATGGTCCGTCGCCGCAGCGCTCGTCGCCTTGCTTCTCGTGCTGGCGATTGCCGCGCCGGCGTTCTTCGCGAAACAGCAACTGCTCACCATGCTCACAACCGCGGCGCCGGTGCTGGTCGCCGCGTGCGGCATGGCGCTGGTGATCATCGCGCGGCAGATCGACATCTCGATCGGCTCGCAGTTCGCGCTGTGCAGCATCTTCGCGGGAATGCTGGCGAAAGCCGGACTGCCAATGGCGGTGGTGGCGCTCGGCGCAATCGCCAGCGGCGCGGCAATGGGCGCGTTCAATGGCGCAATGGTCGCGGGTCTCGGTTTACCCAGCATCGTCGTCACGCTCGCGACGATGGTGACATGGCGTGAAGCGTTGCGTTGGTGGCGCGAAGGTGAGTTCGTGAAGGATTTGCCGGATCGCTTTCAGTGGTTTGGTCTTGGGCAAGTGGGCGGGCAGGCCGCGATTCTTGGCAGCGCCGCATTGCTCTTCGTCCTGCTTGCGTTCGCGATGAAACATCTTGCCGCAGGGCGATTCGTTTATGCGGTCGGCTCTGACCGCGAAGCGGCGCGGCTCGCGGGCATTCGTCCGCAAGGCGTCACGTTCAGCGTGTTCGTGCTCATGGGAGCGCTCGTTGGTTTCGCGGCGCTGCTGAACGCGATTCGTTTCGCCGACGTAGATCCAAAGACCGGCACCGGAATCGAACTGCAAGCGATCGCGGCGGCGGTGGTCGGGGGCGTCGCGATTTCCGGCGGGCGCGGAAATTTGTGGGGCGTGCTCGTGGGTGTGCTGTTGCTCTCGGCGATCGCGCCCGCGCTCGTCTTCCTCAGATTTCCGCCGCAGTGGGAGAAGGCGATTCAAGGCGCGATCATTTTGCTCGCGGTGGCGGCGGATGGATTGCGCTCAAGGAAACAGAAAAGCCAGGGATGAACACGGACCGTCAACGATTCAGTCTGAAGTCACTGCTGCGATTCGAAGCGTTGCTCGTCGCGGTGCTCGTAATCGAGTGCCTCA
>JBBRBM010000277.1:0-6429 GCA_038205745.1 Verrucomicrobiota bacterium | reverse complement strand
AAACCTCCTCGACTCGCGCCCCGACCAGCACAGCAAGTTGAACGGCGAAGCGCTGGTGAAACAGAAGGTGAGGCAGTGGGTGTGCATGGGCGGGATTTTTCCCGGCGGAAGATTTCCCGACGGCGGCGGCGAGTACAATGTGATGTGGGACACCGCAGCATCGGTGCGCGCGATCAACGACTGGCCCACGCCGGTCGTGTTCAGCGGCTTCGAAATCGGCGCAAAGATTTTCTCCGGCGCCAGGCTGAAGGAAACTTCCACGAACAATCCGGTGCGCGCGTGCTACCAGCATTTCAACGGGCTGAAGAACCGCGAGAGCTGGGACCTCACGGCGGTGCTCTATGCCGTGCGCGGCGCGAGCGACTACTGGACGCTTTCAGATCCTGGCTTCTGCGTGATGCATGCGCGCGTCACGCACGGTTACAACGAGTGGCTTTCCGCGACCAGCAAGTCGCATCGTTACCTGATCCAGAAGATGCCGCCGGCTGAAATCGGAAAGGTGCTCGACGAATTGTTGGTCCAACTGCCGAAAGCCACGAGCAAGTGAACTTCAGCCAGCCCAGGGCGCGAACGCCCCGGGCTCATGAAGCTTCCGGCGCACTCAGTGGCTGAATGGCAGATTCTGTTTGATGCGATACACGTCCGTCGCGTCAACTTGCTTATCCTTGCCCAACGACCGGCGGCGGTTGGAGTTTTTGCCCTGCAACAAATGGCGCTTGCCCGCGCCGCGGCGCATGACTTTGCCGGTGCCGGTGATTTTGAAACGTTTGGCTACTGCTTTTCTGGTTTTGATTCCCTTGGGGCGTCGCATAGAGGTTGGTTACTTTCGTTAAACTGAATCTTCTTCCTTCTCGGGGGCTTCGGTGATGATGCACTCGGTGGTGAGCAGCAACCCGGCGATGGACGCAGCATTCTGCAGCGCGGCGCGAGTCACCTTCTTGGGATCCACCACACCGGCCTTGATCAAATCTTCGTATTCGCCCGTGGCGACGTTGTAGCCCTCGTTACCCTTGCGGCGCTTCACTTCCTGCACCACCACGGAGCCTTCCACACCGGCGTTGGCCGCCAGCACACGAGTCGGCTCCTCGATGGCGCGCTTGACGATTTCCACGCCGATCTGTTCGTCACCCTCGAGTTTGAGCGCATCGATGGCGGGATAACAGCGGAGCAAAGCCACGCCGCCACCCGCGACAATTCCTTCTTCCACCGCGGCGCGAGTCGCGTGCAACGCGTCTTCCACGCGCGCTTTCTTTTCCTTCATCTCAGTCTCGGTCGCGGCGCCGACATTGATGACCGCCACGCCGCCGGAGAGCTTCGCCAGTCGTTCCTGAAATTTCTCCTTGTCGTAGTCCGAAGTGGTTTCCTCGATCTGGCGGCGCAGTTGATTCACGCGCCCCTGAACTTCACTGGCCTTGCCGGAACCTGCGATGATGGTGGTGCTGACCTGGTTCACCACGATGGACTTGGCGCGGCCGAGATCTTCGAGAGTGATTGATTCCAGTTTGATGCCGAGGTCTTCGCTGATGAATTTTCCGCCCGTGAGGATCGCGATGTCTTCCATCATCCCTTTGCGGCGATCGCCAAAGCCCGGGGCCTTCACCGCGCAGACCGCGATGGTGCCGCGCAGCTTGTTCACCACGATCGTCGAGAGCGCTTCGCCTTCGACATCTTCCGCGAGGATCAACAGCGGTTTGCCGAGCTTCGCCATCTTTTCGAGGATGGGGAAAAGCTCTTTGAGGCTGCTGATCTTCTTTTCGTAATTGAGGATGTAAGCATCTTCCAACTTGGCTTCCATCGCATCCGCGTCCGTGACGAAATAGGGCGAGAGATAACCCTTGTCGAACTGCATGCCTTCCACGAGTTCCAGCGTCGTATCCATCGACTTGGCCTCTTCGACCGTGATCGTGCCGTCCTTGCCGACCTTGTCCATGGCGTCAGCGATGATCTCACCGATCGTCGTGTCCCAGTTGGCCGACACGGTCGCGACCTGCTTGATGTCTTCCTTGTCCTTCACCTTTTTCGCGATCTTCGCGAGCTGTTGCACCGCGGCTTCGACCGCTTTTAGAATGCCGCGCTGAATGCCAATCGGGTTCGCGCCGGCGGTGACGTACTTCATCCCCTCGCGAAACATCGCCTCGGTGAGAAGTGTCGCCGTGGTGGTGCCGTCGCCGGCGTCATCGCTGGTTTTGCTGGAAGCCTCGCGCACCATCTGCGCGCCCATGTTCTCGCACGGATCTGCCAATTCAATTTCCTTGGCGACGGTCACGCCGTCCTTGGTCACCGTGGGAGAACCGAATTTCTTATCGATGACCACATTCCGCCCTTTGGGACCGAGTGTGGCCTTCACTGCGCGGCTCAGCTTTTCCACTCCACGCAGGAGGGCCTGTCGCGCCGCTTCATCAAAAACCAATTGCTTCGCTGCCATAATAAATTTCTCTTTCTGTTGAGCTGACTGACTTCAAGGCTCAGCGCAGAATTTCAATCTGCGCCACGGCTTGCTGTGAAACATCCCGTCCAACGATCATTCGATGACCGCAAGGATGTCGTCTGAGCTGAGGATCCTGTATTCCTTCCCGTCCAATTTGATTTCCGTTCCGCCATATTTGGCCGCAAGCACGCGGTCGCCCTTCTTGACTTCGAACGGAACCTTCTTCCCCTTGTCGTCAGTCTTGCCTGTGCCGAGGGCAACAACCAAGCTTTCCATCGGTTTTTCTTTGGCGGTGTCAGGAATGATGATTACGCCCTTCCTGCCTTTGATTTCTTTCTCTTCGATCGCTTCCACGAGGATGCGGTCGCCGACGGGTCTAACATTTGGTGTCATAATTGTTCCGTTGTTGCTGAAGTGGTTGAATCAACCGCACACCTCGCGAACTGCGGAAAAAAAAGAGGATGCCAACCCGCGCATCCTGCTTTCGTTCGTATCGTGCTTACTTCTTCTCTTCTTCTTTTGCTGATGCGCGTGCTTTCTTCATGGTACAGAAAGCCTCCTTGCTCCCGCAGTGACTGCAAACGTGAGTTACCACTTCGGTCTTTGCTTTGCCGTGCCCAACCGTCTCCCACTTCGCACCGCAGCCCGGACACCCATGCACTGCGACCGTAGTTTCAGTACTGCTGGCGCCTTTCGGTGGACGTTCGATCCGCGTTTCGGTCACGTCCCTGCACTTCGGACACGCCATCACGATGGTGTCGCCCGGCTGGATCCCCTCGACGTCGCCGACTGTTTTCAGCGGCATGAGCTGGGTCGCTCCACCTTTTGCAGTTCCGTCGGCGGCGACCGCGTTGATGTTTGTGAATAACGCTGCGGCGAGCATGGACATAGCCAAGAGCCCACCGAGCCCGACAGTATTTTTTGTTTTCATAATGGACGTTCTAATGTGGATACGATGTGCCGCGGCTGGCGTTCACCCCTCGTGCAAGGTTAAGCCTTTGTTTGCTCCCCGGTATGGGGTGTAACCCTGCTGTCGAGTCCGCAAAACGAGGCTCTGATCTCCCGCCGGTTGAGAAGTTTGAGCCTCCTCACGTCGGCTGCTACCGAGGAAGGGTTGATGGGGAACGCCGGGGTGAGGTGTCGAATCGCACTCATTGCGGAATTTTCACCGTGCCGGATTTCTGCAGCGCATCCACACCGGCAAACATCGCTTCGCGCATCTGCCGGATGATGGCCGCATTGGAGAAATAACCATCGCGCTCCGTCAACTCCTCGATTCGCTTGGACAGACGTTCCAACGGACTGCGAAGCCGCTCGCGCCGCGCTGATCTGTGGTGGCGATTCATGGGCTTCCGCAACTTGGCCTGGATTTCTTCGCGGGAGAGTTTTTCGCTCATATCGTTACGGGCTTGATGCAATCCTCCGTCACCAGTTTTTTCGCGTCGGGATAATTCTTGGGGATGCCGGGGGCGGTGACGGGTTCGCCGCGCTCGTTTTGAGCCTGCTGTATTGCGATCTTCATGAAGCACGTTTTCGCTTCGACTTGGTTTTCTTCTCCGAAATGGAGGCGGCGATGGCGCCGAGAATGGCCGGCAGATTTTCGATGGCCGAGAGTTGTCCTTCTTCGACAACGTAATGCGGCTTTGCCCCCGGAAAGGGTTCGCCTTTCTCGCACTGACGCTCCAGCCCCTGGCTGGCGGGAAGTATTTTCACATGGAGGAGGTCGTCACAGACCAGCGCCACCACTTTCCCGTCGGCGTACAAGGCGTATTCCCCGAACATCGCGCGTGCCGAAAAGCGGGCGCGGTCCCGCAGCTTTCCCAGGATGAATTCAACCGTCGCTTTCTGGGTTGGCATTTTATTCCCGCTTTGTTGTGGGCGATGGGATGGGCATGACTGGTTCGCCGTGTTCGATCCCGGTGACGACTTCCAGGCTCAAGGCGAGCAGGTGGAAATTCTGATTCATGCCAATCACTCGAATCTGAGTTCCGGAAATTCCTTCACCGCCTCCTGTGTCTCCAAACTCACCGTGACCACCTGTCCAATCAGCCGCACGATGTATTGCTCGTCGTCCAGGCGATTTGGATCGCTGGCGATGTGGCCGTGCTCATCGCGGGTGACGCGGTATTGGTCGATCACCCATTCGAGGGCGCTGCGGTTGCCGAGTTTGTAGTCGAAGATTTCGGGCGGGATGCCGCTCAAGGTCAGGAAATCGTTGTAGAAGAGCGACGCCTTGTCTTTGCTCAACTTCATCGCCTCCACGCGCCAGTCGAGTTTCACCGCTTTGTTTTCCTGCCGCTGGAGCGGAAACTCTTTGGCGGATTCGTAATTCACGTGCAGGTCGGCGAGTTTTTTCCCGGCGTCGGCGAAGGCGTGGAAAAGTTTGGCGCTGGCTTTCGGGTTGTGATCGGGCTTGGCGTCGCCCTGCATTTTCTCAATCGCCGAAAGCGGGAAGAAGCTTCCGGCATCGTAGCAGCCGACGTGAGGAGGCTCTGATTTCTTTTGCGAACCGCCGGCAGGAGATTTGAGCCTCCTTACGTCGGCTGCTACACCGATGAACGGGATGCGCGGGAGTTCGCGTTTCAAATTCTCGGCGTAGCGGGTGCGGTAGGCGGGATGATGCAACAGCGCATAGACGTAATGGAAAATGTCCGCCCGCGCGATGCCGTCGTCGTCGTAGAAAATCTGGAACAGCGTCAGCGCCTTGGGCGTGATGTTGTCGCGCCGATGGCTGCCACTCTCGTCGAATTCGTAAAGTGGAAATGCCTGTGTTCCGCTGCCAAACGACGCCAAATGCAAATCGAATGGCGTATCAACAACTAAAGTTACAAAAGGCTTCTCCGAACCTGGGCCGGTTAAAGCAATCGCGGCGTTTTTAGTGCCCATATTCGCTTTTGTTGGAAACAAATCAACCGGGCCTTCTCGGTCAACGACTGGATTGGCTGCGTAGAGGTGGAGCTTTGCATACGGACGGTACAGGGCAGCGCGAATAAACTTCTTTTCAAACGCGATTTCGACTTCGCGCGCAAGTTTCAATTTCAGGTCGCGACTCCATTTGACCTTTTCGCTGCTAACAAAGTTGTCAATGTCCCTGGGGCGTCCTTTTCCCTGCCAACGATGAAGTTCAGCGTTGTAGTTATCCGCGAATTGCTCGACGCGCTCGGCAAGTCGCTTCGCATTGAAATCGTAAGCGACGGCATCGCGGTTAGTGGAAACACCGAGCGAGTAAGTGCGGAAGATGGTCGGCACACTTGTGCCCGCCTTGGCTTCTTTGCTGCCGATGGGTTAGAACGTTCCGAACTCTTCGTCTGTTTCGTTGGTGATCCAGTTGCCCTTGTCGTCTGGATCGAGCGTTTTCCACTTCACGCCTTTCAAATCCATCTTTTTTTCCAAAAACTCATACTTCTGTTCTTTGCGCCAATCTCGACCAACGGCGTGGTAATGAATTCTGGCCGCACGCACTTTGCCTTCCTTTCTTGGCAAGCGGACAAAGAGGCTGATGCTAACCCCGACCTGTATCCCAAAGACATTGTGGGTCGTACCGGAAAGCTTCGGGTTCTTCCGCACATTGCCGCCCAGATCGAGCACGTAAATTTCGTCGAAGTCTCGTGCCAGTTCCTTGCGCATTCCATCGAAGGTGTTTTCAGTGACGAAGCTATTGTTGTTCACGAAGCACACGATGCCAGTGTCTCCGATGCGGTCGCTTGCATACCGAATGGCCTTCACGTAAGGGTCTGCCAGTTTGCGGAGAAGTGTCGCGGTTGACGATTCGCCGTAAGTGACACTGACACGGCGATCAAGCTCGGGATATTTGCGGTTTTTATTGTTGTCGTTCTCATCAGCCTGGCCAGCGTTGTAAGGTGGATTGGCGATAATGATTCGGCCGAGAAGGCGTAGGTTTTTCAGCAGGGTTCTTTGAGTGGGAAACAGGTTGCGCGACCCTTCTCTGTCCTATCACCTACCCAACACCACAGAACGGAGTGCGCGGGCAAAGCTCCAAC
>JBBRBM010000276.1:0-6504 GCA_038205745.1 Verrucomicrobiota bacterium | reverse complement strand
CCAGCATCTTGCTGGCTGGGGTCCGAAAGGCTGATCGCCAGCAAGATGCTGGCGGCACGTTAGCGGAGCTTCGGGAAAAACCGATGGGCGCACTCGCACGTCGCCTGGCTCAACTCCTCCAGCGTGCAACCCCTCGCCGACGCCACCGTCTCGGCGATCTCCTTCACATACGCAGGTTCACATCGCTTGCCGCGATACGGGATCGGCGCCAGGAATGGGCAATCCGTCTCCAGCATGAACTCACCCAGCGGTGTCGCGGCCACGGCGTCGCGGACGTTCTGACCGTTCTTGAACGTCACGATTCCGGTGAAGCTCACGATCGAACCCATGGCGCGAATGCGCTGGAGGGCATTCGAGTCACTGGAGAAACAATGGAACACGCCTCGAACTTTGCCGATGAACGGCTGCATCAGGGCGAGCGTGTCGTCGAGCGTCTCGCCGCGCTGGTGAATCACGCAATTGAGTTTACACTCCGCGGCGACTTCGAGCTGTTGCTGAAAAATCTCTGCCTGCTTGCGCTTGTAAGTGACGTCGTCCTCCGCCGTTCCCCCGCGCGTGCTCGGCAGTCGATAGTAGTCGAGACCCGTCTCGCCAATCGCGACCACTTTTGCATGCGCCGCCATCGCCTTCAGCTTGGGCCGCAAATCTTCCGGCGCGTGCAACGCATCCGATGGATGCCATCCCACCACCGCAAAAATCTCCGCGTGCTTCTCGGCCAATGCGACCGCGCGTTCGCTGCTTTCGAAGCTCGTGCCGATGCAGATCAACTTTGTGATCCCGGCGTCGCGAGCACGAACGAGCACATCGGCGAAGTCCGGCTGGAAGTCGGGATAATCGAGATGCGCGTGCGTGTCGTAGAAGACGTTCATGCCTGCCGCGCTTTCATCAACTGCTTCGCGAGTTGAATCGCCGCGATCATGCTCGAGGGACTCGCCACGCCTTTGCCCGCGATATCGTACGCCGTCCCGTGATCCGGCGACGTTCGAATGAACGGCAACCCGAGGGTCCAGTTCACGCCGTGCTCGAAGCCGATCATCTTGAGAGGAACCAATCCTTGATCGTGATACATCGCTACCACGGCATCGTAGTCGCCACGGAAAACGTAGTAGAACAGTGCGTCCGCGGCGAACGGCCCATGTACATCGAAGCCGCGTTGCTGCATCGCTTCAACGGCGGGTGTGATCGTTGTGATTTCCTCTTCGCCGATTTTTCCGCCTTCGCCCGCGTGCGGATTCAATCCACAGACAGCAACCTTCGCGCGCGGCAAGCCAAGATCGCGACACGCGTTGGACGCCAGTTCGATTGCGAGTTCGATCTTTTCACGCGTGAGCCGATTCGCGACGTCACGGATCGGCACATGAATCGTCGCAAGCGCCACACGCAGCCAGCGATTCCGATCGTCGCAGCCGAGCAACATCATCGCGGTGCGATCGGTCTTCGCCATTTTGGAAAGCAACTCTGTTTGACCGACGAACGACGTCTCACCCGCGCGAATGATTGCTTCCTTGTTCACCGGAGCGGTGACGAGAGCGCTGGCCTCACCACGCAGACAAAGTTCCGCACCATGTTGCAACCACGCAACAGCCGCCATTGCAGCTTCGGACGCGCCCGGTGGCAAACCGCTGGCAAGCTTCGCACCGGGGTTGACGATGCGAATACGCGTTGCCGATCCGATTTCCAGATTTGTCCCGAGCGTCTCGTTCAATCGCGCGACAAGACTTTCATCGCCGATCAACAGATACGATTCGTCGTCACATGAGAGTTCCGCTGCGACAGCCTTGAGCGAAATCTCAGGACCGATGCCGGTGGGATCTCCGAGTGCGATGGCGAGCATGAAGTGACCGGCGGGCACGGCCGCCGCTGCGACACGTCAGAAGTAGCGGACGAACGACTTGTCTTTCAGCCGAGTGATCCACTTTTTGCGAAGGCGCTCGCTCTCGCCCTGGCGCAGGGTGCGCTCAATCTCATCCCGCACTTCGGAGAGGGCCCGCACGTGGGCATCACGCTTTTCCTCGACGAGGATGATCCAGCACGAGTCGTTCAGATCGACGACACCGCTGCGTTGTCCCGGCTTGAGCCCAAACGCGACGTCGGAGAGTTCCTTGCGAAGCACCGAGCGCTCAGCCCAGCCGAAGTCACCCTCGGTCGTGCCGCGCGCGCCTTCGGAATAAATTTTCGCCATCTCGTTAAACTTCGCCCCTTCATCGAGCTTGCGGATGATCTCCTCGGCCAGTTGCTTCGCCCCGCCCTTGTCATCCGGCTTCTTGTTCAAGACGATCATGCGCAGCTTCGCCTGGTCGCCGACCATGTAGTTCGTTTTTTGCGACTCGTAATAATTCAGGATGCGTTGCGGCGAAATGAGGATGTCGGGGTTCAGATTCTTCCGGCGCATCGCTTCGATGATAATCTGCTCGCGCGTGCGCTGCCGGTATCCCTCGTACGTCATGCCCTGCGCCTGCAAGCTCTGCATCATCGTGACGCGATCACGATACTGCTGCTTGATGCGATCCTGAATCGTGTCCTCAATGATGCTCTCCGGAAAATTGAAGCCCGACGTCTTGAAATCCGCGAGGATGAGTTGCCGTTCAATCAATTGTTCGGTCGCATCCGAGCGCGTCTCCATGATGCGCTCGCGCAACGCCTCCGGCTGATTGCGGTACTGACTCACCAACAGCGAAATCGGATTGCCGGCGAGTTGTTCGACATCCTGGTAGGTAATGATCGCCTCGTTCACGATCACGGCGATGCCATCGCTGACGATCTGTTCGGCGAACACCGCGCTCTGACTCACGCAAAGCGCGCACAAAAATGGAAGCACACGTCTCATTCGACGCCGCGCATGGTAGGCGCAGGGCGAAGCAGGTCAAGCGCGCCGCCGCTGTAAAGGGTGCGATAAAAAGTGCCGGGCGTTTCCAGCTTCCCCCCGTTGAGGGGAGAGGGGGCAACTTCTGCGCGTGCTCTCGTTTCTGATCACAAAGCCGACTTGTCATCTCAGCACCCTCGACACGATTGAGATCGCCCCGGCCCGCAAGAATAGAGTCGAAATCCAAAGCAGTCCGTCTTAACTGCGGGCATGACGATCGCCGTTGCTTCGGACCATGCGGGGTTTGCTTACAAGGAGAAGATCAAAACGATCCTGATCCAAATGGGCCACGGCGTGCGCGACTTCGGCACCACGAGCGAGGAACCGGTGGATTACCCATTGTTCATCCGGCCCGCGGCTGAAGCTGTTGTGCGCTGCGAATGTGAACGCGGCATCTTTCTGGGCGGCTCGGGCAATGGCGAAGCCATTGTGGCGAACAAAGTGCGCGGCGTCCGATGCGCGTTGTGCTGGAACGAGCAGACGGCGAAGTGGTCACGACAACACAACGACGCCAATGTGCTCGCGATCGGGCAACGCACGATCGACGAAGCCACGGCATTGCACATCGTTCGCGTCTGGCTGGAAACGCCGTTCGAAGGCGGACGGCACCTGAGGCGCGTGCAATTGATCGAGCCGTAGAGGCGCGGTTGAAGTTCGCGCGTTGTTTGACGAGTGGAGACGACAGCGTAGCTTCAACGCCGGATGCAAGGATCTCAGCAACTTATTTGGAGAACGCAACCATGGACGCCATGAACACTGGTACAGCGGCGAACGACAAACAAAAATTGTCCAACGTGCGCGACGCGCTGCTTGACCTGCACAAAGCGCTCGTCGATTCCGAACGCGTGAGCTACGAGAAAACAGTCGGCGCCATCCAATCCCCAAACCAGTTCCTGCAACTTCTCACCAGCGATCCGTGGTTTGCGTGGCTGCATCCGATCTCGCTGCTCATCGTGACGATGGATGAAGCGATGGAAGAGAAGGAACCGCTCACGCGAGAACTGATTTCCACGCTGCTCGATCAATTGCGTCGCCTGTTGATTGCGTCCGAGATCGGCGAAGGATTCTCGCGGCACTACTTCGACGCTCTCCAGGCAGACCCCGATGTCGTATTCGCGCACGCTGCGGTGATGAAGGTTCTTGGCCCAAACAAAACACCTCGTGGTTGAAGGCTTCCGTGGGTGCGCCCACAAGCTTGCAGGGATAGCCCGAAAGTGTTGGCGCAACTTAACCCGGCAGAGAACGTGGATGCAGCCTCGCTGGCTCGACGACGGAGAAATGGTGCCCCGGCAAGGACTCGAACCTTGGACCAATTGATTAAGAGTCCCACGACGCGCATTCAGTCATCTGGTCAAGAAAGTCAACGAAAGCCCTGCAAACACTGCGCCATTCCGGTGTCTTGAGGTGTTTGTCGAGTGCTCGTTCGATGCCCCTTGTTCACTATCGTTGAGTCAAATTTAACCATACTATTGCCATACCTGCGCGGCCCGACAAAACCGCCGCGATGACGCCGAGGGTGGACAATAAAGCGATCCATCTTTGTCCAAGTTCCGTCCCCTTCCCTTCCCTACAACAGCCCCATGGCATCACCGACAATCAATCGACCCATTCCACTCCGACAGCACATCATGAATCCATCACACACGATCAAGCTTGGCAGCTCGACTCTGTTCAAGCAGTCCAAAAGTCCATTCTTCAACTTGCGCGTCATGGTCAAAGGCAAACGCCGCCAGTTCTCCACGGGAGAATCGACGAAGGCGCTCGCGATCGACAAGGCACGCGCAATCCTGGCAGACCTGAAGAGCAGAGGATTGGCGGAAAGCGTCACGCTTCATTCAAGGCGATGCAATGAAACGCCTGTTGATCCAACGCTGGAGGAGTTCACATCGCTTTACCGCAAGATCATGGCTCACACGGATTCTGCACCAGCAGCCCGGACACAGGAACAATACATCACGAGGTTGAAATTCATGGGGGCGATGCTCCGCATCAACCGCATCCGTTCACTCACGCCGGAAAAAATTCGGCTGTTCATTGAAACTTATCAGAATGCGGGACATGCAGAAGCCCGCATTCCCGTGAGCGTTAAAACCAGCATTAACTCAATCTTACGGACCTGTGCCGCTCTGTTCTCGAAGACTGCATTACCCGGCTACGCTGATCACGGTCTTTGCATCGCGAATCCATTCACTGGCATGAAACTTCGCCGTGTGGAAATTAAAGGGTTCTCACCGCTCAAGCCGGAACTGCTTGCGGCGATCTGGAAGAATGTCGCGTTGCTTCGCGATGGCGATCCGGCAGCCGCAGCTCGGACTCCGCGCACCAGCCGATGGGTGCAACCGGACTGGCGACAACCACACCCGGAAGCTTACCTTCTGCTGTTGCTCGAACTGGGCGTCGGGCTGCGCCGCAACGAAGCGGACAAAGCCGAGTGGGATTGGATTTCGGTGAACGCTGACGGGCGCGTCATTCTTGAAGTCAAATCAACGCGGTTTTTCATTCCAAAATCGAAGGAGTGCCGAATCATTCCGCTGTCGAAGGATCTCTACACATTGCTGCTCGCCCACAAAACCGACAGTCCGTTCATCGTCCACGGGCGCGAGCCGAGAGTTTACACACCTGGAACGACGCCAAAGAACCTTGTGTATCGCTGCGATCTGCACCATCGCGCACTTGCCTACTGGCTGCGTCTGCAAGGCATTGTGGATGGCAAGCCCTGCCACGTCCTGCGGAAGCAGTTCGGCTCTTACGTCGCAACCACGTTCAGTCTGTTCCACGCCCAAAAATATCTCGGGCACAACCCGTTTTCACGGTGGTCAGTGATTGGCGCGACAAACGTCGAGAGCTGGACGACGCACGCGTCGAATTGCATTTCGATCTGGTCGAACTGGCAGAGATTATCGAATCGGCACGCGCGGCTTTTCCTCAAACGGCCCCTAGTTCAGGCCGCTTTGACCGTGTAAAAACAGCCGCAAATTACCTGCTGATGGATGAAAAGTTGCCGCCTGCGTTTATTGATTTAAGCGGACGCGCTTTCATGGACGAAGCAGTGAACACCCGCGATGCCGCCTTCCTCGAAGCAGTGGTCAATCGAGTCAAAAAGAAACTTACGACGCAGGATGTCACGCCCGACAATTTCAAATCTTTTTTGGTAGCGCATTGGGCGCCTCGTTTTGTTGAAAAAGCATTCTGGCCGGGTCTTGCGTATATGGTCGACCGGGCACGGATAAAAGCGCATCCAATTTTTTGCCGGGCTAAGCCCGATGTCGAAAGGAACGCTTCGGTGCGGCTTGGCTAAAGCAGGCTGATCCCAAACAACTCGACCCCGACACAAGTCGTGCCGACTACCTCTTCCAAGTCGAGGAGGCATACGATCATGCGCTGTATGGCATCAAGGAAAACGGAGCTGACGCCGCTTGGAAGCGCACGGCCACAGAACCGCTTCCAGAGGAGGCATTTCTCTACGATGATCCACTTGAACAACGCGCGGTGGGGCTGTGTTTTTTTCTTCAGCAGGTGTCGTTGCCGATTCCGTTCTTTCTTTCGTGCAGAACGTTGTCACGCCTCGCTGGTAGAAGCCATGAATTGACCGCTCGGTGGCTGCGACGATTCATCAAGCGCAAGATCATCTCGGTGGTGCA
>JBBRBM010000275.1:0-6543 GCA_038205745.1 Verrucomicrobiota bacterium | reverse complement strand
GGTCGTGTAAACACCGACGTTGCAGACGAACAAATCGAGCAGCCCATCCCGGTCGAAATCGAAGAACACCGCGCCGGAGGAATGACCGACATAATCAAGCCCCGCGTCCCGGGAGATGTCGCGGAATCGTCCGGCGCCCAGGTTTTTTAAGAGCACATTGCCGCCGCGCACCGTGGTGACGAACAGATCGGGAAGCCCGTCGTTGTCGATGTCGGCGAAGGAGGCGGCGACATGAATCCGCCCCTCAATGGCCACGCCCGCGCGGGCCGTGATGTCCTCGAACTGGCCGTGCCCCAGATTCCGCCAAAGCTGGTTCGGACCCAACTGGTTCACGAAATAAATGTCCGGCCGACCATCATCATCCACATCGGCGACAGCGATCGCGCAGCCGTGGTCGTAGTGGACGCCTTTCCATGTCTTCAACGCATCGTCCACACTGCGATGCTCGAATGTGATGCGACTTTCGGCAACGCGATTGGAGAATCCAAAGTCATGGAACGCCTTGAAGCGCCGGCCTGCCTCGGTTTGCTGGCGCTCCCGCTCGACGAGCAACTTCGCCATTTCGGTGTCGCTGACCGGATAGTGGACAATGTTCGTGCCGCCTCGCGCAGCAGATTCGGCTGCGCGGACGCATCGCGACTCGACAGCGCAAAGCAATGCCAGCAGGACGCCCGCAAGGCAGAAGTAGCGGAAGTGAATCATGTGTTTGATCCCTGAAAGACTGATTACGAGAATCTTCAGTTACGGAACAGTCTCTTCTCAACACGAATCTCCGCGAACCCAATTTACAAAAACACCTCTTGTCCAGAGCGGGCAGGGCGCGGCTTACCACATTGATGCATGGCAGGTCTCAAATCATTTCATGGATTTCACCACAGCCAGACGAGTTGTGGATGATGGTAGTCGCTTGCCCAATTTCTAAACAAACTACAATGGCTGGGTCCGCGCGGTTCCACGGCTCGGACAGTTGAAACCCTCGACGTGTGCTCTTACAACGGTTCGTTGCCTGATAAAACCGTTGCCGCTAAACTTTCCGAGCGACAGCGCGGGCAACTCGACGAAACTTACATGCGCGCTGGGCAAAGGAATTGAACCCGGTACGGCAAATCGACAAAGCTCTGAGCGGAAAGCTGAAAGTGAAAACCACCTGATCCAGATGAAACTCTGCCGCTACCTTCACCAACACCAAATCCGCATCGGGCTCGTCGGTGAGCGCGGACGCCTGCGTGATCTCTCCGGCGCCGGCCTGAAAAATCTCACCCAGTTGCTGGAGGATCAGAATCCACTGCACCAACTTCGCAGCCTCGCTTCGGAATCGCTCGACGAGCTTCACATCGGCGACGTGCGCGTGCTCGCACCCGTCGAGAAGCAGGAGGTCTGGGCCGTCGGCGTCACTTACTTGCGCAGCAAAACGGCGCGCATGGAAGAGTCGGATTTCAGCGCGTCGGCTTACGACAAAGTTTATGACGCGCCGCGACCGGAACTCTTCTTCAAGTCGATGCCTGAGAAAGTTGTCGGCCTTGGCGACAAGGTTGGCATTCGCCGCGATGCGAAATGGAATGTGCCGGAGCCGGAGCTGGCGCTGGTTTTGAACTCGCGCGGCGAAATTGTGGGCTACACGATCGGCAACGACATGAGTTCGCGCGACATCGAGGGCGAGAATCTTTTGTATCTGCCACAGGCGAAAATCTACGACCGTTCCTGCGCGCTCGGGCCATACATCGAAATCGCGGCGAGCGAGGAGGAAGCGCGCTCGTGGAAAATTGAAATCCAGATTTCCCGCGGCGAAGGCAATGTCGTTTTCTGCGGTGACACATCAATCGGCCGCATCAAGCGCACCTTCCGTGAGCTCGCCGAGTACTTGTTTCGAAGCCAGACGTTCCCGCATGGAGCGGTGTTGCTCACGGGCACGGGCGTGGTGCCGGGCGATGACTTCACCTTGCAACCCGGCGACGTGATCCGCATCGACGTGGATGGAATCGGGAGTTTGGAAAACAGTGTGGTGATTGTGTAGTGAACGTCACGTCGCGTTGACGTTCAGTTTTTTCCGCAGCACGGTCGCGATCCATTGCAGTTCCAGTTCGTCGCGACCGGCGAAAAGACCGACTTTCTTTTCGCCGGCCGGATGAATCTGCAATTCGAGCACCGGCTTGTAGTTCACTTCCATCCCGCTGCGATCGACTCGGATCGCAGCAATTTCTTCGCGCGTCCACGTCCAAAGTTTCCGCCCGAACAGACCGTCCTGGGCAACGCGCAGGTCTCGCGCAGTAGCGACCAGCAAGGCGCGGCGCCGGCCCATGTTGATGGCGCCCAACAGCATGCCGATGCCAATGGCCCAGAAGACGATGGAGACGAGAAGGAACCCGAGGATGGAACTGGACGGCTTATGGGAAGGGAGGAACATGGCCCCGTTGAAGATCGTCATGAAAGCGCACCAGGCAATGCCGAAGAGAAACAGGCCCTTGCTTCCGCGCCAAATCCCAGCCGGAGGAACGGTGATGGAAAGGCAATCTGCGCTCTGCTCGATGCGAACGTCGCTGCCGCTCGGTTGAGTGGGAACGTCGTCAGTGGCGAGCGGCGCGATGAGTTCCGATGAAAGCTTTTTCACAACTTCCGTCGTGGCGGGCAAAGGTGCCGCGGCGTGAACGATGTTTGCCTCGTTGATTTGATGGGTGAGTGCGTCGCCCAGCGCGGTGAGCCATTCGCGCGGATACGCGACCGCGACGGGCATGGCTTTCGCCTTTTCAAACTTGGCTTCCAGTCCGCCGAGAAGCCGCAGGGCAGAGAGAAAGCGCGGCATCGGCTTGTCGTTTGAGACGTCCACCGAAAACCATTTGATGTCTTCGCGACGCGCACGGCGGGCGATTCTAAATGGCCCCGAGCTGTCCACCGCGCGCAGCCATTCGCGTGTCAGTTCGACTCGGCAGCGACCGCCGAGAATGAGCAGTCCGAACGTCAGTGGCTTGCTCGCTCCGTAGAACCAGAAGGCGAGAAACAGCGCGAAGAACAAGTGAAAGAAGTTGGGATGAGTGAAGGCGTCTTTCAGGAAAGGGCCAAACCAAAACACGGGCGTCAGCATGAATACCAATGCGAAGGCGATCGGGATCAGGCCGACGAGGCGAATCATTCCGATTCGGCGCATGGGAAGGCGGTAGCGGACGCCGTCGCGAATTTTTTCGACCACGATCTCGCGCGGGAGGATTCGCGGTGTTTGATCAACCGTCACGGCGTCATGGAATGAATTTTTCGTTTCTGAATCGAGCATGTTTTGGCGCGTGTTCCATTTCGTTGCTCTTCGACCGGCGCTGTGTTTGCATCGCGACCCGATGAAGGCACTCCTCTTATTCTTTTTGGCGCTCGCGTGCTGTCTGCGCATCGTAGCCAACGAATCTGTTTGTGCGTATCACTCAGCGGCATTTGCGGCTGCCGCGCCCGACTCGCCCGATTACCGGAAATATGCGCCCGATCGCGAAATCGACATCACTCAGCTCTCGCTCGACGTCACGCCGGATTTCAAGGCGCGCACCGTGAGCGGTTCCGCGACGTGGACGTTCAAGCCAATCGCGAAACCGTTTGCCGAACTGAAGCTCGACGGAATCGATCTGACGGTGGCTTCCGTCACTTCGACTGAGAAGATCTCCGATTACCAGGTCACGGTAGATAAAGTGATCGTGACGTTCGCCGAGCCTGTCGCGGCGGGAAAGGAAGCGAGCGTGACGGTGCGCTACAGTGCCACGCCGAGCAAAGGACTTTACTTCCGCACGCCGGAACTTGGCTTCAAGGCCGAGGACATGCACCTCTGGACGCAGGGCGAGCCGGATGAGGCGCGGCACTGGTATCCTTGTTACGATTTTCCGAACGAGAAATTTTCCTTCGACGTCACCTGCCACGTGCCCGATGGCATTGTCGTTTTGTCGAATGGTAAAAAAGTTTCCGAAACGAAGGATGCGGAAGGACTCACTGCGGTGCGGTGGTCGCAGGAGAAGCCGATTGCGAATTACTTGCTCGCACTCGTTGCCGGGCGTTTGAAGAGCATCGAGGACAAGCATCGCGACGTGCCGCTGCACTTCTGGACGCCCGCGACCGAGATCACGAATGCCGCGAACTCGTTTCAGGACACGAAGCCTGCGATGGAATTCTTCGAGAAGGAAATCGGCGTGCCGTATCCGTGGGACAAGTACGACCAGGTCTGCATCCAGGATTATCACTGGGGCGGCATGGAGAACGTGAGTCTCACGACGCTGAACGCCAACACGCTCTTCCCGCCGGTTTACGAAAACGTTCGCACGAGCCAGGGACTCGTCGCGCATGAACTTGCGCACCAATGGTTTGGCGACCTGCTCACGTGCAAGGATTGGAGCCAGATATGGCTCAACGAAGGCTTCGCCACGTTTTACGACTTGCTCTACACCGAGCACAAAGACGGCAAGGACGAATTCTTCTATCGATTGTTCGAAGGCCAGAAGGCGTTGCTCGCGCAAACGAACCTCACGAAGTCGATCGTGTGGCGGAAGTTCGAGAAGCCCGAGCAACAGTTCGACGGGTTCGCTTACGGAAAAGGTTCCTTCGTGCTCAACATGCTGCGACAACAACTCGGGCCGGAGTTGTATCGCCAATGCATCAAGACTTACGTCGAGCGGCACAAGTTTGGAAACGTGGTTACGGACGACTTGCGCGCAGTGATCGAAGAATTGTCCGGCCGCAGCTTCGACCAGTTCTTCGACCAATGGGTTTATCACGCCGGCTTCCCCACGCTCGATGTTGAATACTCGTGGGACGCGCAGGCGAAGCTCGCGAAGGTTTCCGTGCGGCAAACGCAGGCGATCAACGAGAACGTGGTGTTGTTCAGCTTTCCGCTGCCCGTCCGGTTCAAAAGCAAGTCGGGCGCGGTTACAGAGCGCACGTTTCATGTGAATCAGAAGTCCGAGGACTTTTACGTGCCGCTAGTCGAGCAACCGCAAATCGTGCGCATCGATCCGACGTTGAGCGTGCTCGCCAGGATCAACTTCCGGCCGACCGTGGCAATGTTGAACGCGATGCTTGCGGAAAAAAATGATGTCGTTGCGAGATTCATGGCTTGCGAGCAATTGGGTGAGCGCAAGGATCGCGAGGCCATCGCAAAGCTCACTGAGGCTTTGAACAAGGATTCCTATTGGGCCGTGCGCGTGAAGGCGTCACAGGCTCTGCGCGCCATTCATACGGACGAATCTTTCGCGGCGCTTACGAACGCGTTGAAGCAAAGCGACGCTCGCGTGCGGAAACAGGTGGTGACCGACGTGACGGGATTTTTTCGCCCCGAGGCATTTGATCGCGCGCTTGCAGTGATTCAATCGGAGAAGAATCCCGACATTGTCGCGGTCGCCTTGCGCGCGCTCGATGCCGCGAGCAACACGAATGCGCGAGCCGTGTTGTTGAGCTATCTCAATTCCGATTCGTGGCGACAGCATCTGGCTGAAACGGCGATCGCGGCCATGCGCGCCAAAGATGATCCTTCATTCATCGAGCCGATCCGCGACACGCTGAGCAAGCGAGCGAATGAATTCACATCGCGCGGCGGATTCGCCGCCGCATTGAACGCGCTCGCCTACCTCGCGCGCGAACAGGACAACAAAGACAGTGTGCGTGAACTGTTGCTGGGCTTCGCGAACAACCCGCGGCCATCATTTCGCGTGGCCGCGCTGAACGCACTCGGCACCTTGCGTGATGAACGCGCGCTGCCCACGCTCGAACGTTTTTCGTCGGCAAGCAAAGACACGCCTGAACGCGCCGCCGCCGATCGATCGATCGAAGCCATTCGTGCGGGACGAAAGACTGCGACCGAAGTCGGCGAACTCCGCCGCGAGATGATGGACCTGCAAAAGCAAAACCGCGACCTGCGCAAGGAATTCGACGCCGTGAAGAACAAGCTCGATGCGACAGCGAAGGCGTCGAAGAAGTAGCAAACGCCGATGCTGTTGTCGGGTGCGATTAAGAGTGCCGGGCACTTTTCTGGCTTCCCTCTCCCCTCAACGGGGAGAGCCCGGCGCCACCCTCGCCCATCGGATGGGAGAGGGGCTCGGGGTGAGGGCGAGGGTGAGGGGTGGTTGGTTTGAAGCGTCGCCGGAATTTTCCTGAAGTCTCTTGCCGTTTCCACCCGTCACCCCAGCCCTCTCCCGGTTGAGGGGAGAGGGAGAAGCGCCCGACGTTCGTCGCGTCCTACCACTCAAAAATTGAGATGCGCCCGTTGGAAAGTTTTGTTCAGGAAGCGGATTCGATTGCTTGTCACGTCAGTCGCGTCATCGTTGATGCACTCAAAGACACCAGTGAAGCTCGAGCTAAAACTATTCGTCAGGGCCGCCACGCTGTTGGCAGCGTTGCCTTGGATATGCGTCCAATCAACGGTGTTTAATAACGGCGAATAATGGTGACCTAGGGGCAGCAGGCATTCGCGCTGGGAGACCGTTCCGCGCGTCGAGTTTTCCGGGGTCGCAAAATGGTTCTGGGGCCGTAAAGACCGCGTAAAAGCACGCATAAAAGCAATAAATAGGCTTGACAGGCCAGAGG
>JBBRBM010000274.1:0-6545 GCA_038205745.1 Verrucomicrobiota bacterium | reverse complement strand
CTGCCCCCGCCCGCCAATGTGCCGCCTGTGGCCTAGGCCGGCGGCGACCGCCTCGTGGCGCCCACGGAAGCGACCCGCATCTCGCTCGACGGAAGCGGCAGCAGCGATCCCGAGGGCCAGGCGCTCACCTATCAGTGGATGCAGGTCGATGGGGACCCGGTGTCCCTGCTGGGTGCGAACACAGCGCAGCCTTCTTTCTCCATCAATCCCGTCACGACGACCTCAGTCCGCCGGTTCGAGTTGATTGTGAACGACGGCGAACTGGATAGCGCTCCCGTCGCAGTCAGTGTGACGGCGGTGCCAGTCACTTTTCCGTCTCCCCCGAGAGACGTGCCTCGTTTCACTCGATATCCCGATGGCTCCGTAGAAGGCTATTTTTCGCCGGGCGATTTCGGCCTCGACGAAATTGGCGGAAGCCCCGCGGGGGCCGCCGGCGAATTCAGCATCGGCACGCAAGGCCGCTACAGCATCGAAACCTCCGAGGATCTCCTCGCCTGGACGCCGCGATTTGACACCAGCCCCGACCTTCTTGGGCACCTCATCTTCAAGGACTTGTCGGCGGCAGAGCTACCACAACGCTTTTACCGTGCGATGCGGCTGGGTGCGGAAGGCGTGCTGGCTCCGGGTACAGCGTTGCAATTCGACGGCGAGGCCCGCTCCGTTCAGGTCCCTCACGCGCCTGGCCTCAATGGATTTCCGCTTACTGTCTCGGCATGGATCAACACCACGGACACGATCGCGCAAGCAGGAGGCATTGCCTCGAAATATGCGGACGCCAGCGCAAACGGCTGGTCGCTTTTCACCTATGCGGGCCACGTGCGCGGATCCTATTTTGCCAACGGCAACAGCTACATCTGGGATGGCGGTCTCGGGCTCGACGGCGGCTTCATCGCCGACGGCGCGTGGCACCACATCGTGATGGTCATCGGTACGGAGGGCGGCACGCTTTACGTTGATGGCGTAGCGAGGAGTAATCGGGGCTGGTTGGGAACACCTGGCGCGGCCACGACGACGCAGCCGCTGCGCATTGGACGCTACTACACTTACCCAAATGGTTTCACCGGGGAGATTGATGAAGTGAGTGTCTGGTCTGATGCACTCAGCGGCGTCCAGGTAATTGATCTGCGCCGCCGCGGACCAGTTGGCACGGAAGCGAATTTGGAAGCACTCTGGCAGATGGACGACGGCGCCGGCACGCAAGCCACTGACAGCACCTCAAATGCACGCCACGGCGACCTGGTGAACAGTCCGCTCTGGGTTCCATCCACCGCGCCCGTCCGGCGGTGAATAAGGTCCGGGAGAGCGGGGCTTAGTGATTGCGCTGCCTTCAGCGGGCACTCACGCCTTTGCGGGGCCGAAATTTCAAACCCTGACGCGCAAAGAAGAGATCGCGTGAGCCTTTTCGCCGGGTATTGGCTCATGATCATGACGACAAAGCCGCAAATTATCATCATTGGCGCCGGTATCCGTGGACTCACTGCTGCTATCGCTCGCTCTGCCGCAGCGGGCTTTGGTGTCAGAATCTTTGAGCGCGCCGCCGAGGTGAAGGAGATCGGCGCCGGCATTGGGCCTTGTTCCCATCGGTTCTCGCGACACCGCCTGGTGATGCACTGCGAACGAGGACGAACTGGCCAACGACGAGCCGAACGACGCAAAATCCATCGACTGCGGAAACTGTAGATTTTTTTCAAAATCGTAGCAGCCGACGTGAGGAGGCTCACTGCAAAACTCGGAATTCAGAACCCGATAAGCGGAACTTTCAGTCAGAGCCTCGTTACTATGGCTACCACGAGTTGAAACAAGGGTCCGTCGCGTGACCATCCGCGCGCGCATTGCGTGTTCCTGGCAAACAGGTATCATCGGACGCAAATCGAACCATGTGGGCGAAACTCATCTTCGACGGGACGGCGGCGCTGTTTTTGGGCATGACCATCGCGGCGCTCCTGAACCTGCGCTGGGTGCGGCGATTACCGTCGCTCGAAGCGCTCGCGTCGGAACTGTTTGCGTCGCCGCTTGAGAAAGCCATGCGCTGCTCCGTTGTCATCGCGGCGCGAGATGAGGAAGCGCGGATCGAACAGACGATTCGCCACCTGCTCGCGCAGCGCGGCGTCGAGTTGGAAATCATCGTGGTGGATGATCGCTCCGCCGACCGCACTGGTGAAATTCTCTAAAGGCTATTGAGGGAAGACGCGAGATTGCGGGTGAAGCGTGTGGACGTGTTGCCGGAAGCCTGGCTCGGCAAGTGTCACGCCTGCCACGTTGGCGCGAGTGCGGCTACGGGCGACTGGATTCTCTTCACTGATGCTGATTGCTGGCTCAAGCCCGACGTGATCGCGCGGGCCGTGCGCGTGGCGGAACGCGACCACGCCGATCACGTCACGATGGCGGCGGGAACTGTAATCGAGAGTCCCTTCGCGCGCGCGTGGTATCTCCTGTTCCTCACCGGACTCGCCGGCTGGATGGCGGGAGTGAATCGTGACCGCCCCAAGTCGCACGTCGGCATCGGGGCCTTCAACCTCGTTCGCGCCTCCGCCTACCGTAAGTGCGGCGGGTACGACGCTCTGCGCCTCACGGTGGTGGACGACATCAAACTCGGCCTGCTATTGCGCCGTGCCGGCAAGCGCACGCGCGCCTTCCTCGGCTCGGACGACGTGCAGTGTCATTGGGGCAAGACCGTCGGGAGCATGGTGAAGATCATGGAGAAAAATTACTTCGCCGCGCTGGACTACCGGCTTGGTCTGGTGGTGGCGGGCAGTGTCGCTGTCGTGCTCGTTTCGACGATCCTGGTCTTTGGGCTGACGTCAGGAACCCCCGCCGGACTTGTCGCGGCCCTCTCGCCGCTTGCACAAATCATGCCGGCGTCGATGCTCGCGCGGCGCGTGGGCTGGTCGTGGCCTTGCGCGGCTCTTCTGCCGTTCATGTTCCCCGTGTTCCTCTACGCCGTGCTCAACTCCACTTTCGTCACGCTCCGCCAGGGCGGCATCCGATGGCGCGAGACGTTTTATCCGCTGGACGCATTGCGGGCGGGGAATGTGCGGTAAATGTTTTCTCTCCCCTCAATACACCTTCGTCACCAGCCGAGAGGACGTCCCTTGTTCTGTTCTTCGAGCCACTTCATCAAAGGTTGGAAGTACGCGATCATGGCCGAGCCATCCATCGTTCGGCTGCCGGTGAAAGCTTCCAGCGCGTCGGGCCAGGGTTTCGATGCGCCCACGGCCAGCATCTTGTTCAAGCGGTCGCCCACCGCCTTGTTGCCATAGAAGGAGCAGCGGTGCAGCGGGCCTTTCCATTCAGCCTGTGCAGCGGCGGCTTTGTACAATTGGAACTGCAGGATGCGCGCAAGGAAGTAACGGGCGTAGGGCGTGTTTCCCGGAATGTGATACTTGGCGCCGGGATCAAACGCCGTCGCCGGACGTTCCACCGGCGGCACGATTCCCTGGTAGCGCAGGCGCAACGCCGTCCAGTCCTTCTGATAATCGCCGGGCTGCGTCGCTCCGCTGAAGACGCCCCAGCGCCATTTGTCCATCAGCAGGCCGAAGGGGAGGAACGCCACCTTGTCCATCGCCTGCCGCAGCAGCAGGCCAATGTCCTTGTCCGCGCTTGGCACCTTTGCCGGATCGAGCAGCCCGATCTGCACCAGATACTCTGGCGTGGTCGAAAGCGCGATGAAGTCACCGATGGCTTCATGGAATCCGTCATTCGCGCCGTTCATGTAAAGGAACGGCTGCTGGTTGTAGGCGAGCTGATAATAGTTGTGGCCCAGTTCGTGATGGATCGTCACGAAGTCGTCCGCGTTGACCTTGATGCACATCTTGATGCGGAGATCGTCCTTGTTGTCGATGTCCCACGCGGACGCGTGGCAAACAACTTCGCGGTCGCGCGGCTTCACGAATTGCGATCGTTCCCAGAACGAGGCGGGCAGGGCGGGCAAACCGAGTGAGGTGTAGAAGCCCTCGCCGGCTTTCACCATCTTGATGGGATCGTAGCCCTTCGCCACGAGCAACGCCGTGAGATCGAAGCCGACATCGCCGACGCCCTTGGGCGCGACGAGATCATAGATGTTGCCCCACTCCTGCGCCCACATGTTGCCGAGCAGATCGGCGCGGATCGGGCCGGTGGCCGGCTGCACCTTCGCGCCGTAATGCTCATGGAGCTTCGCGCGCACGTAGCAATGCAATTGATCGTAGAGCGGCTTGACCTGCAGCCACAGCCGGTCCATCTCGCGCGCGAAATCTTCGGCGGACATGTCATAGCCCGAACGCCACATCGCGCCCACGTCGGTGTAACCCAGTTCCTTCGCACCGTCATTCGCGATGGCCACCAGCCTCGCGTAATCACCGCGCATCGGCGCGCCAACCTGGTCGTGCCAGCTCGTCCACATCTCCTTGAGCTTGTCGGGATCGTGCGTCGTGCCCATCGCCTCTTCGATGTCGGAACCGTTGATGGGTTTGCCGTCGAGCGTGCCCTTGCCCTTGCCGTACTGCGACTGCAACCGCGTGGCGATGATGTTGAGCTCCTCGGCGGCGCCGGGCTTATCCGGCGCAGGCAGGACGATGCCTTGCTTCAGGAAATCGAGCTTTCGGCGCACGTCGAAGGCCACCCCCTTGACGCCATCAAACTTTGCCGCGCCCTTGGCGAGCCGCACGCTCATCTCCGTGCCGCGCGCGCCGAATTCGGCGGCAATCGCGTCGGTGTCGTCGGTGATGTAGGTGCTGTTGATCCAGTTGGCGCGTCCGGAGAGGATTGAAAAAGCGGCCAGCTCCTTCTCGGCCTGCGCGATGAAGGCGTCAGCCTTGGCCGCGGCTTCCGCCGCAGGTTGAGCGAATGTCGAGGTGGACAAAGCCAGCAGGATCGAAAGCACTACGCGCGCAATCAGATTGTTCATTGGGCGATGCTAACGGTTCCGAATACCCAAGTTCAAGTTGGCTGAAGCCAGCGCGTGTTCACACTGGTCGGCGTCTCAACCTGGACTCCGATATCGAATGGGAGCGCACCCGCCCTCGGGTGCCGTTTTCCGCGCCCTCGCGGAAAACTCCGGGCGCGCGAAACAGTTCAAGGTCCGGTTTCAGGCCGGCACGCCTCCCATGCTGGCCGCGAGGGCGCGGCCAGCCACACCCGAGGGCGGGTGTGCTCCCCAACTTCGGAGTTCGAGTTCAACCTTTGTTGAACACGCGATGCGCTACACGGTCGCTCTTCTTGCGGTCCTGCCAGGCGGATGTTTTCTCAGCTTCGCGGAGGTAACGGATTTCGAGTTGGAGTTTGACGAAGCTTTCATATCGCCCGCGCGGGAGCGTGCCGGCGGCGAGCGCTTCGAGCACACCACATCGCTTCTCCTTCGTATGGGTGCAGTCGCGGAAATGGCAGCGCAGCGAGAGTTCCTCGATTTCGGGAAATGCCTGCTTGGCTCCTTCACCCGCAATCCAGATGTGAAACTCCCTCATGCCCGGCGTGTCGATGACCACGCCGCCTTGCGGAAGGAAAATCATCTCGCGCCACGAAGTGGTGTGGCGGCCTTTGGCGTCGTTCGCACGCACTTCCATTGTGGCCTGAATGTCTTCTCCATAGAGACGATTGATGAGGCTCGACTTGCCGACGCCGGAGGTGCCGATGAAGACGACTGTGTCGCCGGGCTTAATCAGATCCCCCAACTTCTTCACGCCGCGTCCGGTGAGCGCACACACGGCGAGCACCAATGCCTCACCGGCCACGCGCGTGGCGTCCGCGAGTTTCGCGTCGAGGTCGTCGCATATATCTATCTTGTTGAGAATGACGACCGGGCGTGCGCCACTTTCATGCGCCATGACGAGCATCCGCTCCAGACGCGCGGCGTTAAAACTCGCGTCGGCGGCAGTCACCATGAACACCGTGTCGATGTTCGTGGCGAGGATTTGCTCGGTGGTGTCGCGGCCGGTCAGCTTGCGGGAGAGCAGGGTGCGGCGCGGAAGGATGCCCTGGATCACGGCTTTCTCCTCGTTGGGCACGAGCTTCACGGCGATCCAATCCCCGACCTTGGGAAGTTTCGAATTATCCTGGCGCGCTTCGTGGATGCCCTTGCCGGTGACTTGCGCGGAAAGTTCCGCGTCCGCCGTCCAGACGCGAAAGAAATGTTTGTCCTCCACCGCGACGCGCGCCGGGATCAAACCCTTGGCAAGGTAAGGCGCGAACTGCTGGTCGCGCTCGGCGTTCCAGCCCAACGTCGTCAGATCCATAGATGGCGTGCGGATTGAATCATTGGACGCATCGTAGTCGTGGTGAAGCGGGCGGGTCAAATACCGGCGACGTTGAAAACCTGCGACTCCAATCGCAGTCTCCGATCGTAATCGTAATCTTATTCGTAATCGAAACGCCGCGCATAGCTGAAGCTCCGCGCTCCTGTTTCGCCTTCAATCATCGTCATCATCCGCCTTCGGATGATTGAACACGAACCCGGCGCGACGCGGCGATGGCATCACCGAGTCTGCGCCACGCACGCTCTTCCAGATCACCTCGTTGAGGAGCAGGTCGTCCGCGGCGTCCTCCTTTGAGAAATCAAACTTCGCGGAGAG
>JBBRBM010000273.1:0-6615 GCA_038205745.1 Verrucomicrobiota bacterium | reverse complement strand
GAAACGCTCGCCACATGACGTCCGCGGGAGTAGAACACAGCTCAAGATGCTGACCAGATCCAGCAGGTTGCCGGGACGCTCCAGCCATGGAGTATCCTTGGAAAGGCTTGAGCCGTGTGAAGGGAAACTTTCACGCACGGTGCTTAGGGGGGCGGGGGCGGGTTAACCGCCCGCGCCTACCCGGTGCCGCTTCGCCATGTTTTCAGCATTTACAGTTTTCTTGGGTGTCGCGACGAGACAGGCAGGTCTTCTCTCGACGTGGAAACTCGTTGGCATTTTTGTCGTCGTAGCTCTATGCGCAGGCGCACTCCGGTGGTTGATTACGAGACGATGATGACACAGACGCTTGCGCTGAGAACGCCGCCTAATCCCCAAGCATAGCTTTGACCGGAGCACGCGCGGATGGGGCGTGGGATTGGAACGGGGACGTGAACGCGCGTGCGGAGCGCCGAAGCTATGCGTTGTTGAACAAGCCCGCGCCGCTACTTCCCGCGTGAGTGTTGCAGGAACCAGTCCCAGAGCGCGGGGTAGTTGCAGGCTTCCGTCCATGAGTCGTGCCCCGCTTCGGGATACACCGTGAGCTTCACGTCTGTGCAGCCGGCTTTCTTCAGCGCATCCACCTCTTCCGAATATTTTCGTGACTCGCGGTTGCGCTGTGGAGGGAACGGGATAGAGTCGGCAGGAGGTTCAGATTAACCAAGGGTTCAAAATGAAAAACATCAGACTGCATTGCTTCACCATACTCGCTTTATTCGGTCTGGCCGTTCACGTGCATGCGGATTTCCTCACGCCACGCTTGCCAGCACCCGCCATTGGCAACGGCGGCAGCGGGCCCGTCCCCGCACTGGTCGCGTCCACGTTGACGGTCACGAGTGTGAACGACGACGGCCCGGGCTCGTTGCGCCAGGCCATCTCGAACGCTGCGGCAGGCGACACGATTCAGTTCGCGCTGGGCAAACCGTTCTTCCATCTGCCGGCAACGATCCTGTTGCGGAGCAGCCTGACGATCGACAAGGACCTGACGATCCTCGGGCCGGGGCCGGAGAAGTTGATCGTGGCGCGCACGTTCGCGAAGCGTACACCGAGCTTCCGTGTGCTCGATGTGAACGCGGGCGTGGTGACTCTGGCCGGCGTGACGATCATCAACGGGCGCGCGCTGAACCCGGATGGGCAATCGGACAATCTCGGCGGCGCCATCCTGAATTACGGCACGTTGACGGTGAGCAATTGCGTCATCACGAAGAATGAAGTGCCCACTGAAGGCGGCGGCATTGGTTACGGCGGCGGCATTTTCAGCATCGGCTCGCTGACGATTCTGAATTCCACCGTCAGCAACAACGACGCCTCCGGGGCGGGCGGCGGCATCTCGGCGTTTTACAGCCCCAGGTTCTTTCTGAGCGGCTCGACATTCAACGACAACTTCGCAGGCGTTCAGGCCGGAGGAATCAATCTTCAAGCCACCACCGGCCACATCATCAACTGCACGATCAGCGACAACAAGGTGGACAAGACTGGCGTGGCGAGTGGTCTGTTGCTGCTTGGTTTCGCAGGCGAAACGGCGGGTCTCGCGTTGTCCAGCACCACCATCACCGACAATGAGGGAGACACCAACGGAGCGGTCGTGATCGCGGGACTGGCGGGCAACGCCGGCGTCTCGGCTCGCTTGATCAACACCTTGGTCGCGGATAATGAGCCGCGGAATTTTTCGCTCGCGGGCACTCCCACGCTTCAGTCTCTCGGTCACAATCTCGACAGCGATGGATCGAGCCAGTTCGCGAATGCCGTGAACGGCGACATTATCGGCACGGAGGCGTTCCCGGTCGATGCGCGATTAGGCAAATTGAAGTGGAACGGCGGACCGACGAAGACGCACGCGTTGAAGATCGGAAGTCCGGCCATCGATGGCGGCGACTGTCAGGACGCGTTCGGCGCAGCGTTGGCCGTCGATCAACGCGGCTTTCCGCGTCCGCAAGGTGCGGCGTGCGACATCGGCGCGTATGAGAATCAACCGCCCACGATCACCTGCCCCGAGATCACGACAATCGACTGCAAAGACGACATTCGCGTCACGGTGAACGATCCCGACGGCGATGCGTTGTCCGTGGTGTGGAACGTGGACGGAGCTTACGTGCAGACGAATTCTGTTTCCGCCGAGCACCCGCCGGAAGAGGAGACGGTGAAGCTGAAGATGTCGCTGAGCTCAGGCGTCCACACGATCCTCGTGATGGTGGCCGACGGCAAGGGACCAGCAGCGCAATGCTCGACGACGATCACCGTTCAAGACACGAAGGCGCCAAAGATCAAGAGCATCAAGGCGACGCCGAAATCGTTGTGGCCGGCGACCAATCAACTCGTGGATGTCACCCTGCAAGTCAAAGTTGAAGATTGCAGCCCGGTGCAATCGCGCATCGTGTCGGTGAAAAGCAATCAAGCTGCAGGAACCGCACCGGACTGGATCATCACCGGCGACCTCACGCTGCAACTCCGCTCAACCCGCACCGGAAATCGCGACCGCACTTACACCATCACCGTCGAAGCCACGGACACTGCCGGCAAAACCGACCGTGACACCGTGTCGGTCAAGGTCTCGAAGAACAAGCCTGACAAGGACGATGACGACGATCACAATCACTGAAGCGGCGATCGGTCACCTTTGAAATAAAAAGCCCGCTCGGCGAAAGCTGAGCGGGCTTCCATTTTCTGGGTTCCTGCCCTTCTTGAAGTTCGTTGGTGAACTCGAGGGAACGCCCCCGCTACTTCGCAGGCGGGTCGCCGAAATGCGCTTTCCAGGATGGATAGGACGAAACGTCGGTGAGCATCGATTCGATCGCGGCCACCAGCGGATCGAGCCGCCAGAAGCCGGAGAACACGGCACGATCGCCGATATCGCTTTCCAGCACGCACGTTGGCCGTTGCGACACCTGCAAAGCGTGGAACTCTGCCGTGGTGGAGCGCACGCGTTTTTCCATTTCTGC
Source organism: Verrucomicrobiota bacterium (assembly GCA_038205745.1). Classification (GTDB taxonomy): domain Bacteria; phylum Verrucomicrobiota; class Verrucomicrobiia; order Limisphaerales; family SIBH01; genus JANNGC01. The sequence goes on along the minus strand of JBBRBM010000273.1, from coordinate 3,640 downwards.
CGACCGCGCTGTGGTCAGCAAATCTGCTTCGTTCAGATCCGCAACTCGCGGCAATGGCTGCGCACAAATTCCAGTCCGCCACCTTTAGTCCACGACGCACTGTGGCCTCCGTCAGCGCCAGACGCACCCGGTCGTCCACGGCGCCGAAATCCCTGGCGGCTTCCGCCACGCAATTCGGCGCGAGAAATTCCGGCAGCACGGGATCGAGCCAACCGGAATTCAACAAGAACGGCGAACGCAGCGGAGGCTTCGTGGTTGAAGGTCCAACTCGAATGCCAGTGGGAACAAAACGAATACTGGAACGGGCTTCTGGATTCTGGGACTGGATGCGAATGGAAACAAACTTTCAGAGCGTGTTCTGGCAGCGGCGGACATTCCTTACAGCCCCTTCCTGATTGCGCCCACGCTTGACGGTGGTTGCGTCCTCGGGGGCACGGATTTCCGGGTCTATTATCCCGACCCGGAGGAACCCAGTTACTCGGAGAGAGAACGCAATTTTCGTCTCGCCCGGGTGAACTCGAACGGCCAGCGCGTGTGGCAGGTATCGCTCGGCGGAACGGATGAGGACGACAATCTGGAATTCATGATCCCGACTCGCGATGGCGGGTTGCTTCTGGCGGGCGGATCGAACTCCGGCATCGGCGGGACCAAGACAGTGCCCAACCTGGGTCAAGAGGATATGTGGATCGTGAAACTGGCGCCGGACGCGCTCAACACGCCGCCCGTCCTGCGCTCAACGGATCAGAGCACCGCTTTTCTTCGCACGAACGGGTTTCGCTTCACGCTCTCGGGCGTTTCCCATGCGGACTACGTGATCGAACGTTCGCTCGATTGCGTCGCGTGGTTGCCGCTCACCACCAACCGACTTGGCAGCAATGAGATGTGCTTTGTCGATCCTTCCGCCACCAACCTGAATGCTGCCAGCTATCGGGCCCGCGTTGTGCCTTGATCGGAAACGGCATCTGCGGAAATCCTTCCCCTGTCTCGTTTTAAGTTTTTAAGCCCGCCGCTCTTTGAGTGCTCGCCAAAGACGAGAAGATGCCACGAGCTTTTCATCGTCGTTCAACGTCAGCACGCGAAACAGTTCAAGGCGCGGGCAACATTTCGAATCGTTCCCGTTTCACGCCGCCAGGACGACGGTTGGGGTGATCACCCCATACAGCTTCCTCGCCCGCCTCCCTATCGTCGCCTCGCATGAAGGAGACACGAAGCAGCAAACAGCCAAAACAAACCGCACTTGGGAACAAATCTTCACGAAGCCAGCAAACCAAAGAATCAGCCAGCAACAAGCAACCGTTGGATCCACGTGAGTATCCCATGGCTCGGGATTCACGCGGTTCAGCGGGCCGCGAAGAAATCCGTTCCAGGACTCCGATGGTTTCCGCACCGCGCCAATCGCGCCGCCCCGTCGAAAGAAGCAGCCAAAAGCGATCGCACACGCGATGACGCAATCGCAAAAGGATTTATTGGCGGGGACATCATCGTCAGCCGCGCGTCGTCTGGAGAGTTGAGCGCGCCGGGATGGTCGCTAACTGCGCCGTTCCATTATCGCCGCCAAAATCCGCCACCACTTCAGCTTTCGGCTTCGCGCCTTGCGGGCCTTTGCTGTGCAGGCGGACGCTCACGGCGCCCGCATCCATATCCCGCCCGCCGATGACGAGCATGGTGTGGACTTTGGCTTTTTCGGCTTCCGCGATCTTGGCCTTGATTGGGTCGGGGCTGAAGTCGGTTTCGGCGCGGAGTTCACGGTGAATTTCCTTGGCGTAGGCCACGAGCTTTTCGTCGTCGTTGAGCGTCTTGAGCGTCAGTACGCGCACCTGGTCCGGCGCGAGCCAGAGCGGGAAGTTGCCGGCGTAATGTTCGATCAGGAAACCGATGAAGCGCTCGTGCGTGCCGAGCGGCGCGCGATGAATGCACAGCGGCGTCTTTTGCGAATTATCGCGGTCGCGATAGGTCAGGCCGAAGCGCGCGGGCACGGCAAAGTCCACCTGGTTCGTGGCGATGGTGAATTCGCGGCCGATGGCGCTCCACACCTGCACGTCAATCTTCGGCCCGCAGAACCGCGGCGAAGATGCGATGATGGTGCGGGCAGTTCATCGCTTTGAGGTAATCGTGTTTGGGTTCAATGATTTCAATGCTTCCGTGCGCAATTGAACTCAAAGCCGATACGCGTTCAACTTCGGTGAAGTTCAACAACTCCGCGACGCGTCGGTCAAAACGTCACCACATTCAACCCCATCGCCGCTGCCAACTTTTTCTGCCGGCCATCGGTGCTGATGAATTCCGTAGCCGCCATCACCTTCGCAGCCGCGCAGTGCAGAACGTCCAACGAACGGCAGCCGATAATTGCGCTGTGTTTCTCAGCCAACTTCGTTGCGTTTTGAAAAATGTCTTTCCACTCGGTATTGGCTGACACAAGCACGCCTGCTTTCAAATCCGTTTCCACCAAGGCACACGCAGCGGTCACTTGTGCGACAGTCGCGCTCTTGGTGAAGACTTTCAGTTGCAGCGCATTCACGAACTCCAACTCGTGCAGCGGCGTGTAGCAGACTGGCTTGCCCTGAATGAGCGTGATGACTTTCGCGCTGTCCGGTTCGGGATAGTAAAAGTTTGACGAGGCAACCCGTGTCCATGTAGGTCACGACTCGCCTCCGCGCGCCTCCGCGACGACGGCGCTGAGCGGTTTGCCCGGCGGTTGCTCGCCCCAAATCTTTTTCGCGCGCGCGAGGAAATCAGGCTGCGGCGTGTCCGTGGCCGGCACAACTTTGGCGACGACCTTGTCCTGCTGCGTGACCTGCACTTCCTTTCCGGCGGCAACCCAGCGCAGGATTTGCGGCCACTGCTCCGGCAATTGCTGAACACTGGCGGTTTTCATTCGCATCACGATGCCGCGTCGCGGCGCTTCAAGCAAGGCACCAGTTGTGCGCGTCGTTCATGTTGAGCGAGCGCACGCGCATGAGGCCGAAGAGTTCGCCCGACTGCTCGTAGCGGTAGCATGTGCCGTATTCGGCCAGGCGCAACGGCAGGTCGCGATAGCTGCGCCGCTGGGCGTTACGTGGAAAGTTCTTGGTCAAGCCGTGTTGGATGCCAAATCTTCTCAGCTAACGATTGATAAAGTTTTCGTCGCGCTTCCATGTCAGCCTTCTTGAATTCTGGGTGAGCTTGGAATGGAAAAGCCGATTCAGCCACGAACCTTACGAAGCCCGGATTACGCTCATAACATTGCGAATGAAGGCTGCGAGCGAGCAGGTTCTGACTGAGATAATGTTTCAGTTTTTCTTCGTAAGGCAGGTCTCCATAGCTCGCGTTGAAACTCTTTGGCAAGAGCAGCAGCCCACCGATGCCATCACGCCACCACCAAAAATCGGCCGCATCAGGGAACTCATCAGCGTGCCGTTCAGGATGAGAGGCGGAGATGTGTTCGATTTCGTAACGGTTCTTCCCTTCGGCAACGTACTCCTCAAAACGATTGCCCATCCCGGACTGTTCTTCGATGTGTGCAGTCATCCTCGCCAGCATGTGATGAATGTAGCGCTTGGAGACAAGGTTGACGCCAAAGTCTGCCATTCCTTTTCGCCGACCATCGGTTGTGCCGTTGAAGTCGCATCCCAGTTCGTCGAGCTTTTTCTTCAACACCGCA
>JBBRBM010000272.1:0-6624 GCA_038205745.1 Verrucomicrobiota bacterium | reverse complement strand
CCACCTTCCGCCTAGCTGGTTTGGCCGGACGGATACCGAAGATCAGCATGTCTGGGAAAAAGAGCAGAAACGCCGGCTACAGAAACTGGCGGCGCAAAATCAGGCCACGGCCGAGGCGGAGCAATGCCGCCTGTAGGAGTTGCACTGGATGCGCTGCCCAAAATGCGGCCTGACGCTGGCGACGGAAAAATGCGGCGCGGTCGAGATTGACGTCTGCCCGAGTTGCAAAGGACTGTGGCTCGACGCGAACGAATTGGAAGCCATCGTGGCGGGCGCGGGCCAGGGCGGTTTCTTCCGCTCATGCCTGAACTTGTTTCGCGGAGGATGACGGCGACGGGCCTGATTGTTGCGCGGGCGTCAGCAGCGAGACGACGATCAGCACCAGGAATCCGAGCGGAATGGTGACGATAGCTGGCTGGCTGAAGGGCACGATGGCGTCCGCCGGGTTCAGGCCGTAAACATCCCTGAAAGCCTGCGCGCTCAGGAGAATCCACGCCAGCGAGGAGAGCATTCCCACGGTGATGGCGGCGGCGATGCCTTGTTTGGTGGTGCGCTTCCAGAACAGCAACATGACCAGCGCGGGCAGGTTGGCCGATGCGGCGATGTTGAACGCCCAGCCGACCAGGAAACCGACATTGATCTTGGCAAACAGGATGCCTAGGACAATGGCGAGCAAGCCCACACAGGCCGCAGCGATCTTGGCCGCGCGCACTTGCTGGAACTCGTCCATTTTCAGCTTCATAAAATTCGTCATCAAATCATGGGCCACCGCACCGCTGGCGGCCATGATCAGGCCGCTGACCGTGCCCAAGACCGTCGTGAACGCCACGGCGGAAATCACCGCGAAGAGGAATTCGCTGAAACTGCGGGCCAGCAGCGGCGCGGACATATTCGAGTCGGTCACGTCCAGCGTGCCGCTGGTCATCGCGCCCAGACCGAGGTAGAGGGTCAGCACATAGAAGATGGCGATGGCCGCAATGCCAATCACCGTGCTCTTGCGGGCGCTGACTTGGTCCTTGACGGTGTAATAGCGAATGAGGATGTGCGGCAGCGAGGCCGTGCCGCAGAACAGTGCCAGCATGAGGGAGAGGAAATCGAGTTTGTCGAAGAACTTCTCCCCGCGCACTTTTTTGAACATCGGGCTTGAGCCTGGCACCATGAAATCACCGCCGTGAGTTGGTTTTTGAAAATACACCGTGGTGACACCGCCGCCCGCCTCGGCGATTTTCTCCGAACTCCACTGGATGACTTCGCTGTCCTGCATGGTGCGCAGGAACGCGAACGGGCCGAGCGGTCCGGTCTTCTCCACGCCGCCCGGCAGTTTCGAGGCGTAGCCCACCGGCAACAAGTCGCCTTCGCCTTTGTTTTTGCCGCGCGGCAGGCCGTTGGCCAGCTTTTTTCCGTCTTTCAGCACGGTGAGAGTCTGCGCCTCGGAGAGTAGTCCGTTGACGTCCTTGCGCCAGACGGACACCACGCCGGCGGTGTTCTGGACGCGGAGGTAAGGCTTGCCAACCCACGTGCCGTCTTCGGGCAAAACCGTCACACCGAGTTTGCCAGTGACTTCGGCCTCCTGCACACCGCGCTGTAGAATCCGCAGTTCTTTGCCGGCGGCGTCGGTGGGTTTGGTGGTCACACCGCGAAACAGGATCATCACGGATATGATGGCGCACAACAGCACCAGCAGCGTGCCTTTGATGAACTGAACCCAAGTAGTCGAAACCATGCCCGCCGTCACCACGATCATGGTCACCAACAGCCCCACCACGATCACGCCCACGGCGTGCGGAAAGCCCAGCAACGGTTGCACCAGCGCACCAGCACCAACCATCTGCGGGATCAGATAGAAGATGCTGACGACCAAGGTGCTGATGGCGGCGGTCAACTTGATGGCGCGGGAGTTGAACTTGTTGTCGAGCGCGTCGGCAAACGTGTAGCGGCCCAGACGTTTCAACGGCTCGGCCACGATGAGCAGCGCGACAATCCAGCCGCCCAGAAAGCCGATCGAGTAGAGAAAGCCGTCGTAGCCATAGAAGGCGATCATGCCGCAGATGCCAAGGAAAGAGGCCGCCGACAGGTAATCGCCGGCGAAGGCGATGCCGTTGACAGCCCAGTGAATGTTGCCACCGGCGGCGAAATAGCCCTTGGCAGATTTGGCCTTGGCGCCGAGGTAGAAACTGATGGCCAGAACCACTCCGGCGAAAAACACAAAGACCAGAACGGCCATCCAGGAAGCTTCGTGAATCATGGTTGTTTCCTCACTTGGCTTTGCGGCACAGGTTCAAATAGACCAGCGCAAAAGCAATTGCGGCCACAATCAACGCCAGGCCATACACGACTGCCAGATTTGCGCCGCCCAGAAACGGACGGCTCATCACCTCCGGCCAAAAGGCGCTCAAGGCCATAAATCCGCCGTAGAGGGCCAAATACGCCACAAACATCAGCACGCCAAGTCGCGTGTTGTGCGCGACGGCAATCGCACACTCCTGCTCTTTTGCCTCGGGCGCTTTGAAGTCAAGTCCAGCCATGGTGGTTTCCTTGTTTTTAGAATTTATAGATCACGGCGAATTGCTGACGCCACGCCTCGCCCGCTTCGAGGAGTTTGTAATTGGTGCGCAAATAGGAGAGTTCAAACGCCAGTTGCAGATGGGCGTTGAAGGAATAGAACACGTTGCCGAAGGCGACGGCATTGAAGGTGCGGGCGTCCTTCGCCGGATCGGTTCTGCCGGTCAAATCGTTGTCGTCGGGGTTGTCCGCGCCCGCGCCGAGGTTGAACTGCCATTCCGTGGTGGGCGTAAAGGTGAGCGCGGCCCAGCCGCCGATGGTGTCAATCTCCCTGTTGAGCGTGGGGTTGACGCCCTGACCGATGCCGCCCAAGTGCGAATCGAAGTTCCGGCCAATGAAGCCCTCTGCTTGCAACAGCAACTGCGAGGTCAATGGCAGGCGCAAATCCGCGTTGAGCGACCATGTTTCAAATTTGGTGTCGTTCAGCAAATTAGTTTGATGGATTTCCTCGCCGCCGTAGTGACCCGAGAAACCGGCGGTCGCCTGGCGTTTGCCCCAGACCGGGAATGACAGGCCGGCGCGACCGACGACCGTTGGAAAGCCGGCATCGGCCCCGGTGTCCGGGTCGCTGGATTCCTTGAACACATACTTGCGACCGGTGATGGTGCGGCTGATGCCGCCATCAAATTTCAATTCCACGTTTTCGTCGAGCGCGAAGCTCTTGATGAAGCGCAGTTGGGGACGCCGGTAGCCGACGTTGCCCTGCCACCAGGCGACGCTGTAGTTGACGGTGTTGGGGGACAAAGGCGAGATGATGTCGGAGGTCTGGCCGGCGAGGATGCCGAACTTGTATTCCGGCCAGTCCACGCGCACAAAGGCGTGGCGCAGCATCGGCTCTGGCTTGTTTTCACCTGTGCCCGCCCCGTAAAAATCAATCTCCACCTTGCCGCTGCTCTGGAGGCGGTCGGAGGAAGGGCCGGTGATGTCCACACCCAACCGGGTCTGGTTGGCGGTCAGGTCGAAGTGCTTGTCGTCCTTGAGTACGCTCTCCGTCTCCACCCATCGCCCGAAGTTGCCGACCGACACGCGTGAATCGTCGTAAGCTACGTCCAATTTCACATAGCCGTAGAAGTTAAGGTCCAGACTGGATCGCGCCGGTTTGCCCTTCATGCCAGCCAACGCTTTCAGTTTCTCGGTTTCCGCCGGTGTGAATGCCGTGATTGGTGCTGGCGTGGATGCCGTGCCCGGCGCGGCAGCGGGCGTGGGCGTCAGCAGCTTTTTAATTTCGGACAGTTCCTTCTCGACACTGTCCAGTCGCTGGCGCAGTTCCGCATTTTCCTTCTGCAATGTTTGCGCGTCGTGCTCTGCGGCTATCACCGCCGAACCGCTGGTCACGCAGGCGGCTGCAACCACAGCCATCAATCTAAGGTTCACTTTCAATGGCAGCCCGGCTTTACATCCGTATGAAAAAAAGTTCATATCAATCCTGATTCGCGAACCTGACTGAATTGAACAAACAGATAATAGCGTACCTACACATTTCTTGGGAAAGTTTAAGCGGAAGTTGTAAGTGCATATTTTGGTAGTTGGCTTGGCGACCCACCTCACTGTTGGCCTGAATTACTTCGACCGTAAGCAATCAGCCTTCACGCCACACGTCTCCAAAGAAATCACTCCGCCCACACAGCGGAAAGACATTTGGACGCGTTTTGAATGGATTCGAGTCCTCGCAACGCAAAGGCTGGCACCAGAGACAGACGTCGCAGGCGGCCTGCTGCGCGTCGTTGATCTCGCCCAAAAGGGCAAAATGTGACCAGCCCGCGGTGGAACCGGAAGGAAGGCGAGCGCAGTTCTGCGTCAGCGAAGTTCCGCGCTGGGATCAGCGGGACACCGCAGGAGCTTCTTCTCCTCGGTGTCCCAGATGACAAGCGTGCGGAAGGGCGAATCCAGAGCATCGCTCACGCACACGAAGAGGGTGCCTTCGATGCTGGATTCGTGCGCGCGATGGAAGTGCCCGAAGACCCAAGCCCGCGGCTTATGGGCGAGTTCGAGCCACAGCCGGCCCAGTTCCAGCTCGCCGCAATCATCCTGCGGCCCGGCATCAAAGCCCGCCGCCGTGATATGTTCCACGACCCCGGGTTCCATGTTGGCGGAGCTCTGAATCCCGATCCCAATCCCGGAGGGGCAGGAGTGCGTGACAATCAACTCAGGACGCTGCTGGTTGAACAGGCTGACGGCATGCTCCCGGTGGCGCCGCAGGATGTAGTTCGGAAAGCCGCTTAACAAATTGTGTTTTTGGGGGCGATCCACGTGCAGCGCCCCGCCGAGGAAGCCAACTTTCGACGTGCCAAACTGCGTCATCGACGGACGCGGTTGGTAGATCAGGTTGAGTTCCTTCTTCCAGGCCCGGCCTGCGCCTGTCAGCAAGACACCCCGCAGCCATTGATGGTCCTCGTGGTTGCCATCAATCACGTGCAGCGGCACCGGAAAGCGAAGTTCCTCCTCACGCAGCCGTCCGATCATGTCCTTGTAGAACCCGAAATCGCCGACCTGGATTGCCGCGCCAATTCTGAAATCCGCCTGCGCCTCGCGCAGAACCTCGGCCAGTTTCTGGTGCTGGCCATGCACGTCACCAACGATGAGGACACGCATACGTTCAGGCTGTCCGGGCGAAGTCCGCTTCCAAGCGCGCCTGGAACACAGTGATATCCGCGAAGACCTTCTTCAGCACCGAACGTTCAAGTTGGGTCAGTTCGTTCAGGTCAATGAAGTTGTCAGGTTCGACGCCGCGCCCGATCTGGGCGGCCTGGTGCGTGAGCCGCATCTGCATCAGCGCGGTGTAGTCCTGCGCCAGCTCGTCGTGGCTGGAGGGCAGCAGCAGGCCCTGATCGCGCAGCCGGCGCAACCGCTCCAGAGTGTTGGTCTCCGCGAAGCGGTTCTGCAAGGCGTACATCCGCGCGAAGTTGACCAGCGGGATGGTCGCGGCCTTCACATTGAACGCTGCCGGACGCTCACCTGAGGATTCGAGCTGGATGTTCCCAAAGAACCCGCGCGGGGCCTTGAACTGCAGCGTGCTCTGCGCCAGGTGGAAGAAGAAGGCGTGCCGGCCCTCGCCTTCGAGGTGGTGGTGCAGATGCTCGCGCAACTGGCGCACGTACTCGGCCTCGCCGTGCGCGCATCGGAAATCGAAGAACACGTTCACGTCCAGCAAATCTTGCGGCTTGGCCGCGGTCACGCACTCGGCGAAATACTGACGCCATTGCGAGATCGGCTGGCACCACTTCCGGTTGCAGGCCATGACCTCGCCTTCGCAGCGCCGATAGCCGACGAGATCCAGCCAACCGCACACCTTCTCTCCGAACCGCAGGAACCAGGCTTGCACCGCCTCGCTCTGCTCCGGCGGGACGTCGGCGTAGATGATGGCGTTGTCCTGGTCGGTAGCCAGGGTTTGTTCCTCCCGCGCTTCGCTGCCGAGCGCGACGAAGGCAAACAAGGCCGGGGGCGGACCAAGATCGGCCTCGGCCAGCGCGATCAACCGCACCAGGACCGCATCCGACACCGCAGTCATGATGCGGGTGATGCTCTCGACCCGCGCGCCGCTTTCGAGCAGCGCCTTGACGAACACCGGCAGCTTGGCGCGGCTGTCGCGCAACTCCTCGGGCGACCGGGCTTCCTGAATCTCAGCCAGCAAGGCACCGATGGCGTGCCGCTGTGTATGGAGGATTTCCGTGCCCGTCAAGACGCCCCGCGTGACTCCACGCTCGTCGGTCACGACCAGGTGCTGCACGTTCCGCTCCTGCATGATGCGCGCGGCCTCAAAGAGCAGGGCGCGGTCCTCAATGCGGACCAGCGGCGCGCTCATGATCGCGGCGACCGGCTGGGTCGCGAGTTTTCCGGCCGCCAGCACCCGGTTGCGCAAATCCTGGTCAGTCACAATGCCGATTGGCTCTCCGTTGGCGCCGGTGACCAGCATGGCGCTGGTTCGCGCACGGGCCATCAAGGCCGCCGCTTTGTGGATGGGCGTATCCAGACCGCAAGTGACCAGCGTGAGCGAGGACGCTTTTATCGAGCGCGTGGCCAGCGGCAGCATGCTTTGCAAATCAGCCACCAGGCGGGCGAGGT
>JBBRBM010000271.1:0-6662 GCA_038205745.1 Verrucomicrobiota bacterium | reverse complement strand
CGTGCAACCCCTTCAGGGTTGATGAATATGCGGACGGTTTCCCCAGCGTAGCGCCCCGGCGGCGCAACGCTGGGCTGAGTGATGGAATCCTTTCAGGATTCCAAGAAGGCCAGCCAAAAGATGTGGGTAATGACAAGGGCTGAAGCCCACGGCTACCTTCGGGTGGTCGCTACGCGACCGAGATTGTGCGCGGGCGACACCGGTGATGCCCCACTGCCAAGAAAAAACCCGCGCCTCTCGCGAGGCGCGGGTTGAAGGGATTCGGCGTTGCTTAAGCTTTCTTCATCGTTTCCGCGAAGAGTGCCGTCTGCGAGACGTAAGGCGTCTGCTTGATCGGATCGGTCTTGCCCGGCGCGGGGATGTCGTACCAGCCATATTGGTCGGGCTTGGCCTGCGGCTCCATCTTCATCGCTTCTTCGAACGAGACGTTCTCGATGCCCTTCACCATGGTGTCATGCGACGAGTTGATTGCATCCTTCCACTCGATTTCCTTGCCGGAGTAATTCGCCATGCGGCCGAACACCGCAGTCATGGAACTCGTGGCACCGTACTCGGCTTCATTGTACGGCTTGTCGTTGCGGATCGCGTCGAACAGGTCGTCGTGCTCCTGCTGGTAGGCATCCTTGCCGCCGCCGGCGAAGCGCCACTTGTTCTCGCCGGTGATGACGTAACGGTCGATCTGGCATTTGCCTTTCGATCCAATGGCCGCTTCGGAAACGCTGTTCCAGCAACCAAGCTGGTGACGGCATTGGCTGTAGCAGACCGAGCCGTCGGCATACTCGAACTCGACCACGTGATGGTCGAAGATTTCGCCGTACTCGGGGCCGACGCGGCGTTGAAGACCGCCATTGCCGCGCGCCTTGACCGGCGGACCTTTCTTGAGCCAGTTGATCACGTCGAGATTGTGGATGTGCTGCTCGACGATGTGATCGCCGCAAAGCCAGTTGAAGTAGTACCAGTTGCGGAGTTGAAATTCCATTTCGGTGAGCTTGCGTCCGTATTGCTTCTCGATGCCCGCTCGCGGATGGACCCAGGGCGTGTTGCCATTCCAGTAAGCGCGCATCGTGTGGATGTCGCCGATGCCGCCGTCCCAAAGGCGGTTCATCGTTTCGATGTAGCCCTTCTGGTGATGCCGCTGGAGGCCGACACCGACTTTGAGATTCTTCTTCTTCGCTTCTTCAGCGGCGGCCATGAAGCGGCGAAAACCCGTGGCGTCAACGCACACCGGCTTTTCGGTGAAGACGTGTTTGCCCTGCTTGACCGCTTCCTCAAACTGCATCGGGCGGAACCCCGGCGGGGTCGCCAGAATCACGACATCGGCCAGCGCGATGGCTTTTTTGTATCCATCAAAGCCGAGGAACTGCTGGTCGGGCGGCACCTGGACCTTCTCTTTGTGTTGATTGGCGAGATTCTTCAACGCACCAGTCAATCGGTCCTGGTGAATATCCACGGCGGCGACGAGCTTGACGCTCTCACCTGTGCTCAGCGCCTGCTGCGCCGCGCCGGACCCGCGTCCGCCGCAACCGATCAGCGCAATCTTCAACGTGTCGCCCGGGGAGGCGGCGTGGGCAAAACGTTCAATGGGCAGCGCCGACAAGGCGGCAGCGCCCGCGACCGTCTTCGATGTGTGGGAGAGGAAACTTCGACGAGTCAATGCCTGGGTGACAGGAATGATTTTATTCATGGTTGTTGTCTGACGCCCCGGCGGGCTGAGTCTATTCACAACACGCCTGTGGGTTGGCGCAGCGTAGAGGCTGGGCGCAGAAAATGTCCAGCGTCCGGCGCGAGCGGCAATTGCGGAGTGTTGAGCGGATTTTGCAGTGGCATTCGATTCGCCATTGCCCCGCGCCGCATCTCTCGGAATAGTCGCCGCCGCACAGGAGAAAAAAAATGAAGAGCAAGGGTTCATCGCTGGTCTTGGGTCTGCTGGTCGCCGCTTCAACCGCGCACGCAGACGAAGGGATGTGGGTCTTCAACGCGCCACCGCGCAAGCTGCTCAAGGAGCGTTACAACTTCGACGCCACCGACGCATGGCTCGAACACGTGCAACGATCCTCCGTCCGCTTCAATAGCGGCGGCTCGGGCGAAGTCGTGTCCGAGGATGGCTTGATCATGTCGAACCATCACGTCGGCGCCGACGCGCTCCAGAAGTTGAGCACGAAGGAAAACGATTATCTCAAGAACGGTTTCCACGCGCGCACACTCGCCGAGGAAAAGCCTGCAAAGGATCTCGAGCTCAACATCCTCATGAGCATGGAGGACGTGACCGCGCGCGTGAATGCAGCAGTCAAGCCCGGCATGTCGGACGAAGATTCGTTCAAAGCACGACGCGCTGTGATGTCCGAAATTGAGAAAGAGTCGAAGGACAAGACCGGTTTGCGCAGCGATGTGGTGACGCTTTACCAGGGCGGCCAGTATCAGCTCTATCGCTACAAGCGTTACACCGATGTGCGTCTCGTCTTCGCGCCCGAGCAACAGATCGCCTTCTACGGTGGCGACCCGGACAACTTCGAGTATCCGCGCTTCGACTTGGACATCTCGTTCTTTCGCGCCTACGAGAACGGCAAGCCCGCCAAGTTCCCGCATTACCTCAAGTGGAGCACGAAGGGCACGGCGGAGAACGATCTCGTCTTCGTCTCCGGTCACCCCGGCCGCACGAGCCGCCTGCTCACAATGGATGAACTCGCGTACGTGCGCGACTACCGGCTGCCGAAAGGGCTGGCCCGCCTCTTCCGTCTCGAAGTGCTGCTGAACTCTTACAGCGGACGCAGCAAGGAAAACGCGCGCCGCGCCAAGGACGAACTCTTCGGCGTGCAGAACAGCCGCAAGGCGAACCTCGGCCGGCACGAAGGCCTGCTCGACCCCACGCTCTGGGCGCAAAAGGCTGGCGCCGAGAAAAAGCTTCGCGACGCCGTGAATGCGGGCGAAGAGTTCAAGGACGTGCGCGATGCCTGGGATCGTATCGCAGCGGCACAAAAGCTGATCGCCGACAACGCGCGCGCATACAACCTGCTCGAAGGCGGCGGCGCGTTTAACAGCGAATTGTTTGGCATCGCGCGCACAGTGTTCCGCGCTGGCGACGAACGAAAGAAGCCGAACGGCGAACGTCTCCGCGAATTTGCCGAGGCCGGGCGCGAATCGCTCGAACTCGCACTGTTCTCCGACAAGCCGATCTACGACGACCTCGAACAGCTTCAACTCGCTGATTCACTCACTTATCTCGTCGAGGAAATGGGCCCCACCCATCCGCTCGTGAATCAGATTCTCGCCGGCAAATCTCCGCGCGATCGCGCCACCGAACTGATCACGAAGACGACGTTGAAAGATGTCAGCGTTCGCAAACAAATTTACGAAAAGGGCGCGACCGACTCGAAAGACCCGATGATCGAACTGGCGCGTCTCATCGACTCCGATGCTCGCGCGCTCCGCAAAGTCCTCGACACGCAAGGCGAAGTAAAACAACAGGCCCACGCCAAGATCGCCAAGGCTCGCTTCGCCATCGAAGGCACGAACAGTTATCCCGACGCCACATTCACGTTGCGCCTCGCGTTCGGCACCGTGAAAGGCTACGAGGAAGGCGGGAAACACGTTCCCGCGCACACCACGTTCACCGGATTGTATGAGCGCGCCGCCGAGCAGGAGAATCGTCCGCCGTTCGACTTGCCGCAGCGCTGGGTCGATCGCAAACGTCGCCTCGACCTGAAGACGCCGTTCAACTTCGTTTCCACTGCGGACATCATCGGCGGCAACTCCGGCAGTCCAGTCATCGATCGCCAAGGCGAACTCGTCGGCATCATCTTCGACGGCAACATCCAATCGCTGGTGCTCGACTTCGCGTTCACCGAAGAAGTGGCGCGAGCGGTATCCGTCGATTCGCGCGGCATCCTTGAAGCGTTGAGAAAAATCTACGACGCGAAGAACGTCGTGACCGAGTTGACGACCGGCAAAATGACGAAGTGATCCCGATGGCTGAAGCACATGGAACCGTTGCGGAGCGAGCGGAGGCTGTGAAAACAGCTAAGCGCCCTTCCCCCTCACCCCGACCCTCTCCCTTGGGGAGAGGGGGACATGTTCGCTGTTTCTCGTTGTTGTGCTCAGCTTCGGAACTTCCTGCGTTGCCGGTCACAAAAAGAAGCGGATTACGTTTCTCCCTCTCCCCAAGGGAGAGGGTCGGGGTGAGGGGGAACATGGCATTATCCAACCACTGGCCTTCCGAACACGCCCGACGCTTCCGCCCGAAATCTCAAACCCGAAACCCGAAACAGCTTTCATGAACTCAAAGCCCCCGGAACCCGGTTTCAAACCCTACATCCCTGCGTCGGCGCGGATGGCGGAGCTCACCGTTTTGCCCCTCATCGTCGGCACGATCGTGGGGATGATCTTCGGTGCGTCGTCGCTTTATCTCGTGTTGAAGACGGGTTTGACCGTGAGCGCGTCGATTCCGGTGGCGGTGATTTCCATCGCGCTGTTCCGAATGCTCTCGAAGCTCGGCATCCGACGCGACGCCACGATTCTGGAGAACAACGTCGTCCAAACCGCAGGTTCTGCGGGTGAATCGATCGCCTTCGGCGTTGGTGTGACGATGCCGGCGATTCTCATTCTCGGCTTCGATCTCGAAGTCTCGCGCGTCATTCTCGTGTCGGTGCTTGGCGGCTTGCTCGGCATCCTGATGATGATCCCGCTCCGCCGCGCGTTGATCGTCCAGCAGCACGGCGTGTTGAAATATCCCGAAGGCACCGCGTGCGCTGAAGTGTTGAAAGCGGGCGCCTCGGAGGAATCGCGGCAAGTCGCCGCCAAAGCGGGAAGCATTCTGGGCAAAGCGGCGTCCGTCGGAGCGAGAACGATCTTCACGGGATTTGGCATCGGCGTGGCCTACAACGTCGCGATGAAAATGTTTCCGCGCTGGAAGGATTCGCCGGAAAAGATTTTTTCCGCGCCACTGAAAGGCGGATCGATCTCCTGCGAAATCACACCGGAGTTGCTCGGTGTTGGCTACGTCATCGGGCCGCGGATCGGCGCGATCATGGCGGGCGGCGGTGTGCTGTCGTATCTGCTGCTCATTCCCATGATCAAGTTCTTCGGTGAAGGACTGGCTGGTCCCCTCGCGCCGGGCGGCACGGCGATACGCGACATGAGTCCGGGAGCGATTCGCAGCGCGTACATTCTCTACATTGGCGCGGGCGCAGTCGCCGCCGGCGGCATCATCAGTCTCGTGCGATCGATCCCGCTCATCTGGCGCGGGATCAAGGAAGGGTTGCGCGATTTCGGCGGAACCGCGCAAAGCAGCGCACTCGTACCGCGAACGGACCGGGACCTGCCGATGAAATTCGTCTTCGTCGGTATCGGCGCGCTCATCATCGCGATGTATCTCTCTCCCGGCCTGCACATGAACGTCGTGGGCGCAATCATGGTCGTGCTGTGCGGATTTCTTTTCGTGACCGTCTCGTCGCGGCTCACCGGTGAAATTGGTTCCAGTTCCAATCCCGTCTCGGGAATGACTGTCGCCACGCTTTTGCTGACGTGCCTCGCCTTCCTGGTGCTCGGTTGGACGCCGGATAAATACGCGACGGTTTACGTCACGGCGCTGTCCATCGGCGGCATCGTTTGCATTGCGTCATCAAACGGCGGCAGCACTTCGCAGGACCTCAAGACGGGATTCCTCATCGGCGCCACGCCGCGTGCGCAGCAGATTGCGATCTTGATCGGCGCTCTCTGTTCCGCCCTCGTGCTTGGACCGATTTTATTGAAGCTGAACGATGCGGCGAAAGTTTACGTGCCGGTGACGACTGAGTTGAGCACCGATCCTTCCGGCCTCAAACAGACCGCGCAGCTCACGGGTCCGCAGGCGCGCACGGATTCAAAAACGTACCACGTCTGGCACAAGCAGGACGAGGCGGGCGGCTCAGCCCGGCAATACCTCGTCGACGACTCAGGCAAGGCAGTTTACCTCGTCGATCCCGGCATCAACGGCACGGTCACCAAACGGCCCGACGGCAGCGAGGTGAAAAAGTTCGACGCGCCGAAAGCCACGCTCGTTTCGTACATCATCAAAGGAATTCTCGACCGCAAGCTGCCGTGGACGCTCGTGCTCTTCGGCGTGATGATCGCAGTTGTGCTGGAGATGGCGGGCATTCCCTCGCTGGCTTTTGCGGTGGGCGTTTATCTGCCCATCGCCACCTCGATGCCGATCTTTGTTGGAGGCATGGTTCGCTGGCTGGTTGACTCCCGACGACGGAAGCAAGCCGAGCACGCTGACCTCACTGAAGAGCAGCACGTCGCCGAAGGTGACAAGAGTCAGGGCGTGTTGATGGCGTCCGGCTACATCGCAGGTGGCGCCATCGCGGGAATCGTGATCGCAATCATGGCGGGCGTCCCGGCGCTCAGCGATTGGTACGACACGCTCGACAAGTGGGCTGGCACGCACAATCCGTTCTACACGCAATTGACTGCAGGTCAGATTTCTCCCGACCTGTTGTCGCTCATTCCGTTCGCCGTGCTGGTGTTGATTCTCTACCTCACCGGGCGGGAAAAGATTCTGCGTGGAGCCGATCGGTAGTGGGGCAGCCGTCCCGGCTGCCACCCGTCCACTGGCCGTCCCGGCTGGTGGTTTCCGGTTTACTGAACACCAGCCGGGACGGCCAGTGGACAGTCACAGGCGGGAC
>JBBRBM010000270.1:0-6729 GCA_038205745.1 Verrucomicrobiota bacterium | reverse complement strand
AAATCACAGCCTCTGTCGATTTGGAAATTGCTTTTGGCAAACACCCTATTCGACGCGACGCCAGCCGTGCTTGTCCGCGAAATCCATGAAGCCGTTCCAATCGTAGGCAGTCAGGTTGTGCTTGCCGGTGCGGACGTGATACGCGATGTCGCCGGTCTGAATGGGCGAGTCGAGTTTCGGAAACTCAGTCGCGCCGATGCCCTTGCGTCCGAGCAGTGCGAAGACCGGACTCGCGTGAACCGTCGCGAGAAATTCGTTGTTGGGATCGGACCACGTGTCCTCGATCGCGCTCGCGACGTAGAGCAAGCGCGGCGCGGCGAGTGCCAGGAGTTCATGTTGATCCACGGGCAAGTCGTCTTCACGTCCGTCGAACTTTTTGTAATTCGCGCAGAACCAGAACGGGAATCCCTTGTTGATGTTCGCGATTTGTTCGCCCTGCTTGTTGCGCGCGATCGCAGCGCCGGTGCTGCCGGACTCGTTGCTCACCGCCATCGCGAAGCGCTCGTCCTCGGCCGCGGCCCAGAGCGCCGTCTTTCCACCACGCGAATGGCCGACGACGGCGACGCGCTTCGAGTCCACTGCGCGATCGGTCTCCAGATAGTCCAGGCAACGGCTCGCACCCCAGGCCCACGCGGCGATGGTTCCCCATGAATCCGATTTCCGTGCGCCAGGAGGCGTGAAAATCGAGTGAACGCCAGTTTCGAAGCTGTTGGTTTTGTCGGCCGCGACGTCACCGTTGTAAAACGCCGCCGCTGCATAGCCGCGCGCCACGATTTGTTCGGCGGGCCAGAAATCACTCTTCACCACGCGGGTCGGATCAATGTTCGAGACGCCGCGGTTGCAGATGAGAAGGAAACAGGCGGGCGATTGCTTTGATGGATTGTTGGGCGTGAACAGCACCAGCTTCAATGCGCCTTCGCCGCCGGGGCCGCGATAGGAAATTCGAATTTGTTTGCGCGTGGCTTTGCCGTCCATGGCGTTGGTGGCCACATCAAACACGTCGAACTTCAGCGACTCGGGACGCGCGACTGGCATTCGTCCGTAAACGTTCTCGCGAAACAGTTCGAGCAACTCGGCCCGGCGCTTCGGCCACGCGGCTGGCGACGTGATCTTGGTTCCATTCGTCGAGATGAGCGGGTCTGGAAGGCGTAGTTCCGCGGCGTTGAGTGCGGAGGCAGCGGTGAGGCACAGGAAGATCGAAAGTTTTTTCATCTCAGTTGGCATTTCTTTGCCTCGGCAAAACGGCGTTCATCTGTTTCCGCCAGTCGAGCATGCGCGCACGCCCGGCGTCGCCCGCAGTGGAAGCGTTGTAACGCGTGGGATCCACTTCCTCATACAGCGCGCGGAACAATGACGCGTCGAACTTGGGATTCACGGTGTTTTCCTGCGCACCGACGGAGGTGCGCCATGCGGACAACTTCGCGCGCATGTCGGCGACCCGTTTCGGCTCGCGTGCAGCGAGGTTGATGTTCTCGGAAAGGTCATCGCGCAGGTTGAACAACTCCGCCGCGCCCGAGTCGTAATATTCGATCAACTTCCAATCACCCTCACGCATCGCACCGCCGGGACGACTGCCTTGATTTGTGTAGTGCGGAAAGTGCCAGAAAAGCGCGCGATTGGTGGCAGCCGCTCCGCCCATGAGCAATGCGGCAAAGCTCACGCCGTCGATGTTTGCGGGTGCAGTGTGGCCGGTCAGTTCCATCAGCGTCGGCAACCAATCCGTGTTGATCACCGGCGCATCGACGACGCGCATTGCCAGCACGTGTCCCGGCCATCGCGCAATGAGAGGAATGCGCAACCCGCCCTCGTGGAGATAGCCTTTGCCGGCGCGGAACGGCGTGTTGTGCGTGATGTTCTTGTGCGGTCCCTCCGGTACGTGCAGGCCGCCGTTGTCGCTCGTGAAGACGACGATGGTGTTCGTGGCCAGGCCAAGAGTGTCCAGCGCCGCGAGAAGCTGGCCTACCGTGTCGTCGAGCGATTCGATCACAGCGGCGTAAACGGGTTCGAACGCGCGCGCGTTTTTCGCGACGAGATTCGTTTTGGCAGAGTAGGGGATGTGCGGTGAATTGTGCGCGAGATAGAGGAAGAATGGTTTCGCGCGTTTGGTTTCCATGAACTCGATCGCGCGTTTGGTGAGATCGTATTCGCCTTTGCCGCCCTCGATCTCGGACGGCGTCGTGACCGCTTTGCCCGCGTGATAAAAATCAAAACCCTGATCCGTCGGTTGAAAACCTTTTCCGCCCAGGTGCCACTTGCCGATGCACGCCGTTGTGTAGCCGGCGCGTTTCAAGTGCTCCGCCAACGTGATCTCTTCCAACGGCAACTGCTGGCGAATCACCGGGTGCAACAGCTTCTGCGAATCGCAGTCTGGTCGGCCGGGCAGGAACGTGGTCAGGTGCAAACGCGCCGGACTCTTGCCGGTCAGAATCGCCGCTCGTGACGGCGAGCAAATCGATTGCGCGCAATGAGCGCTCGTGAAACGCACCCCTTGCTGAGCCAGTCGATCGAGATTCGGCGTGTGATGTTCCTTGCGGCCGTAGCATGCGAGGTCATTGATGCCGAGATCGTCCGCGAGGATGAAGACGATGTTCGGCGGTTGCGCTGCGTTTGCAATGCAGGCCAAAGCCAGTGCCAATACGAACCATGCGCACGTCGCGATTTTGTTCATAACCCCTTCACTTGATTGCGGCAAAGACCGTTTCCGCCAGCACCCTCGCGCCGGCGGCGTTCGGATGAATGTTGTCGGGGAAGAGTTCCTTTTGGCCGGCAAGCGCGGTGTGGAGGTCGATCGTCGTGAGCTTTTTCTCAGCAGAGACTTTTCTGATGGCAGGGATCACTTCAGTGGTGAGCGACTCTTCGTTGATTCCCCACTGCGTCTTGTAAACCGGCGCAGGCATGCAGAGATAAATTTTCGCCTTTGCGGGCAACGCGGCGAATGCGTCCACCATCGCCGCAAGATCCGTGGCGAACTCGGTGATGTTCGTCCGGTTCTGCGGCTTCGTGTCGTTCGAGCCGAGCTTGATCACGACGATGTTGGGATTGAAGTCGGTCGCTTCCTTGAACGCCGTCTGCTTCCAATACGGCTTGTCGCCTTTCTTCAACAACGTGGCGCCGCCCACCCCAAAGTTTTTCACCTCAAACTTTTCACCCAGGAAATGTTGCAGCGCCGCCGGGTAGCTGTTCGATTCGCGCCCCTGTATTCCGGAGCCGTAGGTGATGCTGTCGCCGACACACGCCACGCGAACACGATCCGCGTTCTGCGCGTGCAACGCTGTTGCGGCAAAAAGAGTGACAAAGAAAACGAATGGCTTCACGTGCGCGATGAAAGCGGAACTCCCGGTTAACGTCGAGCAACGAACATCGGAGCGACGCGTTCCTCACTGGGTGACGTGCTGGATCGTCAGATCGTTTTGCCCCTTGCCGATCAAGTGAGTCAGACGCGCCGGCACTGGCTGATGCTTCAACATCAGCTTCTCGGCCAGAGGATTGATCACGATCACGTGAGTCGCAGACTGTGTTTTCACGCGGACAGCCAAAGCTTCCTCGGCGTGGGAAGAATCAGTTCGCGTCAACGGTTCTTCCGTCAGCGAAACCGCCTCCGCGGGTTGGCCGAGCGTGACGCACCAGAATCGGTGCATCTCCGTTCCCGTGCTGCGCGCAATCACGAGCGGCACGCGGTCTTCCGTGTGCGCGCCGACGCCGGTGCCAGTAATGAATGTCGTCATTTGGCCGCCAGCCATGATCCAGCGCGCCTGCTTGTTGCGACCGAGATCGAAGATGGTCTGCAATCCATCCGCGGTAATGAGCGACTTCGCGTCGCGCAAGTGCGAGTAACCCGCGTTCGTGGAAACCTGAAACGCGTGGAAGGGCAGGGGCGCGGTGAACTTGCCGATGTTGTGATACGCGAGGTCGTAGGTGTGCTCGCGCGGTGAGCGAATCTGATCGATGAAAACGAGAACATTGCCTTCAATCAGCGCCACCGTTCGCCGAAACGACACATCGCTGTAAATTTTTCCGGCCGTCGCGCTCGCTGCACTGAAGGCGTCCGCGGCGATGAACGCGTCGCACTTGCCCTCGGCTGGCTTCTGCGACTGTCCATCCACCGTGAGCGTGTTGTGAGCGATGCTCGTGCGATACCATCCGGCTTGAATCGGCACGCCGTAGTTCGCGGTGCCCGGGTCTGGCGCGATCACCTGACCAAGTCCGTAAAGGACGAATCCCAGTTTGTCCGGGTGACCGTGTCCGCCGCCGTGCGGGCCGTAGTCCAGGCAAAGCCACGTCGCGTTGTTGCCTTTCCCTGCAGCCAGAATGGCGAAGCCGGACGCGGGAGAATTTCTGCTCACGGGAATAAAATCCTTCACTGTGCCGCCGGCGTCGCCGCCAACCAGCAACGCAGCGTCTGAGTCCCGCTTGCTTCTTGCCAGCACGAGTTGATAGCGCTCGTCCTTGTATCTCGCGAAAGCGATTTCGTAGAGGCTGGCATTGCCAGTCACGGAAGCCTGGTGCGAGTCGTTGAAAGCCGGGAGTTCAAGGTTTGGCATGGCGAGATCGATCGGTGCGTCGAACATGCGTTTGAATTCCGCTCCGTACAAATTGATGCCGGAGTGAAACGCGCCTTCCGTGAGGTGCGAGACTGCCGAGACAGTGTAGAAGTGATAACCCCATGCACCTTCGTACCACGCGCCGTCCGATGCGACACCTGTGGCCATCTGCTGGAAATATCCGGCATCGCCATTCAACGCTTCGTCCACGAGCTTCATGTCGCCGAGCAACAATCCAGTCAGCCCCACGGCAGAATTCTTCCAGCACTGGATGTTGTGAATCTTCATCTTGTGCTGGCGGATGATTTCAGCCGCGGGTCGCAGCAGATGTTGTTCAAGGTTCTTCTGTTCGTCCGTTGTAAGCGTGCTCCAGATACAATCCGCGCCTTCCACCATCGTGATGAGCCATGTGGATTCGTCGAGAGTCTGCGGGCCGACCTTGCCGCCGCCGATCTTTTCTTCGCCGCGAATGTTGTGCAGCGGATAGCTCTCGTACTTCGCCGCGTAGGCGAGGAGAATCCCTTTCGCTTTGGCCGCATATCGCGCCTCGCCTGTCAGTTGATGAACGATGCCGAGGGTGCGCACCGCGCCAGCGAGGCGGCCGTGTTCGGTCATCAACACAACGTCGTCGTACGGATAACCGCTCAGGACTTCGCCATCGATCGGGCAGACGTGGCGCGTTGCGCTCTCATTGCGGAGCCGCGCGCCGTGTTTCGGACACGAGTAATAATGAAACCATTGGCCGCCGCGCGCGGGCAATTTCACCTCGGTGCTCAGCCACCTGTCGGCTTGCGCCTTCATTGAATCGAATCGCGCCTTCGCCCAATCCTGTGTGGCGATGCGCTGCTTGATTTGCGGGATGTCACTCTTCGTGAAAAGCAGTCGCGGATGTGGAGGGAGGGTTGCCGGCCATTCCGCCGCGCACAGCACGCTCGCAAAGAACATCAACGCGACGGTTACTGGAAATTTCATTCCAATCAAAGACGGCTCTCTTGTCCGGATCGCGTTGATTTGCGTCAAGAACCCGTCGTTCAACCGAATGCTTATCGCGTCCCCGCCGCAAGACTCTTCGCACCGGGATCGACCACCACGCGGAAGCCCACGTTGTAAACTTTTTGCCACGGCGAATACGCCAGACGCGACCCGGAGCGGCACAGCTTCGGACGATCACGCCATGAGCCGCCACGGACGACTTTCTTCGCCGAGACGGTTGCCACCCCGTCCACAGCGAGCGCTTCACGGCCATCGTCGCTGCGATACGGATACGGCTGGTAAGTGCTGCGCGTCCATTCGGCAGCGTTGCCGTGCATGTCCTGTAAGCCCCACGCGTTCGGCAAATACCGGCCCACGTCGCACGTGACAAGTGCGCCGTCGTCGAAACGGTTGTCGCGCGGAATGAGGTCCGGGGCTTTCGGACGCCAGCCTTCGTCGGCAATTTTGCGGAGGCTGGCGTCACCCATATTCGCGAAGCGCGAGAAATCAGTGTCGAGATTGCCGTAGGAAAGCGGTGTCGCTGTGCCCGCGCGGCTGGCGTATTCCCATTGGGCCTCGCTTGGCAGCGTGACGTGTTCGCCGAGTTTCGTGGAGAGCCAGCGACAGAACGCAAGCGCCTCATCCCAAGTCACGCGCACCACGGGTTGCTTCGGATGGTTCAACCGCCAGCCTAGATATTCTTCGCTGAAAATCCACGAGCTGCGGTGCTCGAAACGGCTGTCGTGCGAGGAATCGAACTGCGCGTATTGCTCGTTCGCAACTTCGCACTTCGCCATCCAAAACGGTTTGTCGATTCGCACCGCAGCGGCAGGTTGTTCATCAGGAAATCCTGCGTCGTCGCCCATCACGAATTCGCCCGCGGGGATGCGGACAAATTCCATCTTCAAGCCGCCGCCGAGATCAATCGTGCGTGTCGACGCGCCGAGTTCAGACTGCTTGAGCCGCGCCTGTTCGGCAGTCAATGGCCAGCCGGGCAGGGTAGGGGCGGGAGACTGATTCGTTCGTGTGCGTTGCTCATAAGCATCAGTCACTGCGTCTGTGGGAAAGAATCGGTTCGTCACCCAGTGTGATGGCTGGGTGATTTGGCCGGATTGCATCGCGTTTCCCCGCACCCCAAACCCAACCCCAGGGGGGAGGGGGTGCACAAAACCACCCGGCAGCGCCAGCGGAGTGGTGAGGTTGGCCCCACGAAGGG
>JBBRBM010000269.1:0-6731 GCA_038205745.1 Verrucomicrobiota bacterium | reverse complement strand
GTCGCGTGAATCAACGTCCGCCAACCCTCGTCAACTCCCGATGAACCGCTCCGTCACGCCTCCTGCTGATGGGGCGGAGTGCGGCTTCGCCAGTCAAATCGAAATCGTCCCGCAGGAGTCGTGCCGTCGCTCGCGCCTTGGGCGTTCAACGGCGGTCGCTAGTCTGGCCTGTCACGTCATCTACGCGGTTGCGCTCGTTCCAAGGACGGTTCGCCTCGCCCATTGTCCGCGCTCGCACTCTTCTTCTTTAGCTGCTTGAATAGCTGCTCAATGCTGAACGCAGCTAAAAATAAAAGCCTCTCACTCGCTGGCCTGATGGCCCTGCGGGTTTTGCTGCTTCTGGTCGTAGCACTTTGTTTGGGCCAAACTCGCGTCTGGGGTTTTGCCGTTACGCCCCAACCCGCATCGGGCGTTTTTGAATCCGTAACTCCTTCCATCGGGGAAAATTACGATGGTTGGCAGTATGACGCGTCAGACTCCCTCCTTGCCGCAAAGAGGTTAGGAACGCTCACAAGAGCTGGAGATAACGTGTGGGACTCCGCAGGCGGGCTACGATATGCCGGAGCTGATCGGGCAGGTCTGAACCGAGTCCAGCACGTTCTACGACATGCCGAACCCGACGCAACAAGAGCAACACACAGCGTTTTCAATGTTGGTAGAAACAAGACCCTAGGTCTTGTAGACGAAGCTTGGGGGATGCGTGGGAATCCGCTGCCGAACGATCCCGGTGCATATATCGTCCCAATGGCTCGAACTGTGGGAACCGCCGGAGAGAACGCTGTCAAAATAATCGTGCGTCCCGGCACAAATGAAATCATTACTTCCTACCCAGTGCTCGTGCCATGAGAGAAGAATGTCCACGCTGCAATCAAGGAGAGCTATTTGCCGCTACGATCAAAGCATCGGGTGAAAAGGTGGTAGTTTGCGGTGAATGTGAAGCACTCTGGACTGCTGAACAGAAGGTTTCGGCCACGGGTTTCGAGGACTTGGTCGCGTTTTTGAGAGCGAGAGCACTTGGCGGGGGTTGGGACGCCTTAGTAATTGAGGGAGAGGGAGGCTAAAATGCGCGATCTACCACTACGACGGCTGGTCGCCATACTGCTGTTCGCGATATGCAGTATGACGAGTGCTTTTGCCCTCTCCTGCGCGGAAAGTTTAGAATCGCCGAGTTTTAATGCCGCCGAGGGAGCAGAGCGAGGTGGGTTAAATCTTTTCCGTGCCGGACCAGACGGTTTGTCAACCCGAGAAGCTGCGGCTGGATGGAGAGAGGGAGATCGAATGTTAAATCTGCCCAATCAGGGATCCCCGAGAGCGAATTGGACGCAAAACGCTAGTAGGCTTCGGGAAGAAATGGGCAAAGGTCAGCCGATCTTTGATTCCTACCGTGATCCAAGCACCGGACTGCAAATACGTGCGGGTCAACTACTAGATTTAGAAAACCGCGCTGGGGGCGGATTCCTGAATGCAGAACGCAGGCTGCTCGAATCAAGAGGTTGGAAGTATAACCCATCAACAGGTGCTTATCACCCTCCAAGCTTATGAACGATTGCTTTTCCTCAGTCGTCGTAAATGCATTCGTTTTCCTGGAAGACAAGCATGGTTTTTGTATCCGAGAACGGGGACGGTCCACGGTCATTTATGAATCGCCGATGATTGTTGCTTCCCTTTTTTACGACGATCAACGATCCTTCGAGGTAAGCCTTGGTCTAAGACGAAAGAGTGATCCTCAACCGTTGTTTGCTTTTGATGAAATACTTCGTTCGTTGGATGTTCCAAGCACGATATGGGCTTTTGGATCTACAGCAAGAACCCTGGCCGATGCTCAGCGATTAATTGAGAAAATGGCCGCGATCATGGCCTCGTACGCAACTCCGTTGCTCGAAGGAGACAACCGTGCTTGGGAAAGAATCGCTGAACAGCGTCGAAAGGAATCACAGAATTATGCCCTCGAACGCGACTTGCGAATGGCACGAGCTGAAGCTGATGTAGCGTGGCGCAAGAAGGACTACGCGAGTGTTGTCAGAGCACTCAAGCCCTTGCGTGCCGCTCTGACTGCAACCGAGATCGGAAAACTCGAGTTTGCTGAGAAACAAATTCGCAATCCCGGCAGCCGGAGTTAGGGCTATCGCGTCCAATGCATTCGCTCGAAGTGACGGACCACGCCGGCCCGCTGACCGGCAGCCGGAGTTAGGGCTATCGCGTCCAATGCATGGCCTATGCCAAATCTTACATTGGGCTGCCTTGCCGCCATGTTCTTTATCTACGCGGTGGACGCTCGACTCGCGATGTGTGAACCTCGATCCGGACGGTTTTGAAAGTGAGGAGGCCACTTCGGAGTGCTATTGAGGATTGCGCGTATTCTCCTTTCGCTCGCGCGAAGTTGGTTGATGTGGCGTTCGGACTGATAGCCCTGAGCGCGGGCAGCGCGTTCGGAAGCGTTGCTTCCTTTGTTCCCTGTCGCCGCCCTCACTTGTCCTTTTTCGGCTCCTTTATTCCGATGAGCGGTTTCAGCCGTTCCAGCGTTTTGTCGCCGACACCGTTTATCTTCAGCAGGTCGTCCGTGTTGTGATACGGCCGATGTGCGATGATTCGTTGCGCGAGAACTGGCCCTATCCCTGGCAACGTTTGTAATTCTTCAAAGCTCGCTTCGTTCAGATCCATTGTCCCGGCGCTTCCCTTCTTGCCAGTGGTCGCCGTGGTCGCTGCATCCGTATCGCTTCCACGTGGAAAAAGCGTTTCGTCCCACACGCCGCGGTGCTTCTCTCGTGCGGTGAGTTCGAGATTCTTGAGTTTGTTGATGAACGTTGCCGAGCGCGGCCCATCCGGCCAGTTCGCACGGAGTCCGTAAATCCTCGCCAGCCCGTTTGCGACCAAGTCTTCCGCGAGATTTTCCCCCTTCACCAGCACGACGGCATAAAACCGCGCCAGCGTGCTTCGCCCCATCGCGTTCTGCCACCGTGTCACCACGGTGAAATCGCGCCCGGACAATTTCTCCCGAGAAAACTTCGCGGCCACCATGCCAGCTCGTGGAACGTTCGTGACGGAAATCCCGAAGTAGGCCGACTGATCCTGGACGCGTTCCTTTATCGCTGGATTCGCTTCCGGTGCATCGATGAAGTAGAGACGGAAAATGTATTCTCGTCCCTTGTGCGTCACATGGAAGCTGTCCCCGTCCACGATTGAATTCGTGACCAGACGACATCCTTCCAGCACTTCCCACTTTCCCTCTGGATGCGCCCCGTCTTTGGCTTGCTGCGCGGCAACCATGCTTGGCAGAAGCGCGAGACATCCGCACACGACCCATTGCAGGATCGCCGCGCGGACTGAAACACCCACACGCTCAACTCTAGCCACATGACAGAGCTTGCCAGATGTCTCGTTGCGCCGCACGTCCTGAATTTTGCCGCAAAGCTCTTGCCCCGAACTGCCGATACTTAGTCATTGTGGCGAAAGTTTTTGGAACATCCTGCAGATACGTCAGTGATCAGGCACGCGTGAAGCGTATGAGAATGTTGCTCCTCGCGTTTATCGTGACCTCGTTTGCTTCTGGATGCGCCGGTTTCCTCATCTGCATGTCGTTACACAGGGGTACAATTCCGCCTTCGGTGAGTGCGACCATCACGGCGACACTGCTCGGGCTTGTCGTGCTCGCCTACCGGTTCTGCACACGAAAGCTGGGAGCGTTGGAAAAGGAACGACTTGATATGCAGCGCGGCGCTGCCGGTGAAAACGCGGTGGCCCGTGCGTTGGCAAACTTTCCAGACGAATTTCACGTCATCAACGATCTCAGCACTCCCTTTGGAAATCTCGATCACGTCGTCATCGGCCCGACCGGTGTATTTGTCATCGACGCGAAGAATTGGCGCGGTGTTGTGGCTCCCAATGGGAAAGGCGAACTGCTGTTGAATGGCACTCCGACAGACAAACCTTTAGTTCGGCAATTCGTCGGGCGAATGATGGGCATCCGCGACAAAGTGAAAGTCCTCGCGCCATACGTTGACCCGTACTACCACGCCCTGTTTGTCTTCACTGCCACGCGCGTCGAAGCGAAGTGGGGTACGACCAGTAATGTGAATTGCATCCGCGACGACCAGCTCTTCGACTACATCGTTGAAAAGGATTTCGGGAAACGCCTGAACAGGGACGCCGTTGAACAAATCGCGCAGGCGTTCCTGGGCCTCGCTCACATGAACTCAGATTTCACCGACCGTGCGCCAGCGGTCTCCGCGGCGCATCCACTCGCGCATGGCGAACAAGTTCCCTCGCACTGACGATTGCAAGCAGGGATCGACGGGCACCAAAACGGGCACCAACGGTGTTCGGATCAGTTGGAAATTGTCGGTATAAGTTATTCATTGTTCGCTTGATTCCGGCATATCAAATCGCTAATCTCTTGCCCGTGCAGCACTTAGAGAAGTAACTGCTGCCGAACGGTTTAGGCGTAGTTCAGATCGTCGCAACACCTGCCCGATTCCGACCCTCGCCTCCAATTCCAAGCTTCGCTTGGATAAGGAGTTACAAATTTTACAAACCCAAAGTGCCAGCAAAGTGCCAGCAAAAATGTGACTCGGAGAAACTTGATAAAACTCCGAAACAACTTGGGCACGACTTGCTGAAACGCAATTGGCTGTGCGTTTGGTGTAGCTGATACATCTGCTGCGTGAAATCGTTTGGCAGGCTCGAACTAGAAAGTTTGAGCCATGAAAAATAGATTCCGACTCTACCGGCGAATGAAGGGTGGCGTGTTCTACATCCACGATTCCACGACGGGCAAACAAGAAAGTTTGGGCACTCGCGACCGTGCGGAGGCCACGACTCTTTTCCACTCCCGCAATGAATCCTTTCGCCAACCGCACCTAAATCTTCTCATCGCCAAGGCGTATCTTGCTGGAAGTGATTCGGGCGTTTCGACGCGGACGTGGCAAAACGCCCTTGATGCCAACATCGAAACCAAACTCGGTTCGACCAAAGAACGCTGGCAGCGGGCGGCGAAGGACAAGGCGTTCGATCTGATTCGCCATCGGGTAATTCTGGAGACGCAAGCCGAGCATCTGCTCGCTTGTCTCAAGGCCGGCACGGTCAGCACGAATGTTCACCTGCGGAAGCTCCACAACTTCTGCATTTCAATGAACTGGCTGCCGTGGCCGATTGTTCCGAAGCGCCTTTGGCCGGAAGTTCGCTTTCAGCCAAGACGCGCCATCACTGTCGAGGAACATCAACTCATCATTGACCGGGA
The DNA here is from genome assembly GCA_038205745.1 of Verrucomicrobiota bacterium. Lineage (GTDB taxonomy): Bacteria > Verrucomicrobiota > Verrucomicrobiia > Limisphaerales > SIBH01 > JANNGC01. The sequence continues at coordinate 1,495 of JBBRBM010000269.1, read as the reverse complement.
GAAAAACCCAGAGCGGCGCAACTTTTATGAACTCTGCTGGCATCTCGGCGGTTCGCAAAGCGACATCGCCAGTCTTGCCGCCGAGGATATTGACTGGCCGAATCAAACGATTGCCTACGCGCGTCAAAAGACCGGCAGCCTCGCGATGATTCACTTCGGCCCGGACATTGAAGCGGTATTGCGGCGTCTGCCTGTTACCGGCGCGCTGTTCCCTTACCTGCGATCCGTTCGCTCGGGCGACCGCGCCACGGAGTTCAAGCAACGATGTGAAGGACTCGGCATCAAAGGCGTCACGCTTCACTCCTATCGGTATGCGTGGGCGGAACGGGCCAAGACGTGCGGCTACCCGGAACGATTCGCACAGGAGGCACTCGGCCATAACAGCAAGGCTGTGCATCGCGCCTACGCACGCAAGGCCAAGGTGAGGCTGCCGTCACTGGAGAGTTACGAAAAGCAGGCGGCGGAAGGTCAAATCATCCAGTTGCCGCCGCTTTCGTCGGAGCACGACCGGGCTGCCCGTTTGGGGCAGACAGTCGGCTGAACGGCGCGCTTCCCCTCGTGCCACGTCCACGAATCCGCTTGCGGCCGTTTCGCACGCGCCAGTAGTCGCAGATTGCATCGCTGGCGCGCGCGAGCCACTTCTCGTCGCGGCGAAATTGTTCCAATGTTTCCGTGGCGAAGAATTTTGTGCCGTTGCGCGGCGGATGGCCGAGCGGTTTCAAAAGGCTGGCCGCAGCAAGAATCGGAATTTCGTGCGGCTCAAAGCCGAGAAACCACGCCGCCTGGGTTGCATCGAGGCGTGCGGGAACAACCTTCCAACTGAGAAATTCTGTTTGCTGTTCGGTTACATTCATACGCGAATGGCCGCACGGCGCGCAGGCCGGGGCGAATGAGTTTTAGTTTGTTTCTCGGAAATCTTCTCCGCGCTGTCGTCGGGCGCATCGGCATCAACCTGGCTCGGCGCTTGGTTCTTGGTGAGGTCGAGTTTTTCCTCAATCTCGCTCTGACGGCGGCTCAACTGTTGGAAGCGGTCTTCGCGCTCAAACTTCGCGCCGACCTTTTCCCCAAGCTCCTTGACGCGCTTGTGGGCGTCGGCGATGTCCGTTTCCAGTCTCGTCGCCCGTTCCTCGAAGCCTTGAACGGTCACTTCGAGGGAACGGATTGTGCCGAGCGCCGAGTCCGTAACCCGCGCGCTGTAACTGTTGCTGCCGCGCACAACCATTTCGGCGGTATTGTTGAAGCTAGGACGCATGAACAAGTCGAATCCGGCAAAGCGCCCGATTCGGATGTCGTCGCCAAAGCGCGCCTTCAGCTTTTCGGCCCGGCGCAAAATCAGTTCGCCCGCGATGCCACGGTTGTTGGTTTCCTGTCCGTCGAGTTCGATGCGAAATTTATCGCCTGACGTGTCCTGACGAACGCCCAAGTCCTGCCGCAGATTGGCAAGGCGTGTGGTGAACATTTCCGCGTCTTCGTGCGAGCGGCGAAGATTGGAGCG
>JBBRBM010000268.1:0-6809 GCA_038205745.1 Verrucomicrobiota bacterium | reverse complement strand
CCGTCCATTCGGGCGGATTGAGCCAGCGTTCGCGCAATTCGTTCAACTCCTTCGAGGCGGCGGCAACGGCGGCGTCGAGTTTCTGGTGGGCGAGGTCGAGCCAGGCGGGGCGCTCGTTGTAGAGGTTCGTCAGCGTGCGCTTTTTCAGTTTCGCGACGCAATCGGCGTCGCGCGGCTCCAGGCGGGGATAGCTCACCGTGCCGATGCCGTGCGTGTCCGGCTGGTGAACGTAGCGCGCCCACGGGCCATGCGCGGAGCCGGGGAATTCAAGCGTGCGCGTTTCCGTCCATTCGGGCGGATTGAGCCAGCGTTCGCGCAATTCGTTCAACTCCTGCGCGGCGGCGGCAATCGCGGCACGATGTACGTCGGGCGTTTTGGGCGCGCTGCCGTAAGGCGGTGAATCCTCTTTGCCCATGTAGTAATTGTGCGCGGCCAAGTTCTCGGCGTAAGTGCGATCGGGTTCCGTCTTTTTCTTTCGCCCCGGAGCAACGGATGGCGCGGACGGTTTCAAATCATCCGTGAATGGAAATGGAAGCGTCTCAAAACAAACGGTTGGCCTGTAACGAAATCCTGACTCGCGCTCGCGAAGTTGTGTCCCTTGTGCGTAAGCCCAGGCTTCGTGAACGCGCGACTGAACAACGCCGAAGAAATAATCGTCATCGCGCGCAAACACTACCGTCTGGTCATCCGTGACAACCGGCCATTGAAACCAAACACAAACGCGATGCTTCGCGACGCGCGGGAGAGCGATAAACCTTTTGACCTTCGCAAGAGCGAATCGCATTTCAGAACGTACGCGCTGCAACTTCCACCAATTCTCTCGCAACCAGTTGTCCCGGTTTTTGTCTCGTTCGGGTTTCACTCGTTGAACAACCAGCTTGTGCGGTTGCTCATATTTGCACGCCTCATTGAGAGACATCTCCGCATTGTCGATTAGCCAACGCTGAGAGTTTCGGTTCAGCACGTCTCTGCCGTTGAGAATCGGTTTGACGACATCGCTGTTTGGCAAGCCATTCGGATTCCCCGCCGAAGTCAAAATTGGCAGCGCTTCAATCTCGTCGATGTCAAAATCTCCACCCTTCGTGGTGCCGATGAATCCGATGCCTGAATTTGCTTCCAACTGAACAGCCTTCGTCGTGTCGGCGGCGGATGAAAGATTGCTGTGGATTGCCGGAACGATTTTGCCGTCGAGCAGTCGTGTAGATTCTGCCCTATTGTCGAATCCAATCATACTGACGTGAACCATCGCGCCGTTAAGAATCCACTCGCGGTCGCTGACACCAAAAAAGATGTCGCCGCTCTCCTTGATCCGTTTCAGAACTTCGCGGTTGCCGCCGCCGCGTATGCCTTGCGTCGCGAGCAGCCCGGCACGCTTGCACTCGTTCTGTTCAATGAGTTCACGCGCCTTCTCAAACCAGTAGCAACACAAGTCTGATTGGCCGGGAATGCGTTTCCCGTAAATTCGTCGAAGCTCTTCAACGTAGCCGTCGCCCAGTTGGCCGCGCATGAGTTTGTCCCCAAGGAACGGCGGATTGCCCACAATCACATCGCACTTCGGCCATTCGCGTTCGGTGTAGAACTTCAACGCGTCGTCGCCCGCGTGTTCGCCCGCTTGCGCTTCCTTCAACGTCTTGGCCTTGCTGCGGAAATGCGGCACGAGCAAGGCGTCTTCGTTTTGGAAGCCGTCGAGATCTTGCAGCACGGGCGAGCGGTCGTTGTCGAAACCGTTGTCGCGCCGCCATTGCAGGAAACCAATTTGCACGGAAACCTGCGCCAGCTCGAAAGCGTAGGGATTGATTTCAATGGCGCGGAGTTGTTGCACGCTCACTTCCAACTCGAAACGGAAGCCGAGCTGCATGGCGAAGTTGATGACTTCCTTTTCCAAGCCCAGAAGCATCTGGAGCGAGACGTAAAGAAAGTTGCCGCTGCCGCACGCGGGGTCCATGACAAGGATCGTGCGCAGCTTCTTGAGGAAGGCGGCAAGCTTTTCCCTGTAGCAGCCGACGTGAGGAGGCTCATTCTTCTTCCCGCCGGGAGGTTTGAGCCTCCTCACGTCGGCTGCTAGGAGTTCAGCTTTGAGTGCGGCCCACTCGCGGCGGAGCGGGGCCATAAGCACCGGCTCCACCAAATCCAGGATGTCCGCCTCGCCCGTGTATTGCGCGCCCAAGGCGGCGCGCTGGCTTTCATCGAGCGCCCGCTGAAAGAGCGTGCCCATGATGCTCGGCTGAATGAATTGCCAGTCCGCCAGTCCCGCCTCGGCGAGCTTCTTCAATTCGTCTTCGGTGACTTCAAAGACGGTGGATTCCTCAAAGAGATGGCCGTTGAAGTGGCGGATTTTGTCTTTGCCGAAATGCCCGCCCGTCGCCATGACCGCGAACAGATTTTCGAGCGTCCTGGCGAAGTGCTTGAGATCGCCAACGCCCGTCTTGAGCAAGTCGCTGAAAAGATTTTTCGGCAGCAAGCCGGTGTCTTCGGCGAAGAAGCAAAAGACGATGCGATTCAGGAACCGGGCGATGCGGAGATTTTTCCGCTGCGCGAAATTCATTTCCTTGCGCGTCTTCGCGTCCGCCAATTCCTCGGCTTCGCGTTTCTGCAATGACTTGGCGACTTCGGCGATGGTCCCGGCCAATTTTTCGGTAACTTCCGCCGTCGTGCGCTGTGGTTTGAGGAAGTCGGGGGTTTCAAACAGATTACGAAGCAGCCGAAGGTTTTCCGCCCGGTCAATCTGGTCGTTGGTAAATTCGTGAACCTCTTGAACGGTGCCGTTGAAATTGGTTTTGACGATGTAGCGGTCAAAATCGCAGACCACGAGCAAGGGCGGATTGAGCAGCGATTCGCGGTAGCGCTGCAATTGCCGGTAAGCTTCGTCCAAGTTCTTCTTCTTGCCCTTGTATTCCCAGGCGAAGCAGTCCTTCTTCCACACGTCGGCGAAGCCCTTCTTGGGGTTTCCGTCTGCGTCGCGCAGGCCGAATTCCGCATCCTTGATCACGCCCTTCTGGAAGCAGAAGAAATCCTCGCCGCTCGGATCGGCCTCCACCGGCGTCGGCTGACCAAGGATCCGGCAAAGGTCGTTGAAGTGCTCTTGATACGCCGAAGATTCTTTCCCGGTGTAGCGCGACCACTTCTTTTTGAATTCGGCTGGTGTCATGGAGAACGGGTCGCGGCGGTTATGTCGGATAGAGCAACGGACTTCAAGCCGCACGCACCACCGGGTTACAGGTGTGGTCTTGTCTTGTTGTGTTTGTCCGACGCCGCCTTGATCGCGCGGCGGGCGAAGCGCGTGATGTAGATCGTGATCAGCACCGCTGCGCCAGCGATGCAGAGCTTGAGCCCGGTGGGCAGAGGCGCGCCTTTCTTGATTCCAGAAACATCGCCGATCAGCGTGCCGAAATAGACGTACATCATCGTTCCGGGAATCATCGTGAGCGACGCGATGACGTACTGCCAGAGCGGCACGCGGGTGAGACCGAATGCGTAGTTGCTGACGGAAAACGGAAAGCCCGGCCCGAGTCGGACGAGCGCGACAATTTTCCAGCCTTGGTGCGCGACGGCGTCATCGAGCGCCTTGAACCTGGGATGATTTTCCAGCTTGTGCGCGATCCAACGCCGTCCGAAGTGGCGGCTGATCAGGAAACAAAGTGTGGCCGAGATGATTGCAGCCGTGAGCACGTAAACGCCGCCGCGCACGAGGCCGAAGAGGATTCCAGCGCTCAGGGTGAGAATCGACGCAGGCACGAACGCCAGCACCGCCACGACGTAAATCACGATGAAAGCGACCGGCGCCCAGACGCCCAATCCATCCAGCCAGGCCAGCGATTGTTCAATCAGCCCGGAATTTTTCAGGTATCGCATTCCCACGGCCGCACACGCCACGAGGAGCATTGCCAGCACGACTCGGAGGATCAGTCGTGCCCTGCTTGTCTTCGGCGGTGTTGAATTCAGTTGCTGCACAACTCGGATATGCGGGCGCACATCTGCCAGCGGGCGCTGAACATCGCAAGCCTGTTCGCGTGGTGTGCGATTAAAAGTGCCGGGCAGCTACCGTCGTAGCGCAGTGCTTCCAGCCTGCGGGCCGCTGTATTTCCAATGCGTCCCGCCCTTTCACGCTCTGCCGATTGGAAATCGGCGATACGGCAGACTGGAAGTCTGCGCTACGGTGCCCTGCACTTTTACTCGATCCTCTTCGCGTGAAACAGATTGCGGCCAGGCGCGTGTCAGTGAGATAACCCGCTCACGCAATGAAATCCGTTTTCGCCTTTGCTGCCGTGCTCGCGATCTCTGTCGTCGGTTGCAAAACTCCTCCCGTCGCTTTCACGCAGCGCGATCTAGCGCCACCGCGATTCGCAGCGCCCGGTGCGCAGGGTGATGGCTCGGTGCTGCTGCCCAACCAGTGGTCGTTGCGGCCGGTGGGGAAGCAGATTCCGGTCGGCGATTTTCCGGTGAACATCGCCATGCATCCCGGCGGACGCTTCGCGGCGGTGCTGCATTGTGGACATGGCACTCACGAAGTGGTGGTGCTCGACTTGCGTGAGGAGAAGATCATTTCGCGCGCGACGCTCAACGAAGCGTTTTATGGCATCACGTTCTCCGCAGACGGCCGCGCGCTGTTTTGCAGCGGCGCGAGTGATGAGGTGATTCATCGATTTAGTTTCGGCGACGGCTATCTCGGAGAGCACAGCACGATCGAGTTGCGCGAAGCGGAACTGCGCGGAATTCCCAGCGGCGTCGCGGTGGATCGCGACGGCAAGTTGCTGGTGGCGGGAAATCTCCTCGGCCAGCGCGTCACGTTCGTTGATCTCACGACCAAAGCAGTGCGCGGCGAAACAATCTTCAGCACGAACACGGGCGGAGTTTTTACGAACAAATCCGCCATCGCCGAAGATGAAGCGGCGATCACGAAACGCGCCGAAGCCGCGCTTCAGGACACGCGCTCGGACCTCCCCTACCCTTACGGCTGCGTCGTCGATTCGCAGCGCGGTCGCGTTTACGTGAGCTTCTGGGCGCAGCATTGCGTGGCGGTGCTGGATTTGAACACGCGCAAGCTCATCACACGTTGGGCTACGGAAGATCATCCGAACGAGATGGTCCTCAGCAAATCGGGCAGGCACCTCTTCGTCGCGAACGCGAATCGCAATTCCGTTTCGGTGCTCGACACCGACACGGGAAAAACCGTCGAGACATTGGTCGCTGAGTTGACTCCCAACGCACCGGCAGGAAATACACCGAACTCGCTCGCGCTTTCACCGGACGAAAAACTTCTGTTCGTCGCGAACGCAAACATCAACACGGTCGCCGTGTTCGATGTGAGCGAGCCGGGCAAGAGCCACTCGATCGGGTTCATTCCTGTGGGCTGGTATCCGACTTCCGTGCGCGTCACGCCGGATGGCAAGAAGCTCCTTGTCGCGAATGGCAAAGGCATCATGCCGCATAGCAATCGTCACGGCCCGGCTCCGGGGCGCGAGCCGCCAGCCAGCGTGCGCGAATACATCGGTGGCCTGATGCAGGGAACGGTGAGCATCATCACGATGACGAATCGCGAGAAGTTCGAAGCGCAGTTGAAGACCTACACCGCGAAAGCCATTGCGTGCATGCCGAAGGTGAATGCCGAAAGTTCAGAGTCGAAGTTCGAAAGCCCGATTCCGCGCGCACTCGGCCAGCCTTCGCCGATCAAATACGTCTTCTACGTCATCAAGGAAAACCGCACCTACGACCAGGTGCTCGGCGACATGCGCGAAGGAAACGGCGATCCTTCGCTCACGCTTTTCGGTGAGCACGTGACACCGAACCATCACGCGCTCGCGCGCGATTTCGTGTTGCTCGATAATTTCTACGTCGAGAGCGAAGTCAGCGCCGACGGTCACGAATGGACGATGGGCGCTTACGCAACGGATTTTGTGGAGAAGACCTGGCCGCTGAGCTACGGGCACAACAAGAGCAAAAAATATTCTTATCCCGCCGAAGGAAATTTCCCGCTCGCCACTCCTGCGGGCGGTTACCTGTGGGATCGTGCGCGCGAAGCGGGCGTGAGCTTTCGCAGCTACGGCGAGTTCGTGGCCAACGGCAAAACCAACGAGCCGTGCAAGACCAAGGTGAAATCACTCGAAGGCCATTTCGATCCGTGGTTTCGCAGCTTCGACATGGATTACATGGATCAGCTTCGAGTCGATCGTTTCATTTCCGAACTGAAACGGTTCGAGAAGGAAGGAGACATGCCGCGCCTCCAGATCGTCCGCATCCCGAACGATCACACGTCAGGAACGACCGCTGGCAAATACACGCCTGTCGCGCAGGTCGCGGACAATGACCTCGCGCTCGGCCGGTTCGTCGAAGCGATCTCGCACTCGAAGTTCTGGCCGCAGACGGCGATCTTCGTCGTCGAGGACGATGCGCAGAATGGTTCCGACCACGTGGACGCACACCGCACCATTGCTTTCGCCATCAGTCCTTACACGAAACGGCGCACCACCGATTCCACGATGTATTCCACGAGCAGCATGTTGCGAACGATGGAATTGATCCTCGGACTGAAACCGATGTCGCAGTTCGATGCCGCAGCGATGCCAATGTTCAACTCGTTCCTCAGCAAGCCTGACCTGCGGCCGTTCACGCATCTGCCGGCGAACGTGGACATCACCGCGCGTAACAAGGCGAACGCTCCCGGCGCGCAACTCTCCGCGAAGTTTGATTTCTCAAAGGAGGACGCCGCGGACGACCTGCTCCTCAACGAGGTGATCTGGAAGAGCGTGCGTGGCGCAGACTCGGTGATGCCATCGCCGCGTCGCGCCGGGTTCGTGTTCAATCATCCGAAG
>JBBRBM010000267.1:0-6816 GCA_038205745.1 Verrucomicrobiota bacterium | reverse complement strand
AAGGGAGTTTTGTGCAGGATGGGCAAACGGGCCGACATGTCTTGAAAGACATATAGAAAATCTATATACAATTAGCAAGAGAAAAACCGCGCTCCCATGCACTTTTTTTGAGTTTTTCAAAAATTAGGCGAGGATCAGGGTTAAAACCTTCCACGCGTAGCCGAGATTGTCGCGATTGGCCCATGCAACGCGCAGCATGTCGCGAAAGTGTTGCGGTTTCTCGCGCCCGATCCCGAACGGAACAATGTCAGACCACACGCGCTCGCGTTTGAGTTCACATCCCATGGTGTGCGGCAAGCGTAGCGAGAATCCTTCAGGCTCAAAAGAGAGAAACCACGGATGAACACAGATCATGAAGGTTTATCCGCAGTGTCGAACTAATTGCACCGTGCGGACGTGACCGTCCGCGCTCCGGTTTTCTACGCCCGGGGAAGTTACTTCTTGACCCCTCCGTGAATCGCACCCTCTAATTCCCCACTGTAGGCACGCACAATCATGTTCGCGCAACTTAAGAGCCTCTTTTCCAACGACATTGGGATTGATCTCGGCACGGCCAATTCATTGGTGTACGTCCGCGATCAAGGGATCGTTTTGCGTGAACCTTCCGTGGTAGCCATTCAGGCTGGCACCACCAACGTCCTCGCCGTCGGTGAAGAAGCAAAGAGGATGTTGGGGCGCACTCCGGGTAATATCGTGGCCATCAGGCCCATGAAAGATGGCGTCATCGCTGATTTCGAGATCACCGAGGCGATGCTCCGTCACTTCATTCAGAAAGTTCACAACCGGAAACTCATCGCGCCACGCGTCGTGGTGGCCGTTCCTTCAGGCATCACGGAAGTAGAGAAGCGAGCCGTCAAAGACTCCGCCACCCATGCGGGTGCGCGCGAGGTGTACCTGATCGAACAACCGATGGCTTCGGCCATTGGCGTTGGCCTCCCGGTTCACGAACCGGCGGGCAACATGATCGTGGACATCGGCGGCGGGACTTGCGAAATCGCAATCATCTCGCTGGCCGGCATTGTCTTCAGCCGCAGCCTGAGGGTGGGCGGAGACGAATTTGACGAGACGATCGTTGCGCACATGAAGCGCGCCTACAACTTGATGATTGGCGAACGCACAGCGGAAGAAATCAAGATCCGGATCGGATCGGCATTTCCGCTGGAACAAGAATTGACCATGGAAGTCAAAGGCCGCGATCTGAGCGCGGGTCTCCCGAAGACCCTGACGATACGCTCGGAAGAAGTTCGCGAAGCCTTGCAGGAGCCGCTTTCAAGTATTTTGGAGTCTGTTCGTATCACGCTCGAACGTTGCCCGCCCGAATTGTCGGCGGACCTCGTCGATCGTGGCATCGTGATGGCCGGCGGTGGCGCGCTTCTGCGCGGCATTGATCGGCTCGTTGCGGAGGAAACAGGTTTGCCGGTGCATATCGCCGACGATCCACTCACCGCCGTGGCCAATGGCACCGGACGAGTGTTGCAGGAACTCCAATTCTTGAAACGCGTCACCAACTCCGGAAAAGGTTAATTCTTCTCGCGTTCGCCGTGAACGTGCCGCCAGCAGAATGCTGGCAGCACGGAACAACGGTGAAGTATTTTCAGACATTTCGATGCTGCGCGTCCGACGAAACGTTGGAAACGGACACGCGTGCTGGCGAAGCACCAAACCCCGAAACCCAAAACCCAGGGAAACTCCAAGCGCCAAACCCCAATTCACCATCTCGCATCATTGACGCGCCCAGATGGAGCTTGGGATTTGAAACTTCCCTGGGGTTTGGAGTTTGGAGCTTGGGATTTTTCTCTCTCCGATGAAGCGCGCCCACTACATCGCCTTCGCCGTCGTCATCGTGCTCACGGTCGCGGTCATGAAGCTGCCGCCGCGCGTGGCGACGCAATTCAAGCTGGCGATCGGCAGCCTGTTTCTTCCGCTGTTCGGGCTTTCCAGTTCCACGCAGCAGATCGCCGTGAAGACCGGCGACACTGTGGTTCCTCGCAAAGCGTTGCTGGCGCAGAACGAGCAACTGCACCGTGAGAATGCCGAGTTGAAAGTGCAGTTGCAGCGCCAGTCGGAGTTCGAACGCGAGAACGAACGCCTTCGCTCCATGCTTTCGTTCCAAAGAATCTTCCCGTGGAAAATCCGCGCCGCACACGTCATCGCCCGCGATCCGGCCAACTGGTGGCGCAACGTGCAGATCGATCTCGGCAAGCGCGATGGACTTCGTGTCGATCTTCCGGTCCTCACCAGTGAAGGTCTCGTCGGGCGCGTCAGCGAAGTCAGCGAGACACGCGCGCGTGTCGTGTTGATCGGCGACGCGAATTGCCGGGTGGCCGCGATGGTCGTGGATACGCAGATCACGAGCGGGCGGAATGCCAGGACCGAGACGAACACGGTCGATCACGGCGTGATCACCACCGGCACCAGCGTGCTGGACGAAAGCGTGGTCGAGCTGGGATTTCTTTCGAAGGCCAGTCAGGTGAAGCCGGGCCAGGAAGTTCGCACCAGCGGTCTCGGTGGCATTTTTCCACGAGGCATTTTGATCGGACAAGTGATCGACACGCGCCCCGTCGAATTCGGCCTCTACACCGTAGCCCGCGTGAAGCTCGCCATGAAGATGAACCTGCTCGATGAAGTGTGGGTGATGATGCCATGAAGAATTGTTTCGAGTTTCGAGTTTCGGGTTTCGAAGTTGCTCTTGCCGTACCGTGGCGTCGCGCTCGAACTCGAAACCCAAAACCCGGAATCCGAAACGGATGAGTGCGCTCAACACCATTTTCATTCTCGTGCTCGCGTTCGTCGCGGTGTTCATGGAGGCGTCGTTTGGCACGTTCCGGCGCTTCCTCGGCGTGCAGGTGGACTTGCTTCCCGGGCTGATGATTTACGCAAGCCTCAGCTCCGGCACGTTGACGATCTCCACGCTCGCGGTGCTGGGCGGGTTGTGGTTCGACTCGCTCTCGGCCAATCCTCTCGGTGTTTCCATCCTGCCTCTGTTCCTGATCGGCTTCGTGGTGCAACGCTGCCGGCACCTGATCCTGCGCGAGCAGACTTACGCGCAATTCATCATGGGATTCAGCGCCAGCGGCTTCGCGCCATTGCTGACGCTGATGATTTTATTTTCCTGCGGCGCCGAACCGATCGTTGGGCTGGGTTTCGCGTGGCAGTGGTTCGTGATGACGGTCATCGGGGGATTGCTCGTGCCACTTTATTTCCGTTTGTTCGGCAAAGTCTATCGCACGCTGGGTTACGAGCGGGTGGTGGAATCCAGTTTCCGGGCGGACCGGGAAATTGCGAGAGGAAGAGGTTAATGCTCGTCTTCGACCAACTCAACAAAGCCGACAAGCACCTGCGCGTGCTGTCATGGGTGGTCGTGCTGGGATTGCTTGTGCTCCTCGGCGGCCTCTGGTGGGTGCAGATTGTGCGCTCGCGGCAATACGTCGAGGACTTGCGCACGCAATCGTATCGCACCGTTCGCGTGCCCGCGCCGCGCGGCAAGATTCTTGATCGCAATGGTGTCGCGCTCGCTGAAAACCGGCCGACCTACAACATCAGTCTCTACCTCGAAGACCGCTCGTGGCGCGACGCGGTGCAGAAGCGCTACAAGCAAACTGAAGCGGAAGCTCGCAAAGGCGCGACCGCTCCGCGCAAGCCGAAAGTGTTCGAGACCCTCCTTTCGCATTTTGGTTACAAGCCCGCGCTCACGCAGCCGCGTCGGCTCAAAACGGAAGAGCGGGCGCAACTTGGCCGGACTGCACGTTTTGTTGTGACCAGCAACATCGTGTGGCAACTCGGCGAAGCGCTGGGACAGCCGATGGCGCTGACGAATGAATCGGGGTTCCACAAGCACTATGATCGCCGCCGCGCGCTGCCACTGCCGCTCGTGCCGAACCTGAATGCCGACCAGATCGCGCGTTTCCAGGAGCAAGGCACGCGGCTTCCCGGCGTCGATATGGAAGTGCAGCCGCTGCGCGTTTACCCGCACACCAACCTCGCGGCACACGTCCTCGGATATCTCACCCGCACTGAGGAATCGGTCGAGGACGAGCTTTCCTTCTACAACTATCGGCTGCCGGACTATCGCGGCCTTTCGGGCATCGAAGCTTCCATGGACGACAAACTGCGCGGCCGGGCTGGCGCCAAATCCGTTCTCGTGAACAATCTCGGTTATCGCCAGAGCGAGACCGTCCTTTCGCCAGTCGAAGCCGGGAAGAATGTCACACTCACGATTGACGCGGCAATCCAGCGCGTCGCCGAGCGGGAACTCACGAATGCAGCAGGGGCGCAGCGTCCCGTTCGCGGCGGCGCGGTGGTCGTCGATGTCCAGACAGGGGAGATCATCGCGCTGGCTTCCGCGCCCCTTTTTGATCCGAACGACTGGATTCCATTTCTGCCCATGGCGACCTGGAACACTTACACCAATGAAGACATCGCTCCTCTTCAGAATCGCGCGATCTATGGCAACTACTTTCCCGGTTCGACGTTCAAAATCCTCGTGTCACTGGCCGGACTCGAAGCAGGCACGTTGGTCACGAATGAGAACTTCCGAATTCAATCCCCGCATTACGTTCGCGGTCATGCCTTCAAGGATCTCGCCTCGCCGGGCGAATACAACTTCCGCCGAGCCTTCATCAAGTCGAGCAATGGTTACTTCATCGAGCAAGGTCTGCGCGCCACGCCTGAGCGCGTCGTCGAAATGGCGCAGCAGTTTGGTTTTGGTCGGAAGCCGGGATTGCCACTTCAGGAGAGCCCCGGATTGCTGCCCACGCGGCAGTGGGTGCGTGAGAATCGCCGCGGCTGGTCCGACGTGGCCGCGGGAAATCTATCGATCGGCCAGGGCGATCTGGATGTGACACCGCTGCAACTCGCTCTCGCGGTGGCCGCGGTCGCCAACGGCGGAAACATTCTCACACCACAGCTCGTCGCAAGCGTTCGCGCCCCGGATGAGCTCGTGGAATCGGATCAGGTTCGGCCCCGCCCCGTGGTCCGCGATCGGGTCCACGTCAGTCCCGCATCGTTGACGACGGTACGCGAGGCGATGCTCGCTGACGTCGAGGATCCCGAGGGAACTGCTTACAAGCCTTTTCATGCGGGTGATCGCCCGCACATCAAGACCTTCCGTGTGGGCGGCAAAACGGGAACCGCGCAGGTCTTCAAAGGCGAGAAGTTCGATCATTGGACGGTGTGGTTCGCCTCGTGGGCCATGACCGATGAACCTCGCTACGCCGTCGTCGTCATGGTGGATCACGGCACATCCGGCGGCGGCACTTGCGCGCCAGTGGTCCGCGAAATTTATCGCGCCCTCGAATATCGCGAACAGCGTTTGCGGACAGCGCAAAAGGAAGTTCTGGCGATCAGGTAACATGTTCACTTTCACCCAACCTGAACGTCAGTCGCGCATCGAGTGGTTCCAACTGCTCGCGCTGCTTGGGTTGATGGCTGTCGGCGTGGCGTTCATCTACAGCGCCACGCTGGCGTTCGAGGCCAATGCACTTCCCTGGTACAAGGAGGCATTCACGCGGCAGATTGTCTGGTATGTGATTGGCACCGCTGCAGGCGCGGCGCTGTGCATCCTGGATTATCGGTCCCTGGCCCGCTGGTCGTTGATCATCTATTGGATCACGATCGTGGCGCTGGTGCTCGTGCTCATTCCCGGAATCGGAACGACACACGGCTGGGGCGCGCGGCGATGGATCGACCTCGGTGCGTTTCAGTGGCAGCCGTCGGAGTTCGCAAAGCTCGGTTTCATTTTTGCGTTCGCCAGTTTCCTCAGCCGGCCGCCTGACGAACTGCGCATCCCGATGAATTTCTTCAAGGCGCTGGGCATGATCGCCCTGCCCTTCCTGCTCATCATGAAGGAGCCTGATCTCGGCTCGGCGCTGATTTTTTTGCCGATGGGGCTGGTGATGATGTTTGTCGCGGGAGTCCCCGCCAGATTCCTGCGGCGGCTGTTGATCGGCGTGGGAATTCTCGTGGTTCTGTTCCTGGTGGACGTTCTGTTCGCGCCGCCTAACTGGCAGATCAAAGTTCAGGACTATCAGCGCCGCCGACTGCTCGTTTACTTCGGCAGCGACTACGCAGACAAGAAGATGACCGATTTGCAGAAGCAGGCTGCGCGCACGCTGCAGAAGAACGATTCCTACAATGTGGATCAGGCGCTCATCTCCGTGGGCAGCGGCGGGATGTTTGGCAAAGGCTGGACCAAAGGGACGCAGAACGCGCTCGGTTTTTTGCCGCGCGCAGTCGCGCATAACGATTTCATTTTCTCCGTCATTGCCGAGGAGAAAGGATTCATGGGGACGGCGCTGGTCATAGCGCTGTACGCCGTGGTGTTGTTCACCGGCATTCATATTGCCGGCCAGGCGCGCGATCGCCTGGGCAAACTGTTGGCGGTGGGCATCGTAACGATGCTCTTCAGCCACGTGTTCATTAATATCGGCATGAACATTCGCTTGATGCCTGTGACAGGTGTGCCGTTGCCGTTCCTCAGTTACGGCGGCTCGTCGGTGCTCTGTTCGATGATCGCCATTGGCGTCCTGCAAAACGTGAACCTGTATCGTAGGTCTTATTAAAAAAATCATGAGTGATGGAAAAAACTTCTCCCGACGCCGACGCGGCGGGATGCGCTTCAGACCGAGTGGCCGCCCGCCGGGCGACAAAAATCGCCGGCAGGCCACCCAGGCGCGCAGCGACGCGGTGGCGGATTCAACCGCCGGCACCGAAAAGCTGTTCGACAAATCAAGGCAGCACGAAATCGAGCGCGCCGAAAATGTGGCGGCGGGAATTAACTGGGCACGGGTTTCGGCGCAGGTGGTTTATTACTTTAAG
>JBBRBM010000266.1:0-6843 GCA_038205745.1 Verrucomicrobiota bacterium | reverse complement strand
GGTGTTGCCTCGGTGCGCACAGCCCTGCCGCTCCTGTTGGCCGAAGAGCGATGGGCGCCTCTGCTCCAACAGTTTTTGATCGACCAACAGGCGGAGTTGCGGTATGCCAAGTGGTGACACTGACCGCGCTGCCGGAAGCAGGACAAACTTTCGCGGGCTGGAGTGGCAGCGCCAGTGGAACGCAGAACCCATTGGTCGTGACGATGAATCAAGCCAAGGTCATCACAGCGAGTTTTTCAAGTAGGCCGCGGCTCAACATTTTTGAGTGCGAAGGCCAACGAAGCAGCGAGGAGTTTCAACTGATGCTTATCGGTGAACTGGGGGCTGCTTATCAGATCGACGGCTCAACAACCCTCACCAATTGGAGCGCACTCGGTACGTTCACTAATGTCTTGGGCACCGTGCAGTTCAACGATCCTTCCATTACGAATGTCAGTCACCGATTCTTTCGCGCCACGCGGACGCCATAGGGCAAATTCTTTGGAGCGGCGAGGCGGTGAGGAATTACCATCGCCGCCGTCACAGTCCCGCCCTTCTACATAAGGGCGGTGACGGTATGACGGTAATCCCGTCGTGACGGTAGCTATGCCGGTAGGATGACGGTTGACGGTAAGCAGGGGTTAAGCATTGAAAACAAAGAGTCCCGCGACGCTTTGGGTGATCAATTCGTGGTGACGGTATGCCGCAATCTTCCGCTCTGCTGTCCGGGCACTTACCGTCAACGTGGAAATGACGGTAGATTTCAGATCGGAATAACGCATGGCCTTGCGTTCGTTGAACACGTCCCCAAGCTCAAGGCGCATCCGTTCAACGCTCGCTGATTCCCGCCGTGCTTCATTGGTGCCGCAACTCAGGTGCATCCCGGCGTCGTCGTTCCAAGAGAAACGGGGGCCGGTGTCTTTCGGGATCGGAGCACGGCGTTGCTTGTCGCTCCAAATCGTTGTTACGCCGTCGGCCTTATCCAACCGCAAGTTGGTTTCGGCTTTGCGTTCAAGCTGGCTGCCGAGATGCCCGCGAGTTTTTTCCGTGCCGGGGTTAAAATGAATCACGCCGATGATGGCACAATCGAAATTGATCGCGAAGTCGTGAAGCTCGGCGACGAAGGCGTTGCTCGCTGCCGCGTCGTTCACGTCCGCGACGAAATCCGCCACGCCATCAATCAGGATTGAATGGATGCCGCCATGTTGTTCAGCGGCGGCCCGCGTCGCCGCCGTGACGCATTCCCAGCCCTGCTTGCAGCCAAGCCCGGTCAAGCAATAAGAGTGCAACCAAAGCTGCGCCTGGCCGCGTCCTGCCCGCTTCAATGCACGGGTGACTTGGTACCAATGGTCGCCTGGCGATTGCTCAGAATCGAAATGGAGAAGCGCAAAGCCTTTCGGATTGCTGGAAGTGAATCCCAGCAAGTCCCCGGCGTTACCATCGGCGAGCGCGGATGCAATCATAGCCCCGATGACGGCAGACTTGCCGGTTTTGATGGCGGACGTTATCGAAGTCAGATTCCCCGGCGTGGAAATGATGCTGCCACCCAAACTGTAAATCGGGCGGAGTGGGGGCGGAGAAATTCCCGGTTTGAATTGCCGCTGCTCTAGGATGCTGAGGACGGATACAAGTTGCGGCGTGTCCACGTCTGGCACTTCGCGAATTTCCGGGGCATCGAGCAAAGGATTCATCGCGTAACCTCCAATGGTTTGTAGTTCAAAAAGAAAACCGTTTGCCGCTTGCCGTTGTCGCGCGTGCTGTCCGGGACGCGGACGAATTGAACGCGCGTCCACGTTGCGTGATCCGCGCCAAGCGAAACGGCGTAGCGGAAAAACTTTTCAACCTTCGCGTCGAGTTGACCGTGAACGAAAAACCAACCATGCAAGCTCTTGCCGCCAGAGTGAACGGCGCAAACGAGCGGTGCGAACGTGCCGAGATGCAAAAGGAGTGCGGCGTGATCGTCAGGCGTGCCAGTGTCAAATTCACAAACAAGAAAGCGACGCGGGCCGGTGTTGCTCAGTGTGTGGCGGCTCGGCTTGCCTTTTTTCGTTACGCCTTCAACGTCTGACATCGGCGACGGCACGATGAATTGCAACGCGGACAATTGGCCGCGCCATTCGTCGCGCGGTTTGGTGTCGAAAACGGCGTTGGTTTTTCCGCAACAGAGCAACGGGTTGCCGGGAAACAAGTGATCAATGATTTCTTCCGTGCGTTGCTTGCTATCTTCAAAGCGCGGATTCGAGAGTTCCCAAAGGTCTGCCAACCCTCCACCGTCTCTGATAATTGCCGCCCGCTGCTCTGAGTTCACCGTGGGCCACTTGGAGTAAGTCGGCTTCGGTCCCGCGCTCCGATTCGGTTGCCACGCGCATTCCACAGAATTTCTAATCGCATCCCAGATTTCGGAGTCAGAAACATGCCGACCACAATTCTGAACCCGACGGCGTAGGAGTTCCAAGATTTCGCCCGCCGGCAAATGCGCGTGCAAATGCCGGGCGACGAGGAATAGCCAATTGTGAACACCCTCGCCCGCGTGCGGCGGGCTGGCGATCAAGTCGGTGAGAAATGGCGGAAGGGCGCGTGTCATTGCAACCTCCCCGTGACACCGGCCTGGATGAACGCCTGCACCGCTAGGGGATCGTAGCGAATTACTCGGCGATTGAGTCTAACGCACGGTAGCAGACCGGCGCGCGTGTATCTCGCGATCGAGTGCGGGCAGACTTTCAATGCCTCTGCAACTTGTTTACGAGTCCAGAGCGGGCTGAGGGAAGGTTGCGGTGTCTGTTTTGCATTGGATTCGGGTGAATTTGTGTTCATGCCCGCGAGCATCAACGGTCAATTTCGGCCTTTCGTGGTGAGTTGCACCGAACACGGGCTCTGTCGCAAGGGATGGGGGCCTGGGTCGGCGTGGTTGGCAGTACAGTCGTGAAAGAACGAGAAGAGTTTTTCTCGACAGGGCTAGGGTCGCTTTTTCGACTTTTCTGTCCGTTGCTTGTCTCGCCAGATGCGGATTCGCTTCAACTCTTTAGCCGGAAGAAACTTGCCGTCGATAAATTCTTGCCCTTTTGGATCTGGCATTACCTTGAATTCGCCTTGGCCGACGGGAACACGGAAAAACGACTTCCAACTGGTTTGTTCATCGTCAGTCAATTTGCGGCCGTGAGCAGTGTAAAAGCGACGAATCAGTTTGATCAGCCCCTCTTTCGTGGTAATGCCTGGCAACAGTTTCTTTCCGAGGGGGTTAGTCTTGCTGTTGCTTTCTATGATCTCGTCGGAAGAAAGTTCGTCGCTCCACTCTTTCAGCGCACGCACTTTCAAGTATTTCTTAGCCTCACTTAGGAGATCCCACGCCTGCGGGAACAACTCTTCGGGAGATTGTTGCTGACGTGTTGTCGCAAGCAAGATGGCCGTCTGTGTCAATTCGAACTCCGAAATTTGAGGTATATTAGCTAAAAACGCATTGATGCGTTTCTCACGTTCTTTGATGTCCGCCTCACTCTCCTGATCCTTCCCGTTGAGCAAACGGAGGATTGCGGGACGCGTCGTTCTTCTTTTCGGCTGAGTCATTGGTCAAGCCGCTTTCTCTGTGGCGAGTGCCGCATCCTGTCCGATTGATGGGGCCGCTTGCATGAGCTTGCCAATGGCGAGGAACGTGGGCTGTTTCTTGTCGAGGTAGTATTCGCGCGTGAGATTGATCGAACTGTGGCGCAAGGCAACGCTGGCCGCGTAGATTCCCGCCTGCGCGCAAATCTGCGAACCGAACTCCTTACGCAAGGCATGGAGTGCGTTACGCGCCGTCAGACCTTTCCCGCGCAGCCACGCGATCAATTCATTGAACAAACGATTGCAGCGGTAATGGTGATTGCGAACCGATTGCGGCCGTGGTTGTACGGGAGATTCGATGACGAAGAGCGAACCGTTTCCCGGTTTGGGCTTGTAGCCCTTGAGGATTTCCAGCAGGCCCGGATCAACGTCAACATCAGCTTCGCTCTCCGTCGATTTGGTGCTGGCGTGTTCGGTTGTTTCAACGCGGATCGTGTTTCGTTCCCATTGGATTTGTTTCCATTGCAGCTTGTCGATTTCGTCACGTCGCAAACCGGCGCCAAGCGCGAGCAGCAATATCTTGAACATTTCGGGGCGCGGGTTCGCGGGTTCGCCCTCCCCGCAGATTCCTTCCGCAAGTTCCCGGTTCGCCGCAGTCAGGATGAGAGCGGGACTGATTTCGGATTTGTAACGGGACTTTCCCGCCTCGGGGAGTGTCACGCCTTCAAAGGGCAGCGGCGCAGGCAGGCGCAAGGTGAGATGTTTTCGGATGTTAGGGGAGAATAGAGCCTTGCTCGAAAGCAAGATGCTGCGCGCGGTAACGCTGGCGCGTTTGAGGCGAAGCGGATTGTTGCTCGCGGCTTTCAGTTGGCGGACCTTCCAATCGTTGATTCTCTCTGGTGTGAGTTTCTCCAAGCGCACAGCGCGAACCTTTTCAATCCAGTCTTTGTGTCCGCCGTTAACGTGATCGTGCTTGGTTTTCCCGCCGTCGATTCTGGACATGCCGGCGACAAGAGAACGGAATTTCCGAGCGTAAATTTCGTACGTGACCGGCTTCAATCCGCTAACAGCTTTCACTTGATCGAGGAAATCGCCCACTGTGCAACCGTCTTTGGAAACCTGCATGTCCGGTTTGAACTGGGCGAGGGTTAGTTGCCAGCCTTTGGACACAAGTGACAGGTAGATTTTGCGCGCCGTCTCCGCGGCGGCAGCTTTGTTTGCCGTTCCGCAGTTGAACCACTCACGCCGCCCCAAGTGGGCAATGCGAACCTGCCATTCGGGGATTTCAACGATCTTGCCCTGCCAGGCATAGCTGCGCTTCGTAAGCCGTGGAGCCCAGTAATCCATGTGCGACTTGCCAGCGCGCCGGATTCTATCTGTTCCACTGTGGGCCACTTCTGTTCCACTTCTAATTTTCCGAACTGTCATAAACCGTTCCTTTCGAGTGTCGTTTGTAGTAAGCAAACACAGGGTCATTCCCGCGTTGGTATTGAACGGAAGCGAACTTGTCAGAATTATTGTGAGCAGGCAAGAGAAGAACTGAAAATCCTTGTGTCGCCGGTTCAATTCCGGCCGCAGCCACCACCTCAAAACCTTTGCAACCATTGATCCAAATTCACTTCGTTCGTTTTTGAACACAGTCCCGAAAAGTGCGATTGTGCTGCGGTTTGTGCTGCACCCCTCTCTGAACTGAGCCCCCACTTCACTGGCGTGACATCGAACGCCACCTCTTCGTGCGCCCAAGTTGACAGCCGCCTCCGTGCTCAACACTTAAATTTCAAGAACGACGCGTGTGTCGCTCTGAAACCAAAAACTGAAACGCTCGTCCCATTGAGGGCCGCCGCGTGGTTTGCGCCCGTAATCCGCACGGTGAAGCCTGCCGCCGCAGGCGAGGCACCCTTGCTTGTGGGCCGCTGCGGCTAAATCCGCATCGACTTCCTCCAACAGTTGGAATCGAGGTTGATCCGCCAGATGGTTCTGGCACCAGTTCTCTTCGATTTTTGTTTTCGCAAAACGATTTGAAGAGAAAAATCCCCGCAGAGGAAACTTTGCGGGGGTCCTATTTATCCACCCGTCACGATCAGGCAAACCGAGGGACGCCAGCTACCATCCCCCATATTACTCTTCGAAAACTCGCCCGCTCAGCCTCGCGTTGCGAGGCCATGCTCACCTGGCGATCGGGAAATCCGTCCTCGGCGTAGTTCTGAAGGACGTCGCCAATCGTAACCGGTTGTGAAGTTACATCCGGTTCTTCAATGCCGTGCTTTGATCTGCTGCGAGCCAGCTTGCGCTTCTCAAGTTCCTTCCGCGCAATGGCGAGCTTGGTGGTGTGAAGCGAAAGCATCGCATCGCGTCCTCCAGAAGTGTTGCGCTCGTAATACACGTGAGAAATGGCGTGCCTGTAAAGGCCTCGCTCGACATTGATAAACTTTGGCATACGCAGATTTGTTGGCTGCAGAGTCTTGAGCGTAGCTTCAGGAAATATTGATCACTGGTGCTCCGCGCTCTGTTTTGTTTGGCTGCCAACTCCGCGAGCGTTACCGATCAACACAACCAGGAGGTGCGATCCGTTACAAGTTTTCTCACGATTCCAGCGGCTCCAAGCGAGCAACTGTGTAAAAAGTGGGTTTTTAGAAGGAAGAGGGCTTTCCAAGTATTGCGGGAAGGCCCGTTTTTATTGGTGCACGCACCAGGAGTTGAACCTGGAACCTTCTGATCCGTAGTCAGATGCTCTATCCAATTGAGCTATGCGTGCCCGAAAAAGAGGGCGCAATCTACTTACCGAGTTTTTGGGGCGCAAGTGCTATTTGCCCCGGCATGCCGATGGGTGCATCTGGACATCGTTCTTAATTCAGCTTCCAGACTTCATCCCAGTCGTGGTTGCGGCGCGCGACTTCCAGGGCCATCAAGCGGCGCCGTCCCGGCTCGGTCCAGAACTGACCGCTGCGTTTGAATCGGCATTGCAGTTGCGCGCACAACGATTCCATCGCGCCGCTGCCCACCGGACAGCCTTCCGCCGCCCGCGTCTGGTAATGCACGTGCTCACGATGATTCTGAAAATAGTGGATCTTCTTTTCCACCGTCGGGGGCAGGAGTTGTCCGCGCTGGGCGCACCAAGCCGGCAAGTCCTCCAAGGTCTGGAGCATGCCCGCTTCTTGGCCGTGGCGCAACCGGTGCAGGAGCGCCCAAATCCTCGCCTAAGCGGAGCGGAAAAAGATTTTGGATGTTTTGGGCGGAGTATTTTTTGGGGCAAATTTCGCCCGTTCAATTTCCTCGGATTAAGTCGCGAAAAGTCATGAAAAAGTCTCCCCCGGAGACACTTCC
>JBBRBM010000265.1:0-6925 GCA_038205745.1 Verrucomicrobiota bacterium | reverse complement strand
GCGTTGCGTTTCATCGCGCGCGACTGATGGGATTGCTCAATTACATTCGCGCGCTCAGCACCGGACGCGTCGTGCTTTGGTGTTACGCGGTTTGGTACGGGGTGAATGTCGCGAACCATTTCGACTCACGCCCACGACTCTGGATCACCTCTCTGGGAATCGCCCTGATCATCGGAACCGCCCTGGTGATCAGCACGCGCTCTTCAAGTCGAGGCACGACACAACTCGATCGCTGGCAGATTTTCCGTCTCTACCTGATGCCCTTTTGCGTATCGAGTTTCGCGGCGCTCGTGAAGGATGTCGGTTACATCCTCGTGTTCCCGCCCACGCTGAAGGAAAACCTCACGGGTTTCGGACTCATCGCCGTCTTCGCAGCGCTGGTGTTGATGTTGAAGAAGACGGGCCGCAGAGCTCCATCTCTGCGCGCATAAATCTGGCGAAAACTCCCGCCAATGATCGTGCAGGACTGGAGCTCTGCGCTCCTTTCCTGTATCTCACGCGTATGGCTCAAGACCTGACAGCGCAACCGCTCACCGACCCGACACAAATCTATCGCTATCGCGATGGCCTTTACGCCGAAGACATGCTGATCACGGCACTCGTGTGGCTCGACCTTTTTTCGTGCCTGGAGAAAAATCCATCGGACTTTGATTCCATCTGCCGCGACTTGGAACTCAAGCCTCGCCCCGCCGATGTGATGCTCACTTTGTTGGTCGCGATGCAACTGATTGAGCGGCGTGACGGGAAGTATCTGCTCACGCCAACCGGGCGGGAACATCTCGCCAAAGACTCGCCCTGGTTCATCGGGCCTTACTACGCGTCGCTCAAGGAACGTCCAGTCGCCAAAGACCTCCTGCATGTTTTGCGCACGGGCAAGACCGCGAACTGGGGCAGCGAGAAAGACAAGGGCGACTGGCACAAGTCGATGGAGACGGAGGAATTCGCGACGCAGTTCACGGCGGCGATGGATTGCCGCGGCGTCTTCCTTGCGCAAGCGGCGGCGAAGAAGCTCGATCTACACGGACGCAAGCGGTTGCTCGACATCGCTGGTGGCAGCGGAATTTACGCGTGTTCCTTCTGTGCGCATTTCCCGGAACTCCGCGCGACTGTCCTGGAGAAACCGCCCGTCGATCGCATCACGACAAACGCTATCGCAAAGCGCGGGTTCACTCAGCGCGTGGACGTGATCGCGTCTGACATGCTGCATGCGCCGCTGCCGACCGGGTTCGACGCACATCTGTTTTCAAACGTGTTGCACGACTGGGACGTGCCGGTCGTCAAGCAACTCATCGCGAAAAGTTTTGCCGCGCTCGATCGTGGCGGCACGCTGATCATCCACGACGCGCATTTGAACGAGGACAAATCCGGTCCGCTGCACGTGGCAGAGTACTCGGTGATGTTGATGCACTCGACCGAAGGCCGGTGCTATTCGGTGGCGGAGATGCGCGAGTATCTCATGGAAGCAGGATTCACGGAGGTTGAGTTCACGCCGACCGCCGCGGCGCGCAGCATCATCACGGCGAAGAAGCACGGGTAATCCCGTATTGCTGAAGCGCCTTGCAGTTCTACGTTGCGGGTGGAGCCGGGGACTGAATGCACGAGACGTGCGCAGCGGGAGTGGGTTTCGCAGCGTTGCGTTGAACGCGTTGAAAGGATCCGGCTTCGGGTTGAACGCCAGGTCGCTAATGCGATCTGGC
This sequence comes from Verrucomicrobiota bacterium, assembly GCA_038205745.1. Classification (GTDB taxonomy): domain Bacteria; phylum Verrucomicrobiota; class Verrucomicrobiia; order Limisphaerales; family SIBH01; genus JANNGC01. The sequence goes on along the minus strand of JBBRBM010000265.1, from coordinate 5,228 downwards.
GTTTATCTATTTCTTGCCAAGCAATGCGCCGAAGAAACTTTGGTTCTCGAATTGTTTCTGCCGAACCTTGAGCTGGCCCAGAATCGATTGCCAGGTGATGAAAAGCTTGTGCCATTGATTCTCGATGCCGCGCAGCACGCTCTCATTGCTTTCGCTCAGGAAACGCATCGAAGGAACGGACGTCATCAGGCTATGCACGTCTTCGCGACTGACCTGGGCGCCCTCCATGAAGGCGAGGATGATCTCAAGCTCCTGCGTGATGACGCTCTTGATCTCCATGAACTGGTTCTCGTCGTCGAGCGAAAACTTCTTGAAGCGCGCAAGGCCGAGGTAGTGGTTGAACTGCTTCCAGCACTCCAGATAGTTCTCCATCCGGACTATGATTTCGTTGAGCTTCTTGGCACTCATAACACTTAGTTTTTCGGGAGCGATTGCGGCACGAGAAAAATAATCGCGCCGCCGCGCAGATTTCGCGCGGTAAGTTTCAGACTCGGATAATACACATTCAATTCCTGCATCGGCACCTGCGCCGTCTGCGCCCTGCGGAAAAATTCAAGCACGCGTTGCCCGATCTCGCGCATCTGCGCCTCGGGAAAGTTCTGCGGCAATGTGGACACGATCACGTGCCCATCGCGATCGAGCGCAAACGCGCCGGACGGCAGCTTCGTCAATCGAAGGCGATTGCTCTTCGAGAATATTTTTTTTAAGACAGCCATTTGCCGATAATGTTTCGCATGCTCTCCCGCACTTCGTCCGACTTGAGCGTCGAGCGGAAGCCCACACACAACTCACCCTTTACTGAATCGGCAAAAGCCACGTGATTTGTAGCGCTCATTGCAGTCATCTGCTGTAACGGCCCGGCCTGAAGCCGATCGCCGAGGTCCGCGAAGGACTTCAGAGACGCCGTGGTCCAATCGGAAACCTGGTCCGGAGACTCCAATCCCCACGACTGCACGTCGAACTTCGGCGCCGCGCCCACGGTCAACACCCACTGCACTCCGCTGAATCGCGTGAGGCTCATCAACGGCGACGCCGGCGCGTCCGGATCGATCGGCGCGAGCGGCGTGACGCCGCCACCGGCTTCATCGAGCGCCTGGGCCACTTCAAGCAACAAGGCGTGGTAAGAACTGAAAATCGTGCGCTCACGGCTTTCGTCGCCGGGGAGCAATTCAAAGTTGCCGGCTTTCCAGCCGAGGATGGCGCGGAATGCGGCTTCGCCCTTCGTCTCACCCGTCTCGGCATCGACGACTTCGCCGGTGTCGATCCAAATTTTTCCGTCAAGCGTGCCGTTGCTGATGCGGAACATCGTCGAGTTTTGTGAAAGACACTCGAGCTGAATCAAATCGACGAGGCTCTTGCTTTGCACGCCACGAAAGCCGCCCTGCGTCTCGTTCTGCAAAAGCGTTTCGATCGATTCGAGGAAATGTTTGCGATCATCTTCAGAACTTGGCTTCTGCCAGTACTGATCGACGCCCATGCCGTAGGCACGCGCGCGAAACTGTTCGTCGGCGATTGCCGTCCACACCACGATGCGCAGCCGCGGATATTTCCGGCGCGCAATGGCGATGACTTGCAGGCCGTCCATTTTTGGCATGTTCAAGTCCACGATCAGAAGGTTGAACGGCTCAGATTCGAGCAGTGCAAGCGCCCGCGCACCCGTGGAAGCGGTGTGAACTTCAGGTTCGTTGTGGATCGCCTTCAGAATTTCCCAATAGACCTCGAGAAAATCCTGGTCGTCGTCCACCAGCAGAACCTTTGCCCTCGCAATGTTGTTGTCGCTGCCCATGTTTTTGACAGTTCGTCTTCGGACAGTCTTGAAAGCCATCTTTGGCTGCCCTGCGCCCGAACTTGAATGGGGCAACGCAAGAAGTCTGCCAGCCCTAAAAAGCAAAACGCGCGCTCCAGTTAAGTGCGCGCGTTACAGGGCGACCTGACAGATTATGCCGTTGGCTGCGGCTCGGCAGGCTGAGCGGCTGGCGCCACAGCCTCGATGGCCTCGATGCGATACTTTTTCAGGCCAGAGTCCGTCTCCAGTTCGACCTCTTCCCCCACCGCCTTGCTCACCAGCTTCTGCGCCATCGGTGTGAGGTAGCTTAGGATGTGCTTTTCCGGTTCCCCATCCCACGCGCCAAGAATCGTGTAATCCTCAGGGGCCTTGGTCACGGATTCGACAAGCCGCACGCGCGTGCCGATGCTCACCACATCCGTGCGGGGGTTCGCGAAGTCAGAGCCGCGCGCCCGAACGAGCTGTTGCTCCAACTCTGATTTGCGGCGCATCAGGATTTTTTGCATTTCCTTGGCCGCTTTGTATTCGTGGTTCTCGCGCAGGTCGCCGTAGCTGCGCGCAATGGCGATTTCCTTCGAGTTCGCCGGGATCTTCTTCTGAACCAAATCCTGATACTCGTCCTTGCGCCGCTCGAGACTGCTCCACGAAACGACGTAAGTCACTTCCTGCCGTAGGGCATCGCCGCTGATGAGCACCTGGATCGCCGGATAACTCTTCACGATGCGCGCGAGCAGCGAGCGCTTGTCCATGTCCTCGAAACACGGCGAGAGCTGGAGCGCGCGCGTGAGATCCTTGATGATCTCAAGATCCGCCGAGCCGATGAGTTCCACGAGCAAGCTCTGATCGCTCATGATGAAGTCACCGAGCTTGTTGGATTTCTTCTCGTTGAACTGATCGCGTTCCATGGCGCTCAACATCGCGCGGAAGACTTCCGGGCCGAGAATGTCTGCGAAGGTGTCGGTGCGTTCCTTCGCCAGCCAGAGCAGCAACTCACTACTCGCCGTGTGGCGGCTGATGAGTGCGGCAAGCGTTTCCTTCAACACGTCGAACTTCCCGTTCTCGACCAGAATGTGCGCGAGTTCGGAGCAGAGCTTTGCCGAGGACGCATTCAAGGCATTCTTGACCACCTCGAACCAAAGCGGCGTCGCTTCCTTGAACGACGCCAGGGCGCGCCGGTGTTTCGCCGCCGCCAACGCTTCCAGCAACGCGCCGAATCGCAACTCCTGCGACCAGATGGCCTGGGGCGTCAACTCGCCTTCCACTGCGGGCACTCCAGTGGCCTCGCGCAAATCGTCACGCACGAATATCGCTTCGAGCGCAACTGCGGGTTGGGTGCGCACGTGCGTGGTGATCTCCGAATTGAGCGCCGCGTTGATTTCACGCGCGGCGGCGGCCTTGTCTCCGAGATCAGCCACGTTCTTCAGCGCTTCATTCGCTGCCGTGGTGCGCGCCTTCAGACCTTTCGCAGCGCGGAATTCCTTCATGAGCCGGTCCTGCAAGGAGATTTCCTCGCTTTGATAAATAATCGGCTCGCTCTTCTTCAGCGGCACCTGGAAGTGCCCGTTCTTCTTCAACTCGCGCTTCGCGGTTTCCCACCATTTTTTCCAGTCGGATGCGATCACATCCGGCACGAGCACGTGCTGGATCTGGTCGACGGTTGCTCTCCCGCCGTAGCTCTTCAACACGAGCTTGATGACTTCGAGATGATCGAGCGCCGCGAGCTTGCGGAGACCTTCGAGGTCGCTGGCTTTGCGCGCGAGGACGTGGTCCGGGGAAATCGGCTTCAGCGAATCCGCAGCGAACCCAAGATCCATCGGATGTCCGGGTTTGTTGTGAAAATCGATGACGAAGCGGGCGAAGACCGTGTCGACGGTGGTGATTTTCCCGAATCCCCAACTGCGATGAAAGCAATAACCCGTATGGGCGAGCGTCGTGAGCTGCTCAATGTGCTTCGGACTGATCTTTCCACCGGCGGCCAGCTTTTCGAACTCTTCTCTCATAATTGCTTGGATTCTGCCCCACTTTGAGCGAACTGAAGTTGTAGAGTGTGAATATTAAAACGCCAAGAGAAATTGCCGCCCGTGCGCTGCTCCAACGTGAGTCGGCGAGAGGATACATCGAAGACCTGCTCGATCGCGCACTGGTCGATTCGCATTTAAGCCCCGCAGACCGCGGCCTCGCGCAAGAGATCGCCTACGGCACCGTGCGATGGCAGGCGCCGCTCGATTGGCTCGTGGCGCGCAAGACGCACGGCCGCGAACAGAAGGCAACTCTGCGTGTGCTGCTCCGCATGGCGCTTTACCAACTCTTCTGGCTGACGCGCATCCCCGACCACGCCGCCGTGAACGAGACGGTGGAACTCGCGCGCTTAATGGGCTGCGGTCCGCAAGCCGGTTTCGTAAATGCACTTTTGCGCGGCTACATCCGCGACCGCGAGGCGACCGAAGTTTTGCTGAAACAGCTCGAAGCAAACGATCCCACGCTCGGTTACTCACATCCCGCATGGCTTTGCGAACGCTGGGAAAAGCGGCTCGGTCGCGATCGTCTCATCCAGCTCCTCAAGTGGAACAACACGCCGCCGAAAACTTTCGCGCGCGTGAATCTCTTGAAGACCGACGTGAATCAATTGCGCGAACAATGGGCGCGCGAAAAGGTCGAAGCGAAGCTCGTCCCATTCGAGTGGGCGCGCGAAGCGTTCGTCTACGAACTCACTGCTTTTCCATCACTCGCCTCCTTGCCGAGTTTCCACCAGGGAAAGTTTTACATCCAGGATCCGAGCACACTCCTCGCCGTGACTGAACTCGACGCGCGACCCGGCGAGACGGTCCTCGATCTCTGCGCCGCGCCCGGAGGCAAGACCACGTTCATCGCCGAGCGCATGAAGAACTCCGGCAAACTGATCGCGCACGACACCACCGAAGCGCGTCTGCAATTCGTCACCGAAAACGCCACGCGCATGGGCGCGACCATTGTCGAGACCGCCCTGCCCTCGACTCTCGACTCTCGACTCTCGACACCCGCCGACCGGGTTCTCCTCGACGCGCCATGCAGCAACACCGGCGTGATGCGTCGCCGGGTGGATTTGCGCTGGCGCGTTCGCGCGGAAGAACTTCAACGACTGCGCACGGCGCAATTGCAGTTGCTCACCGACGCGGTGCAACGATTGAAGCCGGGCGGCACGCTGGTTTACAGCACGTGCAGCCTGGAGCCGGAAGAGAACAATGAAGTGATCAAGGAATTCTTGGCCGCCAATCCAAACGTTCACTTTCAGCGCGAACGCGAACTGACTCCATGGGAGCACGGCGTTGATGGCGCCTACGTCGCGAGACTCGTGCGCGGAAGCTGAACGGAGCGCGGACGGTCACCGCCCCCCGGGCACACCAAATTCGGACGTGTACCTCCGCGCGCCAGCACCTGTTTTGTCCCGAGAAACAGCGCGAGG
>JBBRBM010000264.1:0-6945 GCA_038205745.1 Verrucomicrobiota bacterium | reverse complement strand
TGAAACGTGATGAGAGGACCGATCTTTGCGATGCCTTGGTCAAGTCCTCGCAGCGCTTCCGCCTTTGCGCCGGACGACGCGAGTGCTTCGGCACGTTCGATGTAATACTCGGGACTGCCCGTCGGCGCGATCACGATGGCGCGAGTGAAATCCTCGGCGGCGGAACGCGCATTGCCAAGTCGCGCGTGGACCCGGGCTCGAACGGCAAAGGCATTGGCATCGTTTGTCGCGTTTGCCAGATAGCGCGTCAGCGGCGGAAGCGCGGCTCTGGAATTCCCGGATTCGAACAATGCCCGGCCGCGGCAAAACTCCGCCATCGTCAGTTTCGGATCGAGCATTTGGGCGCGATCGAAGTCAGCGAACGCGTCCACAAACTCGCGGTGCAGCCGATGCAGTTCACCGCGCTCGAAATAAAGCGCAGCGTTCGTGGGAGTGACCTTGATCTGGGCGGTGAGATTGGTGATGCGATCATGTAAATCGCCATGAGCTCGTGCAGTGCTTGCCGCCGAAGCGAGCGACAAAACCCAGCACAGCAAAATAAATCCACGAGCGACGATCATCTTGGTTACCACGTTCTACGGGATTGCATGATCCGCATCAACGGGTTCTCCGAATATTACTCGCGAGGAGCGCCAGGCACGGTAAACTGTGCCAGTCCCGTGTCGAATATGCGTCTCAAATCCACTCTAGCTGTGCTGCTCATGGCAGCCTTTTCCCTTTCTACGCAAGCGGCCAGCCCGTTTGTCATCACCGAATACATGTCTTTGAACACCAAGACACTGCAGGACGAAGACAATGCCTACTCGGATTGGATCGAGATCTTCAACACCGCCAGCACGAACGCCAATATCGGCGGCTGGTATCTTACCGACGAGTCAGGCTGGCTCAACAAATGGCAATTCCCCGTCACCAATATCCCGCCCAACGGCTTCCTGGTGATCTTCGCGTCGGGCAAGAACCGCCGCGTGCCCGGCGCCCAACTGCACACCGCGTTCAGCCTTGGCGCTGGCGGTGAATTCCTCGCCCTGGTGATGCCGGACGGAGTGACGAAAGCCTCGGCGTTTCCCAATTCCATCGAACATTTCCCTGACATCCCGTTCGGCTTCATCATGCCCGGTCTCTCGATCACCAACATTGCCGTCGGCGCGAACGTCCGCGCCCTCGTGCCATCCGGCGACATCGGCACGAGCTGGTTCGGAACCAACTTCGATGATGCAGCATGGACCGCCGGCGCAACGGGCGTCGGCTACGATGCCGGCACCAATTACAACTCCGCCATCGGCCTCAACATCGGCGCCGCCATGTCCAACGTGAACGCCTCCGCCTACCTGCGCATTCCCTTTCAGGCCACCGACCCCGCCGCCTTCCGCACGTTGGCCCTGCGCATGCGCTACGACGACGGCTTCGTGGCCTATCTCAATGGAACCGAAATCCTTCGCCGCAACGCCCCCGCCCTCCTCGCATGGAACTCCGCCGCGACGAACTACCACGGCGGCGGCCTCAGCGGCTCACTCCTCGAAAACTTCGAAGGCCCCGGCACCAACTACACCAGCAGCCAGACCAGCACCGCGCCCGGACCCGCCGTGCAACCCGGCGGCGCCGGCACCACCGGCAGCTACCTGCGCCTCCTCAACGACACCATCAACGCCAACGCCAACGCCATCACCTTTCGCCAGACCGCCCCCGGCCTTTATCCTAAAATCACAGCCGACTTCGACTTCCGCATCACCGACGCCGCCGGGGCGCCCGCCGACGGCTTCAGCTTCATGCTGATCCCCACATCCACCTATGGCACCAGCGGCCCCGGAGTCGTGACCCAAACCTCCTCCTTCGAAGAACCCAATTACCCTGGCGTCTTCGGCATGGGCTTCGACCTCTATCCCCACGCCACCCAGAACGACGTCTCCCTCCACTGGAACGGCACCGAACTCATCAACTTCACCATCCCACGCACCACCTTGGAAATGGTCGCCGGCACCTTCCATCACGTGCGCCTGACCCTCGAATACGAGCCCGGCGGCGCCCGCGCCAGCGTCACCTTTCGCGGCGACATCAACGGCTCCCCCGCCGCGCCCTACACCCCCATCACAAACTTTTTCATCGCTGGAATGAACCCCTTCGACTGCCGCGCCGAATTCGCCGGCCGCACCGGCGGCTCCGACATGAGCGTGGACCTCGACAACCTCAACCTCCAATTCCTCCCCGCCGGCGGCGCGCAAGGCTTGGAAGAATTCAATATCAGCTCCGCCATCTTCCTGCTCACCCCCGGCACGAACCTCCTGGCCATCCAGGGCCTGAACCTGACAGCGGGCGACACCAACTTCCTCATCGCCCCCGAACTCGTCGCCTCCACTTTCACGCTCAGTTCCGTCTCCAACTACCTCTCCCCCGAAACCCATGGAGCGTGGAACAACGTGACCGCTGCGGGCACACTCGCCCGCGTCGCCATCAGCCCGCCCTCCGGGGCCTATACCAACAGCGTGACCGTGACCCTTTCCTCCGGCTCCTCCTCCGCGCAAATTCGCTACACCACCAACGGGGCCGTGCCCAGCCTCACCTCCCCGCTTTACACCAGCCCGCTGACCTTCAGTGCGGACACCACCCTGCGCACGCGCGCGTTCGAGAGCGGCAAGATTGACGGACCGATCAGCGGCGCCAGCTACCTGTTGCTGGACACCACCATGACCAATTTCACCAGCAACCTGCCGCTGATCCTGATCGACACCATGGGAGCGACGATCCTGACCGACAGCAAAGTGGCTGCCTACGCCGTGTGCTTCGACACCAATTCGAACGGGGCGCGAGTGAGCGTGAGACAACCGCCGCAACATACGGGCCGCGTGGCAATCGAGATCGCGGGCCAGAGCTCCACGCAATTCCCAAAAAAATCCTACAACCTGGAACTGCGCGACGAGCAAACCGACGACGACGTGAAAGTGAAATTGCTGGGCCTGCCCAAAGGCAGCGACTGGCGCCTCTACGCGCCTTATACCGACAAGACGCTGATGAACGACCTGCTCAGCTATGAACTACACGAGGCGATGGGTCACTACAGCGTTCGCCGCAAATTCGTTGAGGTATTCATCCGCACCACCGCAGGCAAGCTGGCCTACAGCGATTACGTGGGTGTCTACGTTCTCCTCGAGAAAATTCGCATCGATCCCGAGCGCGTCGACATCAGCAAGCCGCAGTCGGGCACGACGAATGATCCGATCACGGGCGGCTATATCTGGAAGAAAGACAAAGGTAGCCCGGGCGACATCGCATTCACGACGGTGCATCAGACCGATTTGATAGCGAATGGTTCGGCTTTGCAGTACCACGATCCGGACGGAAGCAAACTCACACCGGTGCAGCGCGCGTGGCTGACGAATTATTTGAACACTTTCGAAGCCGCGCTTTACGGCAATGATTGGCGCCACCCGACCCTGGGTTACCGGGCTCATATCGACGTAGATTCGTTCGTGGACTTCCACTGGATCGTCGAGTTTCCGAAGAACATCGATGGCATACGACTCAGTAATTACTTGTCCAAGGACCGTGGCGGCCCGATTCGCGAGGAGCCGATCTGGGATTGGAATCTCGCATGGGGCAACGCCAACTACGCGCAAGGCGGCCTGACGAACGGCTGGTATTATCCGCTGATCGGCGAATCCCAGGACATGTATTTGCGACGCCTGCGCACCGACCCGGACTTCGCGCAGAAGATCACTGATCGCTGGGGACAGTTGCGCACGAACCTCTTTGCGCTTCCGAACCTGCTGGCGCGAATCGAAGCAAAAACCAATCTGCTCAATGAAGCAAAGGATCGCGAGTTCACGCGCTGGCCTCGACTGAATAGCTACGTCTGGCCCAACCCGGACGGCGCCAACCTTGTGCCCACGAACACGGACAACGTGGCCCTCACCTGGGACGTGAACTACGCACTGAACACCAGCTACGGCGCGCTCATCGGCGAATTGAAGAAATGGGTCACGGGCCGTTACCTATGGATCAATGCACAGTATCTTGCCACACCAACGCTGAGCCTTCCGTCGGGTTTCATTACGCCTGGCGTGACGCTCTCGATGGCCGGACCGTCCGGCACTTTATATTACACGCTCGACAACACCGACCCTCGTGGATCGAACGGCGTTGTGACTGCGGCAGCGCGCGTTTACTCCGGTCCGATAACGCTCACAAATAACTCCGGTGTCTTCGCCCGCGTGCTCAGCGGTATCACATGGAGCCCGCCCGCCCGTGGCGTTTACGTCGTCGCCACGCCGTCGCTGCGCATCAGCGAGATTATGTTTCATCCCGAGAATCCGCCGGTCGGCAGCCTGTTCGCCGAGGAGGATTTCGAATTCATTGAAATCCAAAACACCGGCACAGGCGCGATCAACTTGTCGGGCGCGCAACTCGCCGGCGGCATTCAGTTCGCCTTCACCCACAAGATGCTTGCACCAGGACAATTCACCGTGGTGGTGCGCAACCTCGCCGCATTCCAGTCCCGCTACGGCACGGGCAACAACGTGGCTGGCGTCTTCAGCGGCAAACTTGCCAATTCTGGCGATCACATCGTGCTGACCGGTCCGGTCGGCGAGCCGATTCTCGATTTCAATTACGGCGATGTCTGGTATCCGATCACCGATGGATACGGCTTCTCCCTCGTGGCGCGCGACACGAGCGCCTCAGTGGATGTGTGGAGCCAGAGTTTATCATGGCGCGCTGCATCGGTCTTCGGCGGATCGCCGGGAGCACCCGATCCGTTGCTCAGTATCGCGCCGATCGTCGTTAACGAGGTGCTCGCCAACTCCGTGACACCTGCGGTGGACTGGATCGAGCTCTACAACCCGACTCCGACCAATGTGAACATCGGCGGGTGGTTCCTGACGGACAGTTTCAGCAACGCGAAGAAGTTCCGGATCGTGAACGGCACCGAGATTCCCGCAAACGGATACATTGTGTTTACCGAAGCCGACTTCAACGTCGATCCGCTCAACAACACCAATAGCTTTGCGCTCAGCTCGGACGGCGATCAGGTCTATTTGTTCTCCGGCAATGTGGCGAGCAATCTTACGGGCTATGTCGACGGTTTTGACTTCAGCGCTTCAGATGAAGGCGTGACGTTCGGCAGATACATCACCATTGATGGCGACGTGGACTACCCCGCCCTGCTCACGCCCACTTACGGCGCGACGAACTCTGGCCCCATCGTCGGGCCGATCGTGATCAGCGAAATTATGTATCGCCCCCCGGATGTGCAATTGCTCGATAACGGCATCGACGAATTCATCGAGCTGCGAAACATCTCCGGTTCGCCGGTGCCGCTCTTCAGCGGCGCGTTGCCGGACAAGACCTGGCACCTGCGCAACGCGGTCGACTTCGACTTCCCGACCAACGTGACGCTCGCGCCCGGCGAGACGGTGCTCGTGGTGAGTTTCAATCCGACCAACACGGGCGTGCTCGCTGCGTTCCGCGCCAAATACGGGGTGAGCCCCGGCGTGGCGGTGTTCGGTCCTTACAGCGGCCAGCTCGATAATTCCGGAGAACGCATTGAATTGCATCGGCCCGGCCAGCTTGGCACCAACGGCGTTCCTTATTTGATGGCGGAAAAAATCACCTACTCCGATCAAGCGCCTTGGAATGTAGTCGCAGACGGCTTCGGCGCATCCTTGCAACGCATCAGCTTGAGTTCTTATGCGAACGATTCGGCGAACTGGCACGCAGCATCACCCACTGCCGGCGCAGACTACGCCGGGGGCGCCACTCCACAAATCACGCAGCAACCGTCGAACATCCAAATGCTCGCCAATGGAAACACCAACCTCACCGTCGTGGCGCAAGGCAGCGATCTCCGCTACCAATGGCGCTTCACACCTTCCGGTGGGGCACCCGCCAACCTCGACACCGTGACGGTGCCCACCGCAACGAATGCGACGTTGCTCCTGCCCAACATCCAGGCCACCCAGTCGGGCAGCTATGTCGTGGCGGTTTACAACGGTGCGGGCGGAGTGCTGAGCAGCAACGCACTCGTGTCGGCCAGCACGCCCGTGACCATAACGACGCAACCGGTCAGCCAAAACGTGCAGCCCGGCACCAACGTTTCATTGGTGCTGGCAGCAACGGGCTCCGGCACCATCCGTTACCAGTGGCGGTTGTATGGAACCAGCATCGACGGCGCGACGAATGCCATTTATTCGTTCACCAACGCGCAGCTCTTCCAGCACGCCGGCATTTACGACGCGCAAGTCAGCGACAGCATCTCGTCCACCCTCAGTTTCCCTGCCACCATCGTTGTCATGGTGAAGCCGACCATCACCAGCCTGTCGCCTCCCGTCACGGTCCTGCAGGGCGCCAATGCGACGTTCACGGTCAGTGCGATACCCAATCACCCTCTGCTACCGCTCACTTACCGGTGGCTGATGATCGGCGGCGCCATCGGTTCCTGGGCCAACAGCAGCAACGCCGTGGTGACGATTTTCAATTGTCAGTCCAACGGTTTATTGCGATTGAGCGTGGCCAACACTGCGGGCAGCACCAATGTGGCCGCCGGACTTAACGTGACGGTGCTGCCTGATTTCGATCACGACGGCATGGGCGACGCCTGGGAATTCAAATACGGCATGAGCACCAATAACGCCGCGGACGCGTTGCTCGATCCCGATGGGGACGGCATGAACAACCGGGACGAGTTCGTGGCGGGCACCAACCCCACCAACACGCTGAGCGTTTTGAGACTGGCCACGGTGGTGACCAATGCTGCCTGGCTGCAATTCACCGCCGAGTCCAACATCAGCTACACCATCCAGGCCCGACCGGACTTGAATGGGGCCTGGCAGAGTTTGAGCAACGTGAACAGCTCGAACACAGTGCGTGCCATCCAGTTTGGCGAAGCGCTGACCAACCAGCAGCGCTTCTACCGCGTCGTCACGCCGCGGCTGCCGTAGGGGCAGAGGGGGCAGA
>JBBRBM010000263.1:0-6963 GCA_038205745.1 Verrucomicrobiota bacterium | reverse complement strand
AGGTCACTCGCCTTGATGAAACTCGACCGGGATAGGCGTGACTCGGCCGGTCGCCTTCTCAGCATGATTTGCCGTTGGGTCGGTAGCCCGCCAGCACAGTCGCTCGGCGAACCCACGCCCGTCCTGACGGCCCCGCGAACGTCCGACTCCACCCCAGGTCCATCGTGCCGATGTCGTTGGTCTTGGTCACTGGCGCCGGCTTGGATTCCAGGATGACGCCCGCACCATCGCGCAGGTGAAGTTGCCAGGCAGCAGGAGAGCACACCACGCTGGGGCAGAAATACGAGGAAGTTTCATTTCCTGGCGTTGGGTGGCGGGAACTCCTTTGCCGCATCGCGCCAGAAAACCAACGTGCGGTAAAGGTGAGGCTTCATGGATTCAATTCTTCTTCAGCATCGCGTCGTGGAGGGCCAGGATTTCCTGCCCACTCAGTCCACGCCGGAACAAATGCACTTCGTCAATCAGTCCATGGAAACAGTCCACCCACTTCTTGCCCTGCGTGTTCGTGTTGCCGCCGATGATGAGCGGGTTCGTGTCGCCGAACTGGAACGGCACCGCGGAGGGCGCGGACTTCACGAGCCGGCCGTTGACGTAGAGTTTGAACTCCAGGTTGTCATACGTGCCGGCCAGATGAATCCACTCGCCGACAGGCATGTCCTCGTCGCTCTTGATGTTCTTGTAGTGCGCGCCGTCGCCATCCACGGAGAACAGCGCCTTGTTCTTCACGACGGCCAGGCCGAAGTATTCCGATGGCCCGTCCTTGATCTCGCGGGAGAGGATCATGTTCCACGTCGCCTCCGAGTCGCGCTTCACCCAGGCGGAAACGGTGAGGCCGTTCTTGAAATCATCCAGCGATGCGGCGTGTGGCACCTCGGCGAGGGCGTCTTGTTTGCACTCGATGGCACCGCCGGACTGGCCTGCCACGCGGACTGCCCCAAGCAACTTTCCATCATGCTTGCCGTTGAAACTGTCGGTGACTTGCGCGCCGGAGGCTTCGTCGAACTTCCAATGAGCAACGAGCCCCGATGAGGCAGAGTTCACCGCCGCCGCAGAAGATGCGCTGGCGATGCAAAACAAATTCTTCTCCGTGCGAATGAACAGTTGCCCCTGCGAGACGGCCATCGACGCCTGCACTTTTTCGCCGAGCGGATTCTTCACCAACACTTTGAACTCCGGGCGGGCTTCGATGACCGTCGTCTCGCCGTTGTCGCCGAGGAAATAGATGCGCCCCTCCGCCGCCACCGGCGTGGCGGAGAAGTTGCCGCCCACGCGCTCCTGCCACATCAGTTCGCCCGTGTCCGCCTTCATGCAGGTCGCCACGCCGCCATCGGTGATGGCGAAGAGATGCGGCTTCACGTAGAGCATCGACGGCACTGTGGGCATGCCTTTCTTCTGCTCCCAGACGAGCTGCGCTTCCTTCTGGTCGCCTTTGCCGCCGAGCTTGAACGCCTTGACGGTTTCCTTGCCGCCCCAGCCGCCGGCGGTGAAGACGAGTCCATCGCCAATCACGGTGGAAGGCACCTTGCCTTCGCCGATGACTTCGCTCGACCAGAGCCGCTCGCCGGTCTGCACGTCGAAACCTTGCACGACATCGCCGGCTTCGCTGACGACTTCGGCCTTGCCGTCGTGCTCCCAGATCACCGGCACGCCGTGCGAGATACGCGAGAGGCCGCGCTTGCCCTGCCAGCGTTCCTTGCCGGTCTTCGCGTCGAGCGCGATGACGCGGGACTGGTCCCACGGAGTCTGCCAGCCGAGCTTCTTGTCATCGCCCTCGCTGCTTCCGTCGCGCGCCATGATGAGCAGGCCGCGATAAAGAATCGGCGAAGAACCCAGTCCATGCTGGCCGTAGAATTTGTAATCGCGATTCGTCCACACGATCTCGCCGGCGAAGTTCAGCGCCGCGAAACTGCCATCGCCGAAGCAGTCGCGCTCCATTTCAGCGGCAGGTTCTTTTCGCTGGCGACGCCCTGGCCACCAGCACCACGGAACTGCGGCCAGTTCTCGGCCTTGAGTGCGCCTGAAACGAACAACAACGCCGCGGCAACGGTGACGCCGGTAAAAGATGTTTTCATGAATGCAGGGCGACCGTTTCAGGACACGATCGGCCACTTGAAAGTGGAGGTGAGCGCGATGCGTTTTCCCGTGGCCGACGATTCGCGTGCGGCGGTGATGATCTCCAGGACATGCAGCGCCTGTTCCGGTGTCGCGAGTAGTTCCTTGCCAGTGACGAGGCATTCCGCCGCGAGCACCGCACCCTGCTGCCAGACGTAGCCCTGTGCGTCGGTGGCGTGCCGCTCCATCTTCGGCGCATCCTTCGTCGCGAAGTCCACGCCCAGCGGCGCCCAGTCGTAGCCGACCATTCCCAGGAAGCCGGTCGAGCCGACGATGCTGATCGTGTGCCGCGTCTCCTTGCTGCCGTCGTGGCCGTGCGGATTGAAGAAATTAAAACCGGACTGCACGTGCGAAATGATTCCCTGACCATGATCGATCAGCACCATCGCGTTGTCTTCCTCGGTCACTTTAATTTTGCCCTTGTCGCGAATGTCGCGCTCCGGCGTGACGATGCTCAACATCGCGCTGACGTGCTTCGCGGGGCCGAGCAAACCGGTGAGTGAAGTCAGATTGTAAACCGCGAGGTCAGGCATCGAGCCGCCGCCCTTTTCGTAAAAGAAGGAAGACCAGTTTGGCCCCTCGTGCCCGTAATCCGCGTGCGCCGCCGCGACGCGACCGAGTTTGCCCGCCGCCAGTTGCTTGGCCATGAACGCGAACTGCGGACTCTGCACCGTGATGGGTGCGCCCCACAGCCGCAGTTTTTTCTTCAACGCCTGTTGCAGCAGTTCCTGCCCGGCGGCGAGCGAGTTGGCAATCGGCTTTTCGCTCCAGACATGTTTCCCGGCTTCGAGCGCGCGGCGATTGATTTTCTCGTGCTCCTGCATGTCCGTCGTGTCCACGAGGAAATCGAACGACACGCCCGCGAGCATCGCGTCAATGTTCGGGTAAGTGTTCGCCACCTTGAATCGCTCGCCCTGCTTCTTCGCGCGCTCGTAGCGGATGTCGCACAAGCTCACGACTTCCACGAACGGCGACTGCGTAAGCTGCGGCAGGTATTGGCCTGAAACACTGCCGCACCCAATCAGCCCGGTGCGAATGCGTTTCGTCGGCGCATCCGCGGCGAAGGTGGTGACGGCGCCTGACGCGAGGGCCGCGCCCCCGAGCAGCGCGGTCTTGGTGAAGTCACGACGGTTCAAGTTTGGAGATGATGAATTCATGATGATTGTTTTGGATGGTTGCAGTTCGTATTTGCTTCAACGTGGAGAGAAGTTTTCCAAGCCTTCGCGGCTGCGCCCATCCATCCGGCGTCCGCCCCGGTGGCCGCGCGCAACATCGGGAGATCCCGATGCATCTCGGACCAGATGTGACGGCGGGTCGCGGCGATGAACTCGTCCCAGAAGGGCCCTTCGCTCAAGCCCAGTCCGCCGCCGATGACGACGGCTTCGGGGTCGAGCACGTTCACGAGCAGCCCGATTTGCGATTCCAGCGCGCCGCCGGCCGTGCGGACGATTTGGGCGGCGACCGCATTTCCGTTCGCGGCTGCGGTGAGCACGTCCTGCCCTCTCGTCGCGCTGCCGTGGAGGGCATTGAAACGGGCCACGAGCGCCGGACCCGCCGCGATTTCCTCCAGCGTGCGCTGGCTGACATGGCCGCATTGCTCGCACGGCACGCGGATCGGACTGCTGCCCATCGTGCCGGTCGCGCCGCGGGCGCCGAGGTAAGGCTGGCCCTCAAGCATGAGGCAGCAACTGATGCCGGTGCCCACGGTGACGTAGAGAAAGTTGTGGTACGATTTGGCCGCGCCGAAAAGGCCTTCGGCCAGTGCGGCGGCGCGCACGTCAGCCTCAATCGTCACGGGCGCAATCGCGGAAAGATCTTCGCGCACGGGTTGGTCCAGCCACTGAATGCAGTTCGCGCTGGCGAGGCGACCTTCGCGATCCACGAGTTCGCACACGCCCAGGCCGACGACCTCAATGGGCACGCCGATTTTTACGGCCTCGGCCGCCAGTTCGTGGGCGAGGTGCAGAACATCGTCGAGCACGGCGCGTCCGCCGCGCGTGGGCTGAGTTGGCGCAATGCGCTTCGCGAGCGCGCGGCCTTCGGGAAACGCCACCAGCCCCGCCGCAATCTTCGTCCCGCCCACGTCGATGCCGATGACGTGCGAAGTCAGCGAAGTGAACGATGAAGACGTTTGCCCTCCTTTCGTTTCCCTCATTGGCCTCGGTGAACTCATTTCGTCACTCCAATTCATGCCGCTGCCGCTTCGTCGAGAAACACATGCACACTGTCGTGCCCTTGCAGCAGCGACGCCGGACACTGCGCGCCGCGCGGGCCGCACAGCATTTCATTCACGGCGGCGGTTTTGTGTTTGCCGTAGGCCAGGAGCAACACGCGCCGCGCGGACAAAATCGTCTTCATGCCTACCGTGACGCCGCGCGCCGGAGCGTAATCGCCGCCGAACCATTTTCGATTCGCCTCGATGGAAATCGCGTCGAGGTCAAGCACGCGGGCCGCGGAATCTTCCGCACTGCCGGGTTCGTTGAAGCCGAGATGCCCGTTTTGTCCGAGACCGAGCACGATGACATCGAGTCCGCCTGCATCGGCGATGCGTTGCTCGTGTCGCTGCACGCTGGCGAGCGCTTCGCCTTCCAGCGAACTCACCGTGAAGCAATGGTTTGGCAACACGCCCCACGGTTCGGCGGCAGCGCGGCGAATCAGGTTGGCGCAGTTGCGCGGCTCGTCGGACGGCACGCCGACGTATTCATCGAGCGCGAAGACGTTCAAGTGAGCGAGCGGGAGCTTTTGCTCACCGATGAGCCGATAGAGTTCCAGCGGCGTGTTGCCGGCGGCCAGCATCACGTTGCGCACGCCGGGAGTCGTGAGCCAGGTCGCGAGTAAATCCGCGGCGGCCGCGTTGGCTGCTCCGGCGTCTGGATGAATGGAAATCTTCATGCTCGTCAGCTTGCGGCGCCGTCCTTAACCCCGCGAGCAATGGCCCGGATGTAGGCCGCGTTGCATCCGCAGCATCCCCCCGCGTATCCGATGCCCTCGTTCCGCGCGAGTTTGCCGAATTCAACGAACTCGTCGCGCGAAACCTGAATTGTCTCCAGGTCGTCCGGGAACGCCGGCAACCGCGTGAAGGAGTGGCATTCGTTCGTGGTGCCGAAGGCGGCGGGTTGGGCGGCCAGTGGCACGTTCGTCGCGCCGCGCATTTCGCGGAGCAACGGCAACATGCGCTGCGGGTCCTGCTCGCAGTTCGCGCCGACGCCGATGGCGCCGAGGTCGGCCATGACCTTCGCGCACTCGGCGGGCGTGTGGCCGTCGGTGCATTTTGTGATCAGCGGGCGGAAGCTCATGGTCGCCACGGCGGGCAATCCGGCGGCGGCGGCGCATTCGAGCGCGACTTTCATTTCGGCGAGATGAAAGAACGTTTCGAGGATTAGGAAGTCCACGCCCGCGTCCTTGAGCAGGCGGATTTGTTCGGCGATGTGATCGCGGGATTTGCCGAGCGACTCCATGCCTTCGCGCTCGGTGAGCTGTGTGCGCGAGACGCTGCCGGCGACGAGCGCTTTGTCGCCAGCGATTTCCTTGGCGAGCTTCACGGCGGCGGCGTTGATGTTCTCGGTCTCCGCGCCGTAGCCAGCACGATTGAGCTTCTCGCGCGTGCCGAAGAAAGTGAGTGCCTGGAGCACCTGCGAACCGGCGCCGAGGAATTCGCGGTGCAGTTCACGCAGCGCATCCGGGTTTTCGATGGCGACCTCGGGGGTGAACTGACCGCTGCCGCGTCCGGTGCCGACCTTCTCGCGGCCGGAGCCGCTGTCCACATAACCGCGGCGTTCGAGTTCGATGAGATAACCGCCGTCCCCGAGGACGACGCCGGACTTGAGAAGTTCAGCAATGGGTTTCATGGGTGTCATTTGCGTCAGTGTCACGGGCAGGAAATCAGTTTAATGTTGTGAGTGCAACACGGAAGTATATCTTGTCGCAAATGAAGTTTCGTGAAGCCTTCGAAGCCTGCCTGCCCGCCATGCGTCCGAGCGAGGCGGACGTCGCCCGTCGGCTGCTGCGCGAACCGGGGCGGGTGGCTGCCGGGAGCCTGCGGGAGATCGCCGCCTGGTGCGAGACGAGCGATGCCACGGTAGTCCGCGCCTGCCGTGCGGCCGGGTTCGACGGCTTTCAGGACCTCAAATACCATGTGCTGCGCGAGCTGACCCACCGGCACGCGGCGCCGGCCGGTCGGAGTTCGACCGCGCCGGAAGTGGACTACGCCGCCGACATTGCGGCCGGACTCTCCGCCAGCGCGGCGGCGTTGCCGGCCGCGGCCCGCCTGCTAAAGTCCGCCGCCCGCGTGGCGTTTGCCGGCGTGGGCGCGTCGCAGGGCATCGGGCTGATTTTGACAGATGTGTTCTTCGCGCTGGGCCGGCAGGCCCTGCCGCTGCCGAACGAGCAGGCCCTCAGCTTCGTGTTGACTCCGCCGGTGAAAGGTCTGGTGGTGATCGCCATTTCGCATTCGGGTGAAAGCCAGTTCGCGCTCCGTGCCGTCACGGAATCACGGCGTGCGCGCGTGCCGACGATTGGCGTCAGCAACGAGCCGGCCAGCGAACTGGCGCGTTCGGTGGATGTTTACCTTCCGACCCGAACCGTGGAGCGCCCTGAAGGCAGCTTCTCCATCGCGCCGCGCGTCTGCCAACTCGCGGTGCTGGATCAATTGATCGGACGGCTCAGACATATCGATGGAAAAGCGGGGAAGAAGTGAGCCTTGCGCTTCAGGGTGGCGGTTCCGTTTGCGGGCGCCTGTTCCTGGGCGAACACATTGGCCGGCGCGAAATCATTGGCATCATCATCGCGGTCGTTTCGGTGGCGGCGCTCTCGTGGGAGACCGCCCCCGGCCAGCCGCAGCGCCCGCAAACG
>JBBRBM010000262.1:0-6974 GCA_038205745.1 Verrucomicrobiota bacterium | reverse complement strand
GCCTCAACAGTGTGTTCAGTGCCGTAAAGCGGAAAGCCCGCGGCTATCGCAGCCGGGAATATATGATCGCCATGCTCTATTTCACCGCCGGAAAGCTCGATATGCCATCCATTCTCAGCCACGGAAAGTAGCGAGGAACCGAGAACATCCGTGCGTATCTTCGATGGATCGGCGTTCCAACTCGCATCCCAATGCCCATAGGACTTCCAGGAAATATTTGAGAGCGGATGTCCGTGCCCGGCGCACCATCGGCGAGTTGCGGCATGTGCTTCGGAAAGGCGTGCGTAGGGTCCAAAATGGGCGGTGGAGGTCACGCGGCCTATTGGCAACTGCGAGCAATGAATGCGGTCGTTGCCGACGAATGGTTCCGATACCTCCGCCCCAACCTCGACTAATCCTTGCGCATCCAAATACAAGGCGACGTGGCGACCGGGCCGCAGGAGACTGGCGGAGCGAATGTAGAACCAGACTTCATCGCAGGCCGCGGGAACGAACTGCGGCAGCTCTTTCGGTCGCACGCGGCTTCGGATCACCGCGGTGTGAATCACTTCCGAATGTTTTAATTCGATGTGGTATGACATGCTGTTTGTTGGACGTCAGCGTATGATGATGGGGCGCAAGCGCAATACACCAGCGATGGCAGGGCATACCGGGCGCAACCGGGCACACGTACCATAGTGGGCCGGCCGCCATCGGCTGGCAAAGTCCCGCAGGCGCCATCGCCTGCGGTATCACCGGGCGGGGGCGCCCGGTGGACTGTGGCAGGCGATGGCGCCTGCTCCACTATTCTGGAGCGTGTGCCCGGTTGCGCCAGAGACTGCGGGCTTCCTCCTCCGCGGCGATGGTTTTCATCATCCATGGCGCGTTCAGGGCAATGCTACAGCTTGCGAAGGCGATAGAATTTAGCCGCGTTGGTGGGATCGGCGGTGAAGGTGAACACGCCGCCGTTGTTCACGATGCCGTTGGTGATGGGTTGCCATTGGTTTCCATTCGGCAAAGCGGCGGCGCTTTCGAGGACGAATGCGGTCGCGTTCGATGGCCACCATAGGGTGCAGGCGCCATCCAGTGCGCGCGCCATATTCATCGTGGTGTTTGTGCCGCCGAAGATTGGGACGATGAAAGAGCCGGTGATCGGCGGCAGGCCCAGCATGGCTAATGCGATGTTGCCACTGTCTCCGTTGCGCAAAGGCTGCGGAACCGTTGTGTAGTCGGTTCGGTTGGTGCCGGGATTCCCACGATTCGCGAACAGGGCATAGATGTCGGAGTTCTTGGGCACGCCCGGTCCGCGGATGAAGAATGGAATCGTGTGGTTCGTGATGTGATATGCCTCGGTGTGGGCGTTTGCGATGACGCCGCCACCGCCATGATCTGCGGTGACGATCAGGGCGGTGTTGTTCGTGAGAAGTGGGTTCGCATCGATCGCTGCCAGAATGCGACCGAGTTGAACGTCGATGGTTGCCACGATGTTGCTATAGGCGGCGCTGCGCCAGTTGCTGGCGTGGCCCGTGAGATCCGGCTCCGCGAGGTGCATGAAGCTGTAGTTGCGCGGAGTCGCATTGGTGAGGCTTTGCAGGAGCAGGCTCACCTCGTTCGCGATGTTCGCCCCTGACGTGTCGGTGATGGAGGCGAAGTCGATCTTGCCTTTCCCATTGTCACCTGCCTCCGCCACTAGATCGAGCGCTCCGTTGGTGCTGCTGTAACTGCGGCCGCAGAGGTCGAGACGGGTCTTGCCGGTGTAAAGCGCGGTGGAACGACCGTAGTCGTGGGCCACGTCGAAGAAGCTCGCCTTGTAAGGCACGGTGGCATTTCCGGAGTTGTGAATGGTGTCGGTGGCGACGGGAAAGTTGTTGTTGTAACCATGGTGAGTGGTGTTCGGAGCGCCGTTGGGCTGGTTAACGGGGCGGCCGGTGAACATGGTGACGTGATTCGGAACGGTTTCTGAATAGTCGTAGTCGCAGCGCGCATTCATCGTGGATGCACCCTCCGCAATCAGGCGGTTGAAGTTGGTATAGCGAGCCGGCGCATTGGTGACGAAGAATTCGAGATACTTGGCCCCCAAACCATCCAGGCTCACATGGACGACGTAATTGACCTGCGCGGCGCGTGTGCTGGCGGCCGGAAGCAGGAACAGTACAGCACTCAGCAAAAGTGAAAAGCGATGGATCATCCTGCGTTAAAGATGACTCCGTACCGGGAAAGTTACCGCAAAAATTTTCGGGCGTTTCCTTTGCCTGCGCGGCTTGCGCAGGACGTGAGGCTGCGCTTGGTTCCGCCATGCCAGCTAAATCAAAAAAGATTAAGATGAAGAGCAGGATTAAGATTCCCAGGTCTTCTTCTTAATCTTAGTCGTAATCGTCCTCTTAATCCTCAGTTTCCCCGCCTTGACGTGATGGCGTGAGGCGATACGTTCGCCGCTCGCTTTCGCGGACCATTTCGGACTCGCGCAAGCCTGCGAACGATGCCCACTCACGTCACGACACCTGCCGGGCCAACGGCAGACGAAACGAACAACGCCACGGCCGCGCGATTGCGCGCGGCGACTGAAGCGCTTGAGGCGCTCATCGCCGACCGCGCGCTGCTATCTTCATTAGCGAATGAGGAGCGCACGCGGCTGTTGCAAGCGGCGGGACAGGTCTTTTATCCCGACGTGAGGGAACGTCGCCGCATGGTGAAGGCGAAGGTGCGCCAGCGGAAAAATGAAAAGCTGGACCGGGACCAGAGCACGTTGAATCAAACGGGCATCCGCAAGCTGCGCCGCGAGAAAGTGTTCACGACGCCGAATGTCTTTCCGCCATCCGGTTTCGAGCAGCAGGAGGTGCAATCCGATGAACCATTCCGCGAAGTCGTGGAACCGCAGAACTGCTATATCTGCAAGCAGGACTATTCGACGATTCACCATTTCTACGACCAGCTTTGCCCGGCGTGCGCTGAGTTGAATTACCGCAAGCGCACGGAACTCGCGGATCTGCGTGGACGTGTGGCGCTGCTGACGGGCGGGCGTGTGAAGATCGGTTATCAGGCGGGCATCAAGTTGTTGCGCGCGGGGGCGCAGATCATCGTCAGCACGCGTTTTCCTCGCGACTCGGCGGCGCGCTACGCCGCGGAGCCGGACTTCGCAGAGTGGGGACATCGCCTGGAAATCTTTGGTCTCGATTTGCGGCACACGCCGAGTGTTGAAGCGTTTTGCCGCCACCTGTTGAACACGCGGCAACGGCTCGACTTCATCATCAACAACGCGTGTCAGACGGTGCGGCGTCCGCCGGATTTCTACGCGCACATGATGGAAGAGGAGAACGCGTCGCTGAATTCGTTGCCAGAGAAAGCGCGCGCGTTGCTCGGCGCGTACGAAGGCTTGCGCGGTTATCACATGTTGCCGGAGGGAGAGGGCGCGGCGTTGACGCAGGGTGTGTCGGAGGTTGCCGGACTGACTCATGCGGCACAGCTTTCGCAGGTGCCGTTGTTGGCCGAAGAACTTGCGGCGCAGAAACAGCTATTTCCCGAAGGCCGGCTTGATCAGGATTTGCAGCAGGTGGATTTGCGCGAGCGCAACTCGTGGCGTCTCACGCTGGCGGAAGTGCCTTCGGTTGAGTTGCTGGAGGTGCATCTGGTGAATGCCGTCGCGCCGTTCATCATCAACGCGCGATTGAAGCCGCTCATGCTCCGCACCCCGGAACGCGACAAACACATCGTCAACGTCTCGGCTGTCGAGGGGCAGTTTTATCGTAAGTTCAAAACCACGCGCCATCCCCACACCAACATGGCGAAGGCCGCGCTCAACATGATGACGCGCACCTCGGCGGCGGATTATCAGGTGGACGGCATCCACATGAACGCCGTCGATACGGGCTGGGTGACGGACGAAGACCCGATGCACATCGCGACGCGGAAGGTGAAGGAGCATCGCTTCCATCCGCCGCTCGATATCGTGGACGGCGCGGCGCGGATCGTGGACCCGATCATCGCCGGCTTCAACACGGGCGAACATGTCTGGGGCCAGTTCTTGAAGGACTACAAGCCGACGGATTGGTGAGGGCGGGCCGTCCCGCTGCGCAACCGGGCACACGCACCGTAGCGGGCCGGCCGCCGTCGGCTGGCAAAGTCCCGCAGGCGCCATCGCCTGCGGTATCACCGGGCGGGGGCGCCCGGTGGACTGTGGCAGGCGAGGGCGCCTGCCCCACTATTCTGATGCGTGTGCGCGGTTGCGCCCGCAGCCTCCTTGAAGCTGGCTTTCGTGGGAATGCTTCGAGACAAAAGAGAAAGGCCGGACAACAGGTCCGGCCTTTTCACACAGGACGCACTCTGAGAACCAAGTGCGTCAAACACGACCACAGACTACCGGAGAACCCTTACCCAGCCAGTCACCAGTACTGGGGACATGGGGACAAGCTGAGGACCACTCGATTCGGAGCGGCGTCTGGTTCGTTCAACTCTCAACTTCCATCTCTCCACTTCGCTGCTACCGTCGCCCGCGATGTCAGAGTTGTATCACCAACTTGTCGATGCGGCCGTGCGGCATTTGGAAGAATTGAAGTCGCAGGGTTCGCGTTTCGTGACGGTCAGTCCCGAGGCACTTCGGGCACTTGGCGCGCCAGCACCGGCGCGCGCCCGAGAGTCGAGAGTCGAGAGCCGAACGCCGGAGATTGCTCGCGCCGCGCAACCTGCGCCGCCCCCTCCGACATTCGAGATTCGGCCGGCGACACTCTCCACGACTCCGACCGCAAAGGCCCAAGCCATCGCTGAAATTCGCGAACGCGCGTGGCAGTGCGTGAAGTGTTCGCACCTCGCCAGCACGCGCAAGAACGTGGTGTTCGGCGTCGGCAACCCGGAAGCGGAATTGATGTTCGTGGGTGAAGCGCCGGGAGCGGACGAAGATATTCAAGGGGAGCCGTTCGTTGGCGCGGCGGGCCAGCTTCTCACGAAGATGATCCAGACGATGGGTCTCGCGCGCGATCAGGTTTACATCGCGAACATTTTGAAGTGCCGGCCTGACATGCCTGCCGATTCGAGCGGCAATCGCAAACCCACAGCCGAGGAAATGCAGACGTGCATTCCGTATCTCCACGAGCAGATCGATGTCATCAAACCCAAGGTGCTCGTCGCGCTTGGCGGCACGGCGGTCGAGGGTTTGCTCCAGAAATCCGGCATATCGAAACTGCGCGGGCAGTGGCAAACCTACCGCGGCATTCCACTGATGCCGACGTATCACCCCGCGTTTCTGCTCCACAACCAGGCTGTGTCGGAGAAGCGCAAAGTGTGGGAGGATCTTCTCGCCGTCATGGAGAAGCTCGGCCTGCCCATTACTGCGAAACAGCGTGGGTTCTTTTTGAAAGCGTGAGGGGCAGGTGACGACTTTAGTCCGGCCAACACCAAGTTCCCGCTGCGGAGGTTTGCGCACACTGAAGCATTTTTTCGGCTGGCCCATTTCCTCATTTTCATTTCGCCGTTGTTACGCGCTTCAATGTGGCTGGCATACGATCCGCTTAGTCGATCCGAATGATTGGCAGCAGTGAACCCTCTTTAGCCTCCGCCAAAGAAGGCGGCGGAACCGGAGCGCCTAACGCTTTCCGCCCAGGGGCCGGCTGGGAATGGCATCGCGAACGTTTGCGCCGACTGGTCGCGCTCAAACCCATCGCCGGGATTCCTGACGAAGAGACGTCCGCTCACTTCGAAGGCATGCCGCCCCGCTATTGGGAACGAGTGACGGAGGACGAACTCGTCTGGGGCTTGCAAACGGTGCATCGCTTCCTCAGCCGCCTCGCGACAAATGAAGCCTCCGCAAGCACCGCCGTCATGGACGCGCGACATTTTCCGCAACAAGGCTGCACGAAGTTGCTCGTCTGCACGTGGGATCGCGCCGGGCTTTTGACGCAACTTGCCGGTTACATCAGCGCGCTGCGATTGAACGTAATCCGTGCCCAGGTTTACACGCGCGCCGACAACATCGTGCTCGATGTCTTCTGGCTTTGTGACAACAAGCAAGGGCACGTGAGCGACACGGCGCGATTGCGCGAGCTCGAGTTTCTGCTGGAAGGCGGGCTCAGTGAGCCGCCGCGCTTTGCCTCCACGTGGGCGCGTCAATCTCACAAGCATCTGCCGCGCACCACTCGCATCGCGCCGGTCGTTACTTTCAACAACACGGAGTCGCCGGATCGCACGATCATCACCGTGGAAGCTTCCGAGCGACTCGGCCTGCTGCATGACATGCTGGAGGTGTTGAATGAAACACGGGGCAACATCACAGAAGCTCTGATCGACACGGTGGAAGATGTGGCCCGTGACATCTTCTTCGTGACCGACGATCAAAAAAACAAGATCACGAATCCGGATCAGTTGAAGGCGATCGAGGCCGCGATGATTGAGGCGATGAACTGAGCACCGATACGCGGTCGCATGACAGCGCAAACCTTGCGCGAAGTTGACCCGGTTCGGCAGACTCACGGCATCCCATGCGTGCTTACTTCATTCTCGGCTGTGCTGTGTCGGCGACGCTGATCGTCGGCTGTGTGAACGATTCACAATCAATTCGTTCCACCAAAGAGTTGGTTGGGCGCAGTTCGACGAACCGCGTCGTGACACCTGTGAACCAGGTGCTCACGCCCTTCGGACGGCAGGTGCAGTTGCCGGGCATGAGACCGCAGGCGATTGCGCTCAGCCCGGACGGCAAACTCCTCGCGGTCTCTGGCAAGACGAGTGAGGTCGTGATCGTCGATCCCGTGACTGGCGAAATTCGCCAGCACGTGGCGCTGCCTTCCGAAAAGGCCGAACCGCAGCCCGATGTGGTGTCGCCGAACATCCTCCAACCCGACAAAAAAGGGCAGGTGAGTTACACCGGACTGATTTTCTCGCATGACGGATCGCGGCTCTTTCTCGCCAACGTCAATGGGAGCGTGAAGGTCTTTGATATCGCGCCGAGCGGCAGCGTCACCGGCGCGTTCACCATTGCACTGCCGCCCGCCAACGCGCCTCGTCGCACC
>JBBRBM010000261.1:0-6998 GCA_038205745.1 Verrucomicrobiota bacterium | reverse complement strand
CGGATGAATGAAGAGCAATGCCTCCGCTTCGACCTTCGCATACACTGAACTCATGGGGGTATTTTGGGGGTATTGCCTCAAATGGTCAAGAATGGGAGAGGAGGACTTAAACCTCGTAAGTGATTGAAATTAAATGGTCGGGGCGGCGAGATTTGAACTCGCGACCTCTTGCACCCCAAGCAAGCGCGCTAGCCAGGCTACGCTACGCCCCGACCAAGAAACCCGTCCAGAGACGAGCGGACGCGAATATCAGTGAGTGGTCCGGTGAATTCAACCAACTTCTGTTGCGACTCCATTTGAGCGCTGATGACTCCTCGGAGATTCAGCCGCGATCCACCTGGCAGGCGCCACTACATTACTTTGAAGAGGATCGCTGTCACATCATCGACCTGCGGCGAGTGGCGCGAGAACTCACGGACCGCACGATAAAGTTCTTCGAGAATTTCCCGCGCGGGTTTGTCGCGGTTGGCACGCACGACGTCGAGCGTGCGTTCGACGCCGAAGAAGGATTCGTCCGGCGCCATCGTTTCTTCGATGCCATCAGTGAGGAGCAACACGATGTCGCCGCTGGCCAGATCCACGCTGCCGTCGGTGGAGTACGTCGTTTCGTGACGGATACCAAGTGGAACGCCGGTGCGCTTGAGCTGATTTTTCACCTCCCCGTTTCGCGCAATCACGTAACCAGCGGGATGACCGGCGTTGGCGTATACGAACCGCTTTGCCGATGCTTCGATGCGGCCCAGGAAGAGCGTGACGAAGCGTTCGCCGCCGATGTCCTCCGCGAGGATGCGGTTCACCGAGGTGAGAATGTCACCGAGGTTCTCGCGGTTCTCGGCGAGCGTGCGCAGATAAGCGCGCGTCTCTGCCATGAGCAACGCGGGGCCGACGCCGTGGCCCGTCACATCGGCAACGACGATGCCGACCGTGTTGTTCGGCATGTGGAGGTAATCGAAATAATCGCCGCCGGTCGCCTCGGCTGGATACGTCACACCGGCGAGATCGATCCCCGGAATTTCCGGCGCGGATTTCGGAAACAGGCGCTGCTGGATTTCGCGCGCCACGCGGAATTGTTCCTGGTTGTCGCGCAACTCGCGCTCGGCCCGCTTTCGCGCCGTGATGTCGCGGATGAAGGCGACGTGACGCCGCTGGCCGTTCAGTTCCATGTGACTGAACGTGACTTCCGTCACGATGTCCCGCAGGTCTTTGCAACGACCAATCGTCTCAATGATGCGCGGCAACGTGTCACGCTGGCCCGTGCGCAGATAATCCTCAATGGCCAGCGCGTCGCTGCTGCGCAGATCTCTCGGCAACAATGTGGCGAGGGATTGGCCGATGACCTCCTCCGGCTTGTAGCCAAACACCGTCTCGATCGCGGGATTCGCGAAATGGATTTTACTGTCCGAATCCATGAGCAGCACCGCATCCGGTGAGGATTCCCACAACATGCGGTAGCGCAGTTCACTCTCGAGCAACTTCTCACGCGCTTCGCCCCTTTCGCGACGGTTGGCGGCTTCGCGCAACTCACGCTCGATCGCAGGTGCGAGGCGGCTCAGGTTGCCTTTCATCAGATAATCGTGCGCGCCGGCTTTCATCGCCGCCACGGCCGTCGCTTCGCCGATGCCGCCGGAAATAATGATGAATGGAAGGTCGATCCCGCTCGCCTGCACAATCTTGAGCGCTTCAGGCGCGCTGAACATCGGCAGGTTGTAATCGGAGAGGATGATGTCCCACTGCTTTTCGCGCAGCTTGGCGGCGAGTGTTTCAGCCGTCTCTACGCGTTCGGAGACAACATCGTAGCCGCTTTTGCGGACGAGGCTCGTAATCATCTGCGCGTCGAATTCCGAATCTTCGACGATCAGCACTCGCAACACTGGCTTCATGGAGTGAAACGGAGGGAAGCTTGTCCGAGGCGCTGCGAGTTCACAAACGAAAACGTTTTCCGGCAATGAAAGCGCCACAGCCTGACAGCTCGATCACACGGAAAATGCGCTGGGGTTGATGCATAAGTCGCCTCATCGCCGCTTGGCATCGCATTGACATTTGGACAGCAAATAAGTTTTACTCCGCGCGCTTCCCGTTCGTGTGCAAACGACGGATTACGTATGTCAGCGAGCTATCGCGTCAAAGAACATCGGAGCAGGTTCACACCGCAGCGGCGTGTACTCGGCATGTGGTTCCCATTGGCCCAGCCGCAGCCGTCGATGGAAGCCGCCAGCAAAATCATCCGCGAACGTCTTCGCTCCGCGCATCCCGCCCCGCAGAAACGTCCGCAGTAAGACGAAACAAAAAACCCGCCGGTCTTGCGACGCAGCGGGCTCGTTCGTTCAGGGTTGACGTTCGTTAAAACTTGCCGCCGTAGACGGCGTTCTTGCCCAGGATCTGCTCGATGCGCAGCAACTGATTATACTTCGCGGTGCGATCCGAGCGACTGAGCGAGCCCGTCTTGATCTGGCCGCAATTCGTCGCCACTGCCAGGTCGGCGATCGTCGCATCTTCGGTTTCGCCCGAGCGATGGCTGAGCACGGCGGTGTAGCCGTTTTCCTTTGCCAACTCGACCGCATCGAGTGTCTCGGTGAGTGAGCCGATCTGGTTCACCTTCACCAGAATGGAATTCGCCGTGCCGGTCTCGATGCCTCTGCGGAGGAACTTTACGTTGGTGACGAAGAGATCGTCACCCACGAGTTGAAGTTTGTCGCCGAGTTTGTCGGTGAGCACCTTCCATGTTTCCCAATCTCCTTCAGCGCAGCCGTCTTCGATGCTGACGATCGGATATTTCGCAGTCAGGTCCGCGTAGAACGCCACGAGTTCCGCACCGCTCAACTTGCGGCCCGTGCTCTTCTTGAAGACGTATTGCTTCTTCACCTTGTCGTAGAACTCCGACGACGCGACATCGAGCGCGAGGAAGATTTCCTTGCCGGCCTTGTAGCCCGCGTCCTTCGTCGCCTGGAGAATCGCCTCAATCGCGGCTTCAGCGCTGTCGAGCTTCGGCGCGAAACCGCCTTCGTCGCCGACTGCGGTGCTCAAACCCTTCTTCTTCAACACGCCCTTGAGCGAATGAAAGATTTCGGTGATCGCCTGCAAGCCTTCGCTGAAGGTGTTGAAGCCCTTCGGCACGATCATGAATTCCTGGAAATCGATCGGCGCATCGGAGTGCGCGCCTCCGTTGATCACGTTCGCCATCGGAACGGGAAGCACCTTGGCATTCGGTCCGCCAAGATATTTGAAGAGCGGGATGCCGATCGCTTCCGCCGCGGCCTTCGCGTTGGCGAGCGAGACGGCGAGAATCGCATTCGCGCCAAGCTTCGACTTCGTCTCCGTGCCGTCGAGGTCAATCATGATGCGATCGACCGTGAGCTGGTCGAACGCATCGACTCCCTGCAACTCCGGAAGAATTTTCTCCGTCACGTTCGTGACGGCTTTTGAAACGCCTTTGCCGAGGTAGCGCTTCTTGTCTCCGTCGCGCAGTTCGAGGGCTTCGTGTTCGCCCGTGCTCGCGCCGGAGGGAACGGCCGCCCGCCCGACGGCGCCGCCAGCGAGGAGGACATCGACTTCGACGGTGGGATTGCCGCGCGAGTCAAGAATTTCGCGGGCCTGGATATCGACAATGGTGCTCATGAGTTCAAGTTCAGTTCAGGTTTCCAAAACCATTTCCTTCCGAAATGGCCGCGCATCTTCGGGAACTGCCCCAACTCCGTCAAGAAACGGAACTGCTCTGCACTGTGCGAAAATTGTCTTCCGCTCCGCCGCACCCGGGGATTTTTTTCGTCCGTTCGCAGTGGAAATTCTCTTGAGACTTTTTTCGCTTTGATGCCTTTTGTGCGTTTCTCGATACGAGACGTTGCACATGAAACATCTGCTGTCACTGGAATTGCTTCCCCGCGCTGACATCGACGTAATTCTCGAAAACTCGAAGGTCGTCAAAGCGCAGCGCGGCGACAGCCAGCACCAGCCGCTCGCCGGACAAGTGTGGGCGCTGATCTTCTCGAAGTCTTCCACGCGCACACGTGTCTCGTTCGAAGTCGGCGTGCGCGAACTCGGCGGGCAAGTGATGTTCCTCAACGCGAACGACATTCAACTCGGCCGCGGTGAACCGATCAAAGACACC
The DNA here is from genome assembly GCA_038205745.1 of Verrucomicrobiota bacterium. Classification (GTDB taxonomy): domain Bacteria; phylum Verrucomicrobiota; class Verrucomicrobiia; order Limisphaerales; family SIBH01; genus JANNGC01. The sequence goes on along the minus strand of JBBRBM010000261.1, from coordinate 2,893 downwards.
GCGCGCGTCCTGGGCCGCATGATCCACGGCGCGATCATCCGCACGTTTGCGCAGGCCGACGTCGAGGAGTTCGCGCGCTACTCGAATATTCCCACGGTCAACGCGCTGACTGACGAGGAGCACCCGTGTCAGATCCTCACGGACATTTTCACGTTCCAGGAAAAGCGCGGGCCGATTCAGGGCAAGGTGGTCACGTTCATCGGCGATGGCGCGTGCAATGTTCCGGCTTCATGGATTTTTGCGGCGGCGAAACTGGGATTCGAACTTCGCATCGCGGCACCGAAAAATTTTCGTCCCGCGCCCGAGTTGTTGAAGCGCGTGGCGACCAACATCTCCGAACATCACGTGGGTGGTGACGTGATCCTGCGAGTTCAAACGGCCAATGGCGGATGCATCGTTTGCATGGCCGACGTGAAAGAAGCCGCGACCGGCGCCGATCTGCTCTACACCGACGTGTGGGTCTCCATGGGCAAGGAAGCGGAAGCAGCGCAACGCATCCAGGAACTCGGCGGTTTCCAGATCAACCGCGAGATTCGCGGCGCCGCAAAACCCGACGCGTTAGTGATGCATTGTCTGCCCGCTTATCGTGGTAAGGAAATCGACGACGAGACCTTCGAGGCGAACGCCCAAACCATCTTCGATCAAGCCGAGAATCGCCTCCACACGCAGAAGGCGATCATGAGTTGGATGGTCGCCAAGTAGCGACCGCTTACTGCGCCGCATCTCGGCGGCTGCGGAAGTAATCGAGGTTCAGAATCGCGCGGCGTGTGGCGGCCAGCAATTCTTCATGTGCAACACTGGAGACACGTGCGTCGTGAACTGCGCCTTCGAAATCCCGGCGCACTTCTTCAACGCGCCCGCGCACTTCGATTGGATTCATCTTCCCAGCACCGCGCACCTGCATTGCGGAACTCTCCGTTTGCATTCGCGAGGGTCTGGAGCAACTTCACGCAAGGAGGCGGTATGGAAGCTTTAGACAGAGTCAAAAAACTCGCACGCGATTTACGAACCACGGAACCCCGCAGCGCCAATGAGGAACTCGGTGGCGAATCCTGCGCCGCCCGCACCCTCGACAAATGCCGCGCCACTCTCGCCGGCATCAACGGCGACTACCAATTCGGCTGTCCGCTCGACCAGCATTTCTTCCACGAGACCGGTATCGATCAGGAGGAGTTCCGCAATTTCGTGGCCACCGGCGCGACCGATGAGGTGGTGGGCGAATGGATCGCGCAGCACAGCCATACGCGGAAATAACACGCGAGTCCGTTGCTATTGCGCGTTCGATCGGAGCGCGGCAATTGGGAGCCGTCGTATGGCGCGGGCGGGTTGACGTGCGGGAAGAGAAGATTGGCGCGACGCCGCCGCGCTGGCCACGATCGTTCGTTCCCTGCTCGCGACACCAGCAAGTGCGCGTCTCGCATTGAACGCAGAAGGAAGCTTGGCGTGCGCGGGGTTTGCCGCAGGTGCGTGAAAGCGCTCCACCTGCGCATGCAAGCGCAGCATTTTCCGGTGGAAGACGACCATCCGCCACTGGAGATGAAACATCTTCAGCCTGCACAGCAGCACCTTAGGACGGTAACGCAGCATTCCGGAACACAACGAATCCACGCTGGCCCGCGGAAGAGTGATGAGCGCACGGATGAATCGCGGGGCGGATGTTGAAGAGCGCATCTACGCGTGACAAGATTTCACTGCTCGCCAACGCAAAAAACCTGAAGCAGTCCAGTCGGATGCGACGCGGCGCGCGCTCAATTCACCTCGGCCGGGGACTCGGCAGGAACCTTTTCGCCCGGCCTCGGCGGCAGCGCGAGCGGCCATTTCTCCGACGGCGTGCGCGCGGTCTTCAGATACTCTTCGATTTTCGCCACGATCTCGGGATGTACGGCGGCCACGTTGTTCGTCTCGCCAAGATCGGTTTTCACATTGTAGAGCTCGATCGGCTTGTTGATCGCAAGGCGCACTGCTTTCCAGTCCCCCATGCGCACTGCTTGCTTCCATCCCTTCCCGTGAAACTCCCAGTAGAAGAACTCGTGCGGCTTCTGCTTCTTGCCGAGCAACGTCGGGAAAATAGAAATGCCGTCGATGTTCTTTGGAACATTTGTCGCGCCCGAAATTTCAGCCGCCGTCGGCAGAAAATCCCAGAACGCCCACGGAAAGTCGCTCACCGCACCCGCTTGGATTGTCCCCGGCCAACGCACGATCATCGGCACGCGAATGCCTCCTTCGTACAAGTCGCGCTTAATGCCGCGCAACGGACCCGAGCTGTTGTGGAACGCCGCCTTCACGCCGCCTTCGCTATGCGCTCCGTTGTCGCTCGCGAAGAACACCACCGTGTTCGTATCGAGCTTGAACGCTTTCAGATATTCCATCAGTCGCCCGATGTCGCGATCCATGCGCGTGATCATCGCGGCTTTGTTCTTCTCCGGCTGCGGCCAGTCTTCGTTCGAATAAGGCGCGTCGCTTGGCACTTCCATGCCGTTGCCGGTAGCGCGACCGAGTTCGTTGTTCGCGTGCGGCGCGGTGTAAGCGAGATAGAGAAAAAACGGAAAGCGCCGGTTCACCGTAACAAAGTTCGTCGCGCCGCGAGTGAAGAGATCGTGAACGTAAACCTTCTTTTGATCGTTCGTGTTTCCGTTCAGCGGCCACATGACTTCATCTTTTGAAAACTCACGGAACGCCTCACCTGAACGCCACACGCTCGTCGGATAATATTGATGCGCGTGCGTCTGGCTGAGGAATCCGGCGAACTCATCGAAGCCGTGCTTGTTCGGTGTGCCGGTCGTCCCCTGCAAACCAAGCCCCCACTTCCCGATCAATCCCGTCTTGTAGCCCGCGCCCTTCAACACTTCGGCCACCGTCACATCCTCGGCGAGCAACGGATACGCATTGTTCC
>JBBRBM010000260.1:0-7001 GCA_038205745.1 Verrucomicrobiota bacterium | reverse complement strand
ATCGAGGTCGCTTTTGGGCGACCTATGCCGTGTCAAGCCTGTTTGCTGGCTCACCCGGGTCTTTTACGGGCTCTTTGCGACCAAAGAGACTTCGGACGACCCCGCGAATGCCGACGCGCGGAACACGCCACGACGCTTCTTTATGCCATCCCCTCGCTCCATTATTCATCCTCATTATACAACGCCGTTCCCGCCGCCGCAACCACCGGTGGACAGCGGCGACGCACGCCGCAACGACGCAGCAGGACATAGATGAAGGACCAAGATATCAACTCGTTGAACAGAGCCTTGAATGTGGCGACGGGGACGAATGTTTTACTTCGCATCCCTAAACGGCATTGGTCCTAAGGCACTCGCGGCGTCACCACGCGGTAGAAGAGCTGATCATTGGTCAGCGGCTGGCCGAACTGAATCGATCGCACCGTGTTGGTTGAGTTCAAGTTGCTGAAACTCTGCCAGGCCGTGTTCAGATTGGTCCGGATCTGCAGGGTGTAACTGATGTTGGATTGCGCGTCGAATTGCAGCACGGAGCTGTTCGTCGGCGTCTGGAACAGTTTCAATAAACTCAGCGCATTCGTTGGATTGGTCCCTGCCACGAACTCATCGCGATTGATCATTCCGTCGCCGTCAGAGTCGAGCGACGCGTCGGCGGCGCTGTTTGTGTTCATGCCGTATTGAACTTCCCAGATGTCTGCAATGCCGTCGTGATCAAAATCCTTCAACACGGTGACGACAATGCCGATCAAGTTCGTCTGGCCGGCCAAATTACTGACCCGCAAGCGAACCTGACCGTTCACTTGGGAGTTCAGGATGGTGAACGTGGCAGTGGTTGCGTTCGTCGGTGTGCCGACAGCGCCACCTGTGATGAGCCATTGATACGCCAGTGGAAGCATTGGATGCACCGGGCCCGCGCCGACAGTGAATGTCACGTTATTGCCCTGCAACACGGTGACGGACACAGGCGCATTCGTAATCAGCGGCTTGACAAGCACGACGACTGACGCTCCCGCGCTCGTTGCGGAGCTGAAGCCATCGGTCGCAACAACGTCGTACACGCCGCTGTGCTGATAGAGTTCGGCGTTGGTGAACGAATAGATGGCGTTCGTCGCGTTGGAAATGTTGCCGCCGTTAAAGCGCCATTGATAACTGACCTGCCCGCCGCCGCCGAGAGCTGCCGCAAAGATCGAAACATTGGTGCCTGGCTGGACGTTTTGATTGGTCGGTTGAACGACAAATGAGACCGGCTGAATGACAGTCAGCAATCCCGTCGTGCTGAGTGCCGAGCCTGCTTCGTCGTAGACGAGCGCCTGGTATGTGCCGGAGTGCTGCGCCTGAACGTTCGTCAGCACGATTACCGCATTCGTCTCATTCAGGTTCGCGCCATTGAAGCGCCATAGGTAACGCAGGTTCGAGCCCGTCGCGGCAACGGTAAGATTGGTCGTGCTGCCCGCGATCGCAACGATGTTCGAAATGTCCAGCGTGATTTGCGGCGCTGCGCCGCCCGGAAATGCCGCGCTGGCAGTTGGCAGTGCGGCGAGCCAGTTTGTTGGGTCGTCGCCGTAATCGGTCGTCACGATCCGCTGCAGCGAGGCGCCGAAGCCATCTGCGCCGCCGGGCCACGGCAATGCATCGGTGTAGTCGACCTTGTCGATCAGGAAATACTCGACGCCATTGGTGGTTGGCGGTTGTGGCGCGGCGAGCTCGACATGATCGCCGGAGTTATCGAGTTTGCCGCCGTATGGACCCACAATGGGCACTGCCGGGCTAAGCCCATACTTGGCCCGGAATGTGGCGAGCGCGGCGGCATTCGTCTGCGGATCAAAACCAACCACCAGCAGATAGGTGCCTGCCGCCACGGTGGTGTTTGTCGTGAAGGCGAAGTCGACCCCGTCCTTCAGCTTCCAGGAGTTGGTGGGATAGTTCGTGTCGAATAGTGACACGGTGTTGGTGCTGATATTCAGCAGTTCGATGAATTCATTGGTTGTATCGTCAGCGCCGTTGATGTCCGGCGGGCGAAACATGATTTCGGAAATCACGATGGGACCCACGCGTGGACGCGAGTTCGTGGCGTTGAAGGTATTCGTCGCCTGCGCCACAAAATGTTCCTCGGCCTGACTCGTGATATAGCGGCCGAGGGAAACGCCCTCCTCGGAAGCACCGAAATGGAAGCCGTGAGAATACCCGAGCAGATTACCGGCTGGATCAGCCGCGAACAAATAGGCTTCATCACCAACGGAACTGAATGCGAAACTGGGCGGAATGCCCGGGTTGGCATTGAACTGCGTCTCATTCACGACAAGGTAACCGCCGGGTGCGATCGTGGTCCCATTCGTCAATCGAAACTTCTTCGGTATGAAGAAATCGTCGCTCAAGTACCAGCCGCCTATGTTCGCGATGTTGGTGCTGGTGTTCCAAAGCTCGATCAGGTCGACAGCGGGCGGTTTGGAATTGGCAAGCACTTCATTCACCAGCACGGTCGGGAATTGGCCAGGCGCAGGATCTATCGTGCCCGGTGAACCATTGAGGTTGCCGCTGGCGCGCCAGTTCGATTTGGAATCCCACGCGTCAGGCTCGGCGGCTTCGTTGGCGGTCACAAGCGAGAAGCCCAGTCCATCCGTAATCGGGTACCACGAGTTGTTGTAGGTGAAGTCGAGGATTTCCTCGTTCACCGAGTCAACGAGCGTGATGCGGTCACCGTTGTTATTCAGGCTCCCGGTGTAAATTCCCGCGATGATCGCGGCCGGATAGCGAGAGTTATATGCGGCGATGTTCTTCACCAGCACAACTGTCTGACCGGGGTTCAAGTTCGTGATGGCGCTGTTGGTCGCGAACGTGAAGACGAGTCCATTTGTGAAATGAATACCCACGAGGTTCAAGGCCACCGGACCGATATTCTTCAGTTCGATGAATTCAAACTCTTCCTGTCCGAACAGGCTTCCGACGTTCGTCGGTCCGGGATGATACATAATCTCCGTGATGCGGAGATGCTGTTGCGCAAGGCTTGGGCTGCCGGGATAGGTATTCGTGGAGACAAGCAGCCCCCTTTCGTTCACCAGACTCAGCGTCTCGCCGCGGGCACTGAGCTGCCCATTGTAATTACCGACGACAAAAAAGCTCTGGTTGGCGCGCGGCCCGCTGGTGCGTGTCTTGAACGCGTTCCGATTGGGGCTGATGTAAAGCACGTTGTTGCCAAGGATCACAGTGCCCGGTCTGAAGGTGAAATCGACGCCACCACTCAGCTTCCAACCCGAGATGTCGACCGCCACTGGGTTCGAATTCGTCAACTGGATGTATTCCTGGCCCTGGTTGCCGGATGACGGATTATATTCAAGCGCGCCGATGGCGATGAACATATTAGGTGCTTGCGCAGCGGGGATGCCGGCCACGGTGTTCGAGGCCGGGTTCTGCGTTTCACTGTAAAGCGGAGCGCGGGTATTCGTGACACTGTGATGCACGTAGAAGTGCCGGCGTCGCGCGTAGAGAAATTGGTTCAGCATTTCGTCCACCGCGTTGGTCAGGCTCGTTGTCGCCGCATTGGTGCGGTTGGCGCTGCCAAATGGATCCGCGTTCGCGGGCGGATTGAAATTGTTCTGCCCACCCACTCCGGGCCAGCCCCACCAGATGCGATCCAATCGGGCTTCTTCAGCCATTTCGTCGCGAGCGGCAAAGATTCGCTGCTCCAGCGCCGTGGATCCGACGGGAGTGCCCGGCGGTTTAATGTAAGCGTCGAGCATCGTACGCAGACGGCGCAAATACATTTGCCGCAGTTCAGGGACATTGAAAAACGTATCGTAAAGACGATTATAAAATCCGGTGTTGCTCAACGCGCGCAAGTTGTTGCCGCCGTAGAGCGGATGAGACTTGTGATTGTCATTCGTCGCCTGCACGCCCACGAACCCTTCGCTGAACATGGCACCCCACGAGAGATTCATATCGAACGGAAAAATCCGCCACAAACCATCTCCATCGTTGTCTTTATAGAAGCTCATGTTCGCCCATACGTCGTCGTTTTCATGCACCCATCGGGCCACGACGAGGTAGTTGAGCACTTCTGGGATATCAAATAGCTCGTAAGCGTTGGTCCGACGCTGCGCGAGATCAGGGACCGCGATGGAAAGCGCCATGTTCGTGTAATCCGTTCCACGCGGCGGACTGGAGCCGGCCATGTTGTCCCAATTGCGCGTCTTCTTGTCGAAGCCGCCCGTGCTTTGCGGCGGTTCCGTCACCTGGCCCGCCGCGTTGTAGAGCGCGCCATTCGGGTCGTAGCCAATTCGATCGAGGTATTCATCGGTGTGGACGTCATTATGGTTGGCCAGTTGGTAAAACTGCCCGTTCAACTGCAAACGCACCGGGTAATAAAACGGGGCAGGGGCGCCCATCTGATCCGCCAGCCAAAATGCCAATTCCTGCCGCATGTAAGTCTGATCCGGCCAATCGGCGGTGAACGACGTTTTGCGCAGGCGCGGATAACCGGGCAGGTGCTTGAACGGCTGGTCGCGATTGAAGTCAAGGCGATGCGACTTCTTGTTGAATCCCGCCGTGCTGTTGCCGCGCAATTCCATCTTCACGTGATCATAAAACTCACCATCGTAGAACAACGACACGTAATCCCCGCCCTGTGAATCTGCGCCGGTTTGGGCGGTCGTCGGGCCCGGTTGCAGCGCCGTGGGAGACGCAAATAAGTGAATGATCGGCAGCTTGCTCGTGACGTAGCCGGGATTCACCACCGTGCCGAAATATTCCGAGCCCGCGACGCCGGTCACTAAAAGCGGCCAGCGCGAAATGTTCCCTTGGGTGTCCGTCGCTCGGAAATGCCACCGCACCATTTGTCCATTGGTGGACGCGCTTTCCGGAATCGTGACGCCATACACTCCATCGTTGGTGGCTCCATCCCCGTGCAGGCCATCATCGAACATCTGCACTTCCAATTCCGAACCGAACATCACGCGGTAGCGAAGAAACACATTTGCCACCGGGAAAAAGCTCTGCCCGATCCGCGTGGTCACGACGATGTCCTGTGAATCGAGCGGAACATTCGGAGTGTGCGAAGGCGAAACGATCGCCGGGCCGGGATTCGCTACGCCGCCCGCATTGTGCTGGCCAGGCGTGGGCGCTGTGAAGAATAGCGGAGACGGACTTTCACCAGTCAGGCTGACGGCGATCATTTCCGCCCCCACAAGAAAGTCCTGATCGTTCGCCGCCACGTTCAACCCTTGAATCGCCAATATGTTCGTTCCCGCCTGTAAAGTGTTCGTGCCCACGAAGAACGAATCCACGACCGTGGGCGAATGCGTATTCGTGGCCCCTGACGAGAACACCAGCGGTTCCGTTGCATTCACCCGCACCACGAGAGTGCCGTTGATATAAGCCGCAAACCCATCGTCATAACGCATCCGCAAAGTCAGGCTCGATACCAGCGCCGGGTCCGGCACGTTGAATGGAATGCGGATGTAGGCGCTGGCGTTCACATTCGACATCGCCGGGCCCACGTCTGTGCGCACGAAATTCACTGCGCTCACGCCCTGGCCATTCGTCCCTGCCTGATACAAGGACAACACCTCCGTGGCCGTCAGCGCCCGTTGATACGCTACTACTTCGTCGATCTGGCCGTTGAAGAAGTTCCCCGCGGTATCCTGAATGCCGCCTCCTCCTATGTTGAAATTAAAAGCCGAACTCCCATAATTCGTCGTCCCAATGCCGCCCTGACCCGCCTGCACGCCATCGATGTAAACGCGCAGCGCCGTTCCATCCCCCACGCCCACGATGTGGTGCCATGTGCTCATCGGATGCGGATAATTCACCTGCATCGAGCCGCCGCCCGGTGTCCATAGCTCGATCGTCGCGCCGCTGCTGAAACCAAACTCGACGCAATCGTTCTGCCCGAACAAACCGATGCGCGCTCCCGGAATCGCCGCCGGATTCACCCAGCCTCCCACCGTGAACGCATTGCGATTGTTGAAGAAGCCCGCCGGTCCACCGACAAAACTGCTGGCTCCATTGAACGTCGCCCCCTTGTTGTCCGGCTCGAACCCATTTAACGCCGGCGGCTGCGGCCCGGGACTGCCCAGCGTTACACCACTATAACTCCCATTCATCCCCGCGCCCGACCCTATGTTCGCCGCCACCGCACCGCTCGTTTCTTCAAACCGAAAAAAGACCACCGGCGCCGTCGGCGCGATCGCCACGTCGTAGTCGGCCACGAATGTATTGGTCGGCCCATAACCCACGCCATTGGTGCCCAGCGTCCAGCTGTTGTCATCGAAGCCGAGGAGCAGCCAGTTCGTGCCCTCCACGCCGCTGTTGGGAATGCGCACCCGCACCGCGGCATTTGTGGTCACGACCGTGAAATTGGACGCCAGCACGCCGAAGCCGTAGGAAATGTCAGGCCGTTGCCCGATGAACTTGTTCGGCATGGGATACGTGACCGGGAACTGCGTGGCGTTCGACCCATTGGGCCGCAAGAGCGCCAGATACTCCCCATCCGCGTTCAAGCTGAAACCGGTGTGGAGCGGCGCGCCCGGCACCTTCCTCTCCGGGCTATCCAGAAAAATGACCATGTAGGCACCCGCAGCGATATTCGTGGCGGGGAAAGTCCACTTCGCATTGCCCGCTGTATCCGTCAGCGCCCATTTGAACAGGTTGACGTTCGTCGTGGTGGTATTCTGGATCTCCACCCAATCACTGAATTGGCCAAATTCATTGGTCAACGTGCGCGTGTTGCTCGCCATGAATTCGGTGATGCGCACTTCAGCGGCAAACGTTGAAACGGGGAGTAGCTGAATCGCTGAAATGGCGATAACTGACGCCGTGATGAAAAGAAATCTTTTTGCCATACTTGGTCGCTTGGTTTTGTGACATGAACGTAACGAACGTGAACGCCGCGTGCGAGGAAATTCAACCGCCGTGCGAGGACTTCGAGACACGGCGACAGGGAGACTGAGGGGAAAGGGGGACAAGGTGCGGGGCAGCCCGTCCCCAAGTCTCCATGTCCCCTCAGTCTC
>JBBRBM010000259.1:0-7003 GCA_038205745.1 Verrucomicrobiota bacterium | reverse complement strand
TGGCTTGCTCGTCTCGGTCCGGCATTCGTTTTGGTCTTGGCACCCACTCAGCCAATATTATTCCAAATCAAATGTCCCGAATAATCGCTCCGGACCCAATCCCATCTTCACTTTTTTCACCGGCTTGATGCAGCCCTGGCCAAACGACGAGCGGACTTAAGCTGAATTACGCGCCCGGAAGATCGAATGCTCCATCGGTTTCTAAGACCGACGTGTGCCAGATTGCGCTGAGCCGCAGCTTCGCGATGAATTCACCGGAGCATGTGCTCGTCCTTGATTTGCGCTTGTCGTAATGAGAAGCGCAATCGTCGGATCCATTTATGGCCACACTCGGAACGAATAAGTCCTGCCTCACCCGTCGAAAATTTTTCCAACGCAGCAGCCTGCTCATGGCGGGCGCGGCGCTGCCGCAGATTCTTCCCAGCGGCGTGCTGGCGGCGGCGGGTCGGCCGGGCGCGAACGACCGCATCGGCATTGGTTTCATCGGCATTGGCCGGCAGGCGAGTGGACTTTTGGGAGGGCTGCTGAAGCATTCTGCTGCGCGATTCGTGGCCGTGGCGGACGTGAACATTGACCGCGCCCGCGCCGCCGCGACCAAACATGAAGCCGTGGCGTTTCAGGATTACCGCCGGTTGCTCGAACGCAAGGACGTGGACGCCATTATCACAGCCACGCCGGAACATTGGCGCCTGTTGATCTGTGTCGAATCGTGTCAGGCGGGCAAGGACGTTTACGCCGAGAAACCGCTCACTCTCACGATCCGCGAAGGGCGATTGATCGTGCAGGCGGCGCGCAAATACAAACGCGTGTTCCAGGTCGGCAGCCAGCAGCGGTCGATGTGGAAAAACCACGCCGGTTGCCAACTCATCCGCACGGGCGGCTTGGGTAAAATCACCAAGGTGATCTCGCACAATTATCCCAGTCCGTGGGAATGTCGTTTGCCCGCGCAGCCAATTCCCGCCGGTCTCGACTGGGACATGTGGTGTGGTCCGGTGCAGCCGGTTCCATATCATCAAGATCTTTACCTGCCACGCGCGAACCCGGGCTGGCTTTCATTCCGTCCGTTCGCGGGTGGAGAAATGACCGGTTGGGGCGCGCATGGTTTCGATCAGGTGCAGTGTGCGCTGGGCATGGACGAGAGCGGCCCCGTCGAAGTGTGGACTGAGGGACCAAAGTTCGATCCGCCCACGTATGACAAACCGGAGAGCAAGGCGCGTGGTGACCAGATTTCCAGTGCAGCGAAAGTTTTTTACCGCTACGCCAATGGCGTGGTGATGGAGCCGGGCAATGCCAACATGGGTGGCGCGATTTTCATCGGCGAGAAAGGCACGGTCACGATCAACCGCGGCATTCTGGAATCCGACCCGGAGGAACTCGCCATCGAAGCGATCCGCAAACGACCCGCCGACTTCAACGACGACCACCTCAAGAACTGGCTCGACTGTATCAAGTCGCGCGCGAAGCCCGTGGCCGATGTCGAAACGGGCCATCGTTCCGCGACGGTCTGCCATCTCGGCAACATCGCGCGCTGGACTGGGCGCAAGTTGCAGTGGGATCCGGTGAACGAGCAATTCGTTGGCGACAAGGAAGCCAATCAATTTCTCGATCGCGAGCGGCGCAAGCCGTGGGTGGCACCGGAAAAAATTTAAGGCGGCGACGGTCTCTCAAAATACAGGACTCGCCATGAATCACTCGCGTTCCCATCACAGCGTCACGCAATGCACGCGATGGTTATTGGTTGCCGTGTTCTTGTTTGCTGCGGTCGAATCGAGGGCGGAGCCCAAGATTGAATTCAAGCCCGACAACGCGCGCGGGCGAATGCAAATCCTCATCGGTGGACAGGAAGCGCTCGTCTATGTTTTCAACACCAACGTTGACCTGCCGCACTTTTTTCCCGTGCGCAGTCCCGCCGGGAAATCCATGACCGTCGAACAGACGGAGCCGTATCCGCATCATCGCTCGTTCTGGTTTGCCGACACCGTGCAACTGGAAGGGCAACGGCAGGTTTCGTTCTACAACGCGCTCTACAGCGGCGCAGGCGACAAGAAGAATCCGCAGCCGCCATTCCGTGATCACATTCGACACGTCGCCTTCACGGCGCAGAACAGTGGCGAGGGTAAAGCGCAACTCGACGCGAAGCTGCTTTGGGAAATGGATCACGGAAAAATTCCAGTGCTCGATGAGTCGCAGCAAATGCGCGTCGTCGCGTTCGGCGAAGGAGAATATTTTCTCGACCTGCACTACACACTGACCGCGAGCTACGGCGACGTGACGTTTCGCAGCGACGCGGTGCATTACGCGTGGCCGTTCATCCGGCTGAACGGGGATTTCAGCGCGAAGGGCGGCGGCGTGCTGGTGAATTCCGCAGGCCAGACCGGTCAGACCAACACCAACATGAAAGCCGCGCAGTGGGTGGATTTCTCACGCGCCGGTGCCAAGGACGCCGACGGTCTCGCGATGTTCAGTCATCCTTCCAACGAACAGCCGCACACCTGGCTCACGCGCGACTACGGCTGCATCGGCCCGCGGCGCGTGGATCTCAAGAGTGGAAAACCCTTCGTTCTGAAAAATGGCGAAACCATCCAGACGCGTGTGGGGGTATTGGTACACAAAGGCGATGTGAAGTCCGGCCGCATCGCGGAGCGCTACCAGGCCTACGTTCAGGGGAAACTCTGACTGCCTCTGTTGGCGAAGTCTTTGTTCAAAATCTCTTCCGAAAACTTCCACCAAGGTTTCATTCGACATTCAAGTCTCCTTCTGCGACCGCAATTCCTTGTTGCGATCAGCGACCGCTGATCGCGCATACGGAGTTGTTCTTCGCGCGATGATCCGCGCGACGAGGGTGGGGTTGCATCCAGAACCAAGCCAATTTTCACCCGAAACGTTCAGTCACTGCGCGCGAGGGTTGCTTGCAGCTAAATTGAAAGCAGCGTGTGCTTCATCCCCGTTACACATCTCTCAACGAGATTTGCGAACGCACGATTCTCTTTTTTTGCTCGCAGGCGATCAATTGAGCCCGTATGTGAATCAACCGTCTTCGGGCAACGGCACTCATTCAAATCTCAATCTGTCACGGCGTTTGTTGGGAGACAAAAAAGGGAACTCAATATGTGCAAATACCTGCGCGTCATCTTTGCTGCCCTCTTCTGTTTGACGGGAACAGATTCCACGAAGGCGCAAAGCACAGCATTTACGTATCAAGGACGCCTGAGCGATGGTGGACGACCGGTGAGCGGTGTGTTCGATTTGACGTTCACACTGCATGGGAACGCGACGAATCCCGCTCCCATCGGCACCTACGTCCTGCTGACGGCCGTGCCGGTCACGAACGGTTTGTTTACCGTGAGATTGAACGAAAACGATGAGTTTGATCGGAATGCATTCACCGGTCCTCCTCGCTGGCTGGAGATCGGCGTGCGGAGCAATGGTGTGTTGGGAAACTTCACGGTGCTCAGTCCGCGACAATCTCTCGACGCAACGCCTTACGCGGCATTTGCGTTCAACGCGGCCATTGCAAACACCGTTCCGGATGGGGCCATTACGACAGCCAAGCTTGCTCCTGGCGCTGTGACAGCAGCGCAGATTGCGCCCGGGAGCATCACTGCAACCCAACTCGCGCCAGGCGCGGCTGCGGCCAATCTCGGGCCGGAAAATTTTGGCGGAGTGCCTGCCGGGACGATCGTCATGAGTGATCGTGAGGTGAATGTCGCGTTGACGAATGCCGGTTTCGTTCCAGTCGGCGCGTCGTTCGGCAGCACGGGTGAAGTTTGGACCACGCTGGCTCCCGGTCCGCCCGCCACCGGCGCCCTTGATCCGGGACGCTACGGTCACAAAGCCGTTTGGACGGGAACGGAAATGATCTTCATCGGCGGCACGCCGGACAACTCCGGTCTTCGCTACAATCCCTCCGGAAACTCATGGATCGTGATGAACAAGTCCAACGCGCCGGCCATCGGCGAAGAAGTTCATGCCTTCTGGAGCGGGACGCAGTTACTGGTCTGGGACGCTTACCATCGCGTGGGCGGACGTTACACGCCCGGCACGGATTCGTGGACCCCGGTCAGCGACACCAATGCGCCGTCGGCTCGCGCGGGTTCATCAGCCGCCTTCGCCAATGGTTACCTTGTCGTCTGGGGCGGCGCCGATCTGGACCAAGACCAGCAATTGTTCAACACAGGTGGACGCTATAATCCTGCGAACAACACGTGGACCGCTACGTCACTCGCCAATCCTCCCTTTCGCCGCGCCGAAGCCACCGCGACTGCCATAGGGACCGACATTATTTTCTACGGCGGCAGGACGACCAACTATTACTACGTCTCGAATGTTTTCTCTGGCATTGAGACGGCGTATGGGTTCGCGGAAATGGCCAGCGGCAGCCGTTACAATCCCGCGGCAAATACCTGGACGGACATCGCCGATAGCCCCGTTGGACGGTATCGACACTCGGCGACATGGTCGGGCACTTACCTGCTGGTGTGGGGCGGAGTTAATTTGGTCTTTGAACAATCGTCCATCGCCGATCCCTACGTCCTCACCGCGCAACCGTTGGCTTCCGGCGCAAAATACGATCCCGTCGCTGATACATGGACGGCACTCCCCACCAACGGCCGACCGAACGTCGTGGTGGATCACACTGCGGTGTGGAGCAGCACGGGAAGCTTGATGATTTGGGGCGGAGCCATCGGGCGAAGGAGTTGTTTTCTTGGCGGTTGCGACTTTGAAGAAACTCCCACCAACAGCGGTGTGCGTTACGTGCAGGCCAGCGACACATGGGTGCCGCTGGCTTCGACAACATTGGACGATCGCCAGGCACACGCCGCGGTGTGGAGCGGTTCGCAAATGATCGTGTGGGGCGGCAAAAATAGATTCGACGACGCGTTTGGCGATGGCATGCGCTACAATCTCGCGGCCAACACGTGGGCTTCCATGTCCCCGCCACCGGCCAGCGGCGAACCGAGCGAACGCCAACGCGCCACCGCAGTGTGGGCGGGCGACGCGCTGATCGTCTGGGGCGGGTCTGCTGGGAATGTGCCGTTGCGCACCGGCGGAATTTTTCGCCAGGCGACAGGTTGGACGAACACTCCATTGAGTGGCGCGCCCTCGCCGAGGTTCGCACACACCGCCGTTTGGACTGGGACCGAGATGTTGATCTGGGGCGGTCTCGGCGGCTTCAGTAGTGTGCCGGTGAACACGGGAGCGCGCTTCAACGTTTCCTCCAACCGCTGGTTTTCCACCAGCACCGTTGGCGCGCCGAGAGCTCGCGCCTTTCACACCGCAGTCTGGACCGGCACCGAGATGATCATTTACGGCGGCTACGATTTCACGAATCTCTTTGCCCCGACCTTCCTTAACAGCTTGGGCCGCTACAATCCCGCCACGGATACCTGGTCCACGAATGTTGTCGCGTTCGGAGCGGGCCGCGCCTCCGCCACGGCGATTTGGACAGGCACGGAAATGATTACGTGGGGCGGCTACAGCTCTGCCGGACTGTTCTCTCCCATCACGTATTACAGCAGTGGTGGCCGCTACAATCCCGTTTCCAACGCATGGATCAGTCTGCCCGCTTCAGGACTCTCCGGCCGCAACAATCACACGGCGGTCTGGAGCGGCAACGAAATGCTGATCTGGGGTGGACGCGGAACGTCTGGCCCCACGAACACCGGCGCGATCTACAATCGCGCCTCGGGCACGTGGAGGCCCATTTCGACCACCAATGCGCTGAATGAGCGCTACAATCACACAGCGGTGTGGGCCGATCCGCCCGGGCAAATGTTTGTGTGGGGTGGTGAAAACGGCACGACGAGTTCCGGCCTCGGCGCGCTTTACGATCCTTACACCGCGCGATGGACTGCCATCACCAACACTGGCCCGCTCGCCGGCCGTTCGTTGCACACCGCGACCTGGACCGGCAAAGAGACACTGATTTTCGACGGGGTGACATCCGCGCAGGTCGAACTCAACACCGGTGCCGCCTATCGTGCGCGAAAGATCTACTGGCTCTATCAAAAGCCCTGAACGGCGCGGGACGCCAAACTTCCACTCACCTTTGGAGACGAGTGGACCGCACACCTGCAAGTAATTCCTTGGCTATGCGGAACGATCCCGTTGTTTTCGGGGAGCACACGCGCCCTCGCGTGTTCCGACCGGCGCCCTCGCCGGTCGGCGGGAGGCTTGGTCTGGCCACTGAATGCCGAAGGTTGATTACCCTTCCTTTGTTCCGCGAAGGCGCGGAACACGGCACGCGAGGCGCGTGCGATCCCAAGTTCTACTGCGTGGAACCGGCTAAGGAACGCGGCGCAGCCTGAAGAACGCGCGCCAGAATTCGCCGGAGTGGAGTAACGCAACGTGTTGACGTTCGTTGTGATTCCATTCGTCACCGCCATCCAATCCGCACCGATGCCGGGCGATGACGCGCTCTCCAATTGAAAGGCCACGGCTGCCGCCGACCATTCGACGTTGAAGTTTTCTCCTGCGCCATAGCTGGTGAGCATCGCCTCGTCTGAAGGGAACAGCGGTATGAGAGTTGAGCCGGGGATTTGCGGCAAACCCATCGCAGCCAAGGCGAGATTTCCCGCGTCACCATTGCGCAGCGGTTGCCACACGGCGTTGAAGTCCACGCGATTGGTGAACGGATCGGCGCGATTTGCGAACAAGCGATACAAATCTATCCCCGGCGAAAATCCTGGTCCCCAAATGAAGAGCGGGATGGTGTAGGCGAGTTCGTTTGTTGGATCGAGGTGTGTCAGAGCATACCCGCCGTGATCGGCGGTGAGAACGATCACGGTGCCGTTCGCGATGTCCAGATTGGGATGATTTTCGATGTATCCGTCCGGCGGAACCAGGTGAGGAGTTGTCAGGCGGCGGGCGATTCGGCCGACGCGCGGGTGCGATGCCAGGCTTGCGGTGTCAGGCGCTTAACTTCTCCAGTAGTCGCCTGGCCCAGGCGCGGCAATACGTCCCATAGATATTCGCGCGTTTCAATTCCCACCCGTGCGCACGT
>JBBRBM010000258.1:0-7040 GCA_038205745.1 Verrucomicrobiota bacterium | reverse complement strand
AGCGAAGCCAGCGTGTCCCGCCGGAGGCACTTACACGCTCAACGCAGCAGACCAGAAGCCGGCTTGTTCGGTCGCGAGCCACACGTATTGAGAAGCGCCGAGTTCCTGCTGTCATGAATCAATTGCGCAGCGCAGCGTCGTAGCTACACTCAATCGCTATTGCCATGAAGATGCGTGCCATTGCTCTTGTTGCCGGTGCGTTGCTTTTGCGAGCCGTTGCGTTCGCCGACACGACACTCACGTTGGCCGACGTCGTTCGCGCGGTGAACCAATCCGCCGGCATCTGTCTCCACGTGGGCGCCGGAGACGGCAAGCTCTCCGCAGAGTTCACAAAATCCGGCAAAATTATCGTCCATGGATTGGAACGCGACGCCGCCAAAGTCCGCAGCGCGCGCGAACGGCTGACGAAGCAAGGGATCTACGGCCAGGTGGCGATCGAATCATGGGCCGCAAAATCGCTTCCCTACGCCGACGACCTCGCGAACGTGCTCGTGCTTCAGGACGCGGGCGTTGCTGAGAGCGAAGTCCTTCGCGTCCTCGCGCCCAACGGAGTCGCGTTCATCCAGAAGGCCGCCACGTGGACCTCCCTTCAAAAACCGTGGCCGAAAGAGTACGACGAATGGACCCATGCCCGGCATGGTTCCGACGGCAACATGGTTTCCGACGACAGCGCGGTGGCAGCGCCGACCGCAGTCCGATGGGTCGCCGGACCCGCTCAGGATGCTGGCGGGAAGAAATGGTACTACGACCACGTCCTCGTCACCGCCAACGGTCGCAACTATTACATGTACGAGAACGCGATCGTGGCGCGCGATGCGTTCAACGGAACGTTCCTCTGGTCACGCGCAATCAAGGCCGACGTGTTCCGGGAAGTCGGCACCGATGTTCCCGAGTTTTTGCGTGCGAAGGCAAAGCTCGGCGCGCGTCCATCGAAAGTACGGCCCGTGGCGATCGGCAACAAAATCTACGTCGCTGCAGAAGGAAAACTTTCCGCGCTCAACTCGACGAACGGGAACACCGTCGCCAACTTTGCTTCCGTGAACACGCCTCGCGAGATTCTCGTGAACTCGAACACGCTGGTCATCTCCGACACCAACGGTGTGCGCGGCTTTGACATCAAGACACGCCGCCAGCTTTGGGAATCAAGCATCGCGCCGGAGCGGATCGTGGCGGGTGATGGCAAAGTGTTTTGTCTCGCCGGCAAAGAGGTGGCCGCGCTCGACATCGTCACCGGCACCGAGCTTTGGCACATCGAAAATCCGGAGATCGACGCCGCGACAACAGCCACATACCACGGCGGCACGCTCGTATTGGAAATATCGTCGTGGCGTGACGATGCCGCGGGTTGCGGTGTGGTGGTTTACGGCGGTGAAGACGGCAAGTTTCTTTGGAAGAAGGAATACAAGCCCGACATGACGCACTACAAAGAAGCCCGCGCGTTTTTCTCCCGTGATCTCGTCTGGCTGCAGAGTGGCACGAACAAAATCATGGGCTACGATCCGCAAAGCGGTGAGGTGAAGCAGACCTGGGGCAGCCGCGGAAAACATTGCGCCACTCCGCTGGCAACGGGCCGCTACTTCATCGCGCCGGAGTGTGAGTTTACCGATCTGGAGAGCGGCGAGCGTTCGCGGGCGCGCATGTTCAAGAGCGCCTGCCGGCTCCCGTTCATCCCGGCGAACGGTTTGCTCTACACGTTCCCGGTGCAGTGCGAGTGCTTCCCGATGTTGCGCGGTTACATGGGCATGACTTCCACGCCGATGCCATCCAACGCGGATGGTGATGTGCTCGAACGGACGCAAGTTTCAGCCACGAGTGTTGCCGCGAAAACGTCCGACGATGAATGGCCCACTTATCGCCGCGACATTTATCGCAGCGCTTCAACCACCGCTCCGCTCCGCAACGCGACTCCGAAGCAGCGATGGTCGTTGAAGCTTTTGCAGAAGACGAAAGCGGTCGCAGGCAATGACTGGGCCGACAACCCGTTTATCCACGGCGAGGTTTCACCACCGGTTGCCGCCGAAGGAAAAGTGTTCGCGGCCATTGCGGACGCTCATCGCGTCGTTGCCGCTGATGCAAAGAGTGGAAAGCTGGCTTGGAGTTTCACTGCTGGCGGACGTGTCGACTTGCCGCCGACGATCGACGGCGGCTTGTGTTTCTTTGGCGCACACGACGGCTGGATTTATTGCCTCAACGCGAACGATGGCACGCTCGTGTGGCGTCGCCGCGCTGCACCGCACGAATCACGCATCGCCGCGTACGGACAAATCGAGTCCGCCTGGCCGGCGCCGGGTAGCGTGTTGATCGATGGTGGGATTGGTTACATCGCTGCTGGCCGCCACCCCATGTGCGAAGGCGGCGTGCAGGTCATCGCGTTCAAGCCGCGCACGGGCGAACTGGTGTGGGAGAAGAACATCAATGACCTCAGCACCGTGATCACGAACTGGTACGGGCCGACGATCGCGCCGAAATACAAAGTGGGCCTCGACTTCGAACCGGTGGACATTCTCGTGAAGGACGGCGACCAGGTTGCGATGTCGCGCTGGCGTTTCAACGCGGCGAACGGTGATTGGAAGCTCGCGCTCGGCAGCACGAACTACAGCGCGCGCGGCCAGTCGATCTCACGCGGCGCGTGGGGCTACGGCATTCGCCAGACGAAGCAGTTGCTCCCGCGTGTGCCGCTGGCATTTGATGACACTCAGGTTCGCAAAGGCGGTACGAATACTTCCGCGCTGATCCTCGCTGGCACGACGATGGTCACCGCGAGTGGTCACGAACTAAGCGTCGGCGAAACGAAGCTGAGTCTCACGTCACCGATCATCCACGATGGACTCATCGCGGCGTACGGCCGTTTGTATGCGGCGACTGCCGATGGCGAGCTCGTCTGCTTCGAGTAGCCTGATCCGAATCAGGCAAACACCGGCAGATTTGAGCCGGTGAATTCCGAGGCCGCTTCGGTCACCGTAACTCGAGTTTGAAAAACGTCGGCGCGCTTGTGCTCGGCAAAGTTACATTCCACTCGTTCCCCACCAGCACGGGCGTATTCGTCACCATTGTCCACGGCTCCGCGTCGAGGTTCGTCGCTGTCGTGAGGATACAGTTCGTTTCAGAAACGGGCCACGAAACGGTGACTTGCGAAGCGTCGATGACCTTCACGTTCAGGCGCGGCAACTCGCGATAGCTGAGGATCGTTGTCGTGTTGTCCGTTGCATTCACACCCACGTAGATCGCGCCAGTGAGATCGATGAGCAACGAAGCAAAATTTTTATCGCTGCCCGGCGCACCATTGAAGCGTGCGCGCCAACACAATTGACCATCCGAAAATAATTCCGTGGTCTGCACGGCGCGCGGCCCGTTGCCGTCGCGAACCGAGCCGCTCAACACGATGGTTTGCTTTTGCGTGAAACGGACAGCGGCTCCCACCTCGGGCGAATGCCAGAGGAGCGTGCCACTGGGTGAGAACTTCAGCGTGCCCGCAGGACCGGTGACGATCACATTGTCGTCCACATCCACGTCCGCGTCCGTCGCGGCGAAGTTGTCCTCTGTATTATTGAAGACCGTGCGCCAGAGCACCTGTCCAGTGGAACTGACCTGCATCACGAAGTAGCCGCGATCGAACCCCTCGATGCGTCCGCCCGCGATCACCACCCGGTATTGCGAGTCGAGCACGGCGGCAGCGGGCGTGTCGGAGAACGCATAGGAGCTGCCCTTCGACGGCGCGAGATAGTTCGACGCCCAAAGCATCTGCCCATTCGGCGTGAATCTCCGAACGAGCACACTGCTCCCGCTCGGCGAATAGTGGTCCGAGTACCCGACCGCGAACAACGACCCGTCTCCCGCTTTCAGCAGCGCGATGCCTTTGTCGAAATCGTTATCCTGATCCGGATTGAAAACATCGAACCAACGCGCTCCGTCCGGCCCGACACTGAGAGCGAACTGATCGATGTCACCGGTGTACTGATTGAAGCGCCCCAGGCAATACACGTTGCCCGAATCATCGGCGACTATTTGGCGGACGGCGGCCAACCTCCCCGGCGCGACTGGATTCGTGAGAAGCACTGTGTTCGTCCAGGCGACGCTCGCGAGGTTCTGACGAAATCTCACGGTCGAGACGTACGAAGCAGGTGGATTCGCCTGGCCGCTCAGATAGATGTTGCCCCAGGAATCCGCCGCCGCAGCCTGCACCGGGCTCGGCAGATCCGTAGTCGTCGGAAGGCTCGCGCTCGTGGTGGTTGTGCCGGTGGAATCGAGCAATACCACAACGTTGCTTCCAGTCGAGGACATCACCACGGCCGTGTGACCGAGATGATCCGGGAACAACGACACAAGATTCGCTTGCGGAAAAGTTCGGCTCCACGCTTCCCGATTCGTGGCCGCGCCGCTGCACTCAAGGCATGCAACGCACCAGATCAGCCATAAAAAGTTGAATTGTTTCACATCCGTCCTTGAAGAAGACGGTACTGAGGAAGCCGTTGCAACAATTCGAGCTGTAGGATTCCACGAATTTTCCCGCCGAAGCGGTGAGAATCATCTCAGCAATTCACTTCGAACCGGCCATCCGTTCCAAACAAGCCGGCGCACCAGAACCATCGTCCATCGCCTCAGAAATAATGTCTGTAATCGCGTCATCGGAAAGTGAAACGCGGGCGTCCTTGCGAATGGCACCAATCAAAGCCGGTTCATCGCCAACGCCAAAATCTCCGTCCAACCATGCCTGCACGGCGGCAACCGGCGACAGCGATTGCAATCTCGCGAAACGTTCTTTGTTCTGTGGCTGAAACATAAACTCGATCCGTGACTTAATGCGGTTCTGAGCAACGTGTGCAAGCTCAGCCTTCCTTGCACTCACCTTCCAAATGTTCCCCGGTGCCGCGCCGATACCGGCTTTGTTGACCCTTCCTTCACTTCCTTTCGCCTCCATAAGCCCGATCGGCACCTCATCACTACACACGAATCCATTGCTTTTGCCCCGGCGTTGTCGGAAATTCGCCGCTCGAATTTGAATAATGGACACAGCTCACATTAGAAATTTCAGCATCATCGCCCACATTGATCATGGGAAGACGACGCTCTCGGATCGCCTGTTGAACCGCACCGGCACCATCGCCGATCGCGACATGTCAGCGCAGCTCCTCGACTCGATGGACCTCGAGAAGGAGCGCGGCATCACGATCAAGGCGCATCCCGTGACGATGCTTTACAAGGCGAAGAACGGAGAGACGTACGAGCTCAACCTCATCGACACACCCGGCCACGTGGATTTCTCTTACGAAGTGTCGCGCAGCTTGAGCGCGTGCGAAGGGGCGTTGCTGATCATCGATGCCGCGCAAGGCGTCGAGGCGCAAACGGTCGCGAATGTGCATCTGGCGATGAAGCAGAACCTGCACATCATCCCCGTGATCAACAAAATCGATCTGCCGCACGCGGACGTGGCGCTGACGAAGCAACAACTCGAAGACATCCTCGCGATCCCGGCGGAGACGGCGATTCTCGCGAGCGCGAAGGCTGGCATCGGCATCGATGAAATTCTGGAAGCGATTGTGGCGCGCGTGCCCGCGCCGAAGCCGACAGGCGAGCGGTCGTTGCAGGCGCTGGCGTTTGATTCTTACTTCGACACTTACAAAGGCGTGGTGACGCACGTGCGCGTCTTCAACGGAGAACTGCGCGCGGGACAGCACGTGAAACTGCTCCACTCGGGCAAGAACGTGGACATCAAGGAGGTCGGGAGTTTTAACCCGAAACCTTATCCTCGCGAGAAGTTGGAAGTGGGCGAGACGGGTTACTTCACTGCGAACATCAAATCGGCGTCCGAAGTGAAAATGGGCGATACCATCACGGACTCGCGCATTCCATCGCCGGTGCTGCCGGGCTTCAAAGAGATTCATCCGATGGTGTTCAGCGGCATCTATCCGATCAACACGGCGGATTACGAGCACCTGAAGGCGAATCTCGGGAAGCTTCAGTTGAACGACTCAGCGTTCGCGTATCAGAGCGAGAGCTCGGTGGCGTTGGGGTTTGGTTTTCGTTGCGGATTCCTCGGATTGCTTCATCTCGAAATCGTGCAGGAACGTCTGCGCCGCGAATACGGCATGGACATCATCGCCACGTATCCGAGCGTCGTGTATCGCGTCACGATGACCGACAACACGGTGAAGGAGATCGACAACCCCGCGTTCCTGCCCGAGGCGAATTACATCCTGAAGATCGAGGAGCCGACGGTGAAGTCGTTCGTGATTTCGCCGAACGAAAACATCGGTGACATGATGTCGCTCATCTCGGAGAAGCGCGGCGTGATCGATCACACCGAAACGCTCGACGCGCGTCGCGTGATGTTGACGTCGATTTTGCCGCTGAACGAAATCCTGATCGACTTCCACGACCGCATCAAAAGCATCACGCGCGGTTTCGGCTCGATGGATTACGAGATCGGCGGCTATCAGGAGTCCGACATGGTGAAGCTGGAGATGCTCGTGAACGGCGAACCCGTGGACGCGTTCTCCTGCATCGTTCATCGCGACAAAGCCGACACGCGCGGCCGCGCGCTGGCGGCGAAGTTGAAGGAAGTGATTCCCACCCAGCAATACCAAGTGGCGATCCAGGCCGCGGTCGGCGGCAAGATCGTCGCGCGCGAAACCGTGGGCGCCATGCGCAAGGATGTGACGGCGAAGTGTTACGGCGGCGACATCACGCGCAAACGCAAGCTGCTCGAGAAGCAGAAGGAAGGTAAGAAGCGCATGAAATCCTTCGGCACCGTGAACATCCCGCAGGAAGCGTTCATTGAAGTGTTGAAGGCCTAGCCCCAATGCCTGTTAGGATTTCAGGCATGGATTTCACCGATGGAGTATTCGACAGTTCCTTGGCGTGACGTGTTTTTGCGCAACCGCGGCCAACTGCTCAGTGGCTGGCGCAACGCTCTCTGGCACGACCGCTGTCGACGTTCTGGAATAGCCATATCCGCAATTTGTCGCAAGGATCGGCGCACCACCAAACGCACTTGTGCCGACGTCAACATATCCGAGGTTATCTCCAGGAATTGCCACAGC
>JBBRBM010000257.1:0-7043 GCA_038205745.1 Verrucomicrobiota bacterium | reverse complement strand
GGTTCCGTGTGCCGCCGCTCTCCTGTGTTCCGCGAGGGCGCGGAACACTGCACGCGAGGGCGCGTGCGCTCCCCCTACCTGCCGATTAGTACGCTCTCGATGAATGGGATCGTCTCCGCCGCGTCGCGGTGACAAATCGTGCGCCAGCCCAGCCTCGCCGCGCCTTCGCAGTTCTCCGCGCGATCATCGATGAACACGAGTTCCTGTCCGCGCGCGCCGATCATCCGCTCGGCGGCTTCGTAAATCGGCGCGTGCGGTTTAAGCGCCGCTTGTTCATACGACATGACGTAGCCGTCGAAATTCGCGAAGAACGGAAAGTTCCTCCGGATGTGACCGATCGCGATGTCGTTGGTGTTCGAGAGAATGTAGGTCGGCACGCGCCTCGATCGCAGTTGCTGCTGGAAACGGATCATCTCCGGCATCTCGCTGAAGATGTCGCCGAACGCGGCGGCGAACAGATCGAAGTCACCGCCGAATCCCGCCTCGCGGCGAAACGCTTCGTAGAATTCCTGGTTCGTCATGCCCGCACTCTCGAAGCGATACAGCAACGGCGAGTGATCGAGCATCTTCTGAATTTCGCTCGCCGGATTCGACGCGTTCTCAGCCAGCTTGCGCGCGGCGATGGAGTAATCGAAGTCGACCAGCACCTTGCCGAGGTCGAACACGACAGCTTTGACTTTCAACTCAGTTCCCTCCGGCCTTCGAGCGCGCGGCTCAGTGTCAGCTCGTCCGCAAAATCCAATCCACTGCCTGCGGGCAAACCATGCGCGATCCGCGTCACTTTCACGTCGCGAGACGCCAATCGCTTGGCGAGGTAATGGCTCGTGGCGTCGCCTTCCACGTCGGTGGGCAAAGCAACGATGATTTCGCGCACCGGCTCGCTCGTGAGTCGCTTCTCCAGTTCGGGAATGCGCAAGTCTTCCGGTTCGACGCCATTGAGCGGAGAAATTTTTCCGCCGAGCACGTGATACTTGCCGTGGAAAAAATTCCCCTTCTCCAGCGAAAGAATGTCCGTGGGCCGTTCGACCACGCAAAGAATCGTCGCATCACGACGTGTGTCGTCGCAGATCGAACAGGGATCACGCTCGGTCAACGCGCCACAGTTCGAGCAAAGCCGGATGCGCTCGCGGGCTGTGACCATGACTTGCGCAAGATGTTGCGCGAGCTGGGGATCGCTCTGGACGAGATGAAGCGCGATGCGCTCAGCCGAACGCGGGCCGATGCCGGGAAGTTTCCCGAGCGCCGCCGTCAGCGCGATGATGGGTTCGGGCAGTGAAGCCATTCGGCTGCGTCACATCATGCCGGGCAAGTTGAAGCCCTGCGTGACCTTGCCCATCTCGGCGTTGGAGATTTCCTTCGCCTGCGTGAGCGCCTGATTCGCCGCGGTCACGAGCATGTCTTCAAGCAATTGCGCATCCGCCGGATTCACCGCTGCGGGATCAATCTTGATCGACGCCAGAGTTCCGTCGCACTTCGCGGTCACTTTCACCGCGCCACCGCCGCTGGTGGCTTCGACGGTTTTCGCGGCGAGTTGCGCCTGGACTTGTTCCATCTGCTGCTGCATTCGCGCAGCCTGCTTCATCAATTTGCCAATGCTCGACATGGTGCTGGGGGGGTTACGGGGTGAACGTTGAAGGTTGAAAGTTCATCTCTGTCACGCGCGCACTTCGACGATCGTTCCTTTGAAAATTTCGAGCGCCTTTTTAATCAACGGGTCGTTCTTGAACTCCGAGGGATCGAGTTGAACGGGCTTCGCGGGCGGCGGAGCGGGCGCGGCTTTCGGAGCCGGTGCGCTAGGTGCGGCAGCTTGTTGAGCGACAGGTGCCGACCGGGGCGGCTCAGGCGCGACTTCTGGCGGTGGAGCTACGGCAACAAAGTCATCCGAGCGTTCGTCTTTGATTATTTTCACCTGCGCGCCATGCACGCCAAGTTCGGCCAGCTTCGTGGCGATGAGTGAGTGGTTCTTCGCGTTGTCCACCATCCCGATGTGCTCGGCGAACTCCGGATCGAACCCGATCGTGAACACGTTCTTCACGAACGACACCGGATGCGCCTCGATAAAATAACTGCGCGCGAACGGACTCGCGCGACCGATCGCTTCGAGCAACTGCGGCCAAAGCGCCTGCACGTCCAACGTGCCCGCCCCCAACGTGCCCGCCCCCAACGTGCCCCCGGCATCCTGCCGGGCCGCGACATCAACCTGCGCCACCCGCGTCGGAACTGAAGCCGGCTTCGCCACCACCGGACCAGCCGCCGAAGCCAACGCCGAACGCGGAACCGCCGCCGGCGCCGGACTCACCCCCGCATCCCCACCGCGCAACTCATTCAACCGCTTCAACACAGAATCAATGCTCACGGCATTGCGCGCATCGATCGCTTTGATCAACGCGATCTCGATGAAAATTTTCCGCGACGCCGCATCACGCAGCGAAGCTTCGGCGTTCGTCAGCACTTCCATCATGCGCGTGAGCGCGTCGGTGCTCACGAGCGCGGATTGGCCGGCCATCGTGTTCGCTTCGGCTTCAGAAAGTTCGAGCAGGCCCGTGTCGCCTTTCGAAATTTGGAACACCAGCAGGTTGCGCAGGTGATGCAAGAGATCGGCGACGAACTTCCCGAGATCCTTGCCATGTTTCGTCAGGTCGTTGAACTCGCGCAGCACGGTGTCGGCTTCGCCTTTGAGCAGCGCGTTCGAGAGTGCGAGCAACTGGCTCTGCGATGTGAGACCGAACATCGAGAGCACATCCGGCTCGACGATCTTGCTGCCGCAAAAGCTGATGAGTTGATCAAGCGCTGACTCGGCATCGCGCATCCCGCCGTCCGCGCCGCGCGCAATGGCGAAGAGCGCCGCGTCATCGATCTCCACCTTCTCCAGCTTCGCGATGTGGCGCAGATGATCGACCATGAGGTTGATCGGAATGCGGCGCAGATCGAAACGCTGGCAGCGCGACAAAATCGTGGGCAACACCTTTTCCGGCTCGGTGGTGGCGAACATGAACTTCACGTGCGCCGGCGGCTCTTCGAGCGTCTTGAGAAGCGCATTGAACGCTTCTTTCGTCAGCATGTGAACTTCGTCGATGATGTAGATTTTGAACTTCGACGATGCGGGCGCGTACTTCACCGTCTCGCGCAGGTCGCGAATCTCGTCGATGCCGCGATTGCTGGCGCCATCAATTTCCAAGACGTCCAGCGAACGGCCTTCGGAAATCTCCAGCGCCTTCGGATCGTCGGCAGCGAATTCGGCCTTCGGTCCGCCGGTGCTGTTCAGGCACATGGCGAAGATGCGGGCGATGGTCGTCTTGCCCGTGCCGCGCGGTCCGCAGAAGAGATACGCGTGGGCGATGCGGCTCGCCTCGATGGCGTGGGAAAGCGTCTGAGTGACGTGCTCCTGCCCAACGACGTCGCTAAACCGCTGCGGGCGGTATTTGCGTGCGATGACCTGGTAAGACGACATGCGGTGAGATGTTCGCGAGGACTTGCTGCGAGCGCAACCGGAAATGTTCCTTCCGGCTTCGGAGCGCGGGTCTGTTTCCCGCAGCACGCTCGATCCCGCGACGCGTTGCGGCTGACAGAGCCGCGCTCCGTCACGCGATCATCGAAGCGTACTTGGCGACGCTCTCAGGAATCTCGAACCGCTTGCCGATCACGAACTCCTGCGCGAGCCGCGTCATCCATTCGCGCGAGGTGATGAGTTCCTTGATCACCACGAAGGTGCGTTCACCTTCGCTGATGAGTTCGTAACTGCCGATGCGGAGGCGAACGGGCTGCGTTTCGCCTTTCAGCATGAGCTCGGCTTCGGCGCTGCGCTCGTCGGATTTATACTTGAACGATGTGAGTTCGCCGTATGGCTTCAGCACGCGGTCGTTCAACAAGCCGGGCACGGTTTTCTCGATCAGCCAGTCTTTCATTGCCGCAACGTGGTGGAAGATGGCGCGATGTTCAACTCACGCGCTTAAAAAAACTGAGGCGGAACCACGGAAGACACAGAAGCGCGGCTCTGAATTTGATCTCTGCCAGGTTTCGCACCTGCCGAAACCCGATCACTCTTCGGTGGTGCTCCCGGCCATGTCACGGCAGCCCGTACTCTTCATTTGTTCCGTGTCGTCCGTGTGTTCCGTGGTTGTCTTGTCCGCATGGGTTCGGATCGTCGAGTGCCGCGTCATTTGCATTTAACCGTTTCGTAACGTAAAACCTCTTTCAGGCAGGTTCGTATTTCCGAAACACTTCAAAGTATGACTTCTCTGGATCCAGCGCATTTTCTGAACCGCGAATTGAGCTGGCTCGAGTTCAATCACCGCGTGCTGGCCGAGGCGCGCGACCCTGCGGTGCCGCTGATCGAGCGGGTGAAGTTCTTCTCCATCTTCAGTTCCAACCTCGATGAGTTCTTCGAGGTCCGCGTCGCAGGCATCAAACAGCAGATCGAAAGCGACGTGGTGAGCCGGAGCAACGATGGCCTGACTGCGACAGAGAGATTTCAGGCGATTCAAAAGCGCGTCCACCAACTCGTGGAGGAGCAATACCAATGCTGGCGCGAACAGCTCGTGCCCGAGTTGGCCGCGAAGGGAATTCAATTTCTAAACGTCGAGAAACTCGGCGCAACCGATCTCGCATGGCTGAAGGAATATTATCTCGCGCAAGTGCGCCCCGTGCTGACGCCGCTGGCGATCGATCCGGCGCATCCATTCCCGCAACTGCTGAACAAGTCGCTGAACATGATCGTGCAGCTTGAGATCACCCACGGCGGTCAGATGCTGCAACACCTCGCCGTGGTTCAGGTGCCGCGAGTGCTGCCGCGCCTCGTTCGACTTCCGCGCAAGGACGATACCGCGTGCTTCGTGTTCACCGGGCAGATCATCGGACACTTCCTTGCGGATCTCTTTCCGGGGACGACGATTCTCGGCTACTGCCATTTTCGAGTGACACGCAACAGCGAGCTCTACATCGATGAAGAAGACATCGAGAACCTGTTGAAAGCGGTGGAGGATGAATTGCATAACCGGCGCAAAGGCGATGCGGTGCGGCTTGAAGTGGAACACAATTGCCCGCCAGAAATCCGCAAAGCATTGCTCGGCACACTGCGGCTCGAAGAAGAAGATTTGTATCTCATCGATGGCCCGTTGAACCCGACACGGCTCATGTCGATTTATCATGGCGACCATTCCCCGGAGTTGCGCGATCCGCCGTTCATCCCTTCAGTGGCCACCGCTTTGAAGGGACAGCGCGACATGTTCGCCGCCATCGCCGAGCGCGACATTCTACTGCATCACCCGTACGAGAGTTTCAACAGCGTGGTGGAATTTCTGGAGCAGGCCGCCGAGGACTCGAAGGTGCTGGCCATCAAACAAACGCTTTATCGCACGGGCGGCGATGCACGGATCATCGGCGCGCTGATGAATGCGGTGAAAAACGGCAAGCAGGTCACAGCGGTCGTCGAGCTTCGCGCGCGCTTCGATGAAGCGAACAACATCCATTGGTCGCGTCAGCTCGAGGAAGCCGGCGTGCATGTCGTGTACGGCCTCGTCGGCTACAAGATTCACGGAAAGATTGCGCTCGTGGTCCGCAACGAGAAAGACGGCATCCGCCGCTACGTGCATCTGAGCACGGGCAATTACAATCCCACCACGGCGAAGCTCTATACCGACCTGGGGTTCTTCACCTGCCGCCAGGATTTCGGCGAAGACGCCACGAACCTCTTCAACCTGCTCACCGGCATCGGACAGTTTCAGGAGATGCGGAAATTTTTCGTGGCGCCCTTTGAGTTGCAGGAGCGGCTTGTCGCGCTCATCGACCGTGAGACGGAGAACGCAAAAAAGAAGCTGCCCGCGCGGATCATTTTGAAACTGAACTCTTTGGTCGAACCCTCAACCATTGAAGCGCTCTATCGTGCGTCACAGGCCGGGGTGAAGATCGACCTGATTCTGCGGGGCATCTGCTGCCTGCGGCCCGGCGTGAAGGGACTCAGCACCAACATCACGGTTCGCAGCATCATCGACCGATTCCTTGAACACAGCCGGGTGGCTTACTTCGAGAACGGCGGCACGGCACAAATATTTGTCATGAGCGCCGACTGGATGCGCCGGAATCTTTTCCGGCGGCTCGAGATCGCTTTTCCGATCGAAGAACCGTCATTGCGCAAGCGCATCTGCAACGAAATCTTCCCGACGATGCTCGCGGACAACACCAAGGCGTGGCTGTTGCAGCCCGATGGCAATTACGTTCGCGTGCATCCGGCAAAAGATGAAAAGGCGCGGCGAAGCCAAATGGAATTCATTACTCTCTCCGATGCCTCCACGAAGCCCCAAAGGAAAAGGACGACACGTGTGCGACGATTCCCGACGGTGGAACTGGCGCCGAATCCGTGGAAATAGGGCCGCATCTTGCGCCGCTATATTGCGGACGAGAGTATCGATCTCATTGACCTCAAGCCGCCATCCAACTCCGCGCAGAATTGAATTTCAGTTTGTTCTCGCCCGTCGCATTCACGCACACATGATGCAGCGTGTTCCAGCAGGTTGACCGGCACGTTTATCGCTGAAATGTAAACGTCAGCGAAGAACCGATGAAAAGAACCATTCTGTGCGCCTTGCTGGCGCTGCTTGCCGGGCCTACTGTCCACGCTCAGGGCACAGTGTCCTTTGCTGCCCATTTGTCGTACCCCAATTTTTTTTATCGGGCTATGCTGTTGACGACAGTACCCACTGCTGGTTGTGGTTGCGGGTCCAACGAAACAACACCCAGCAGGGCATCGACTGCGCGTACTGTCGTGAACGGCATAGCCCGATTTTTTTATACGGGTGAAGGGACGTTTTCGTTAAACGCGAATGCTCTGACGTACGACGTGCAAACCTATATGTGGCCGTTCAGTCATACCGCTCAAATCCGCAGCCCATGGCCTGACACAAATGCATCGTATCCGTCCGGCCAAACCAGCTAGGCGGAAGGTGGGGATTGCGGCAGCGTTGGAGGCGTGAAATGTAAGCGCTCGCGCCTGGCTGAAGTTCAAATCCAATCCGCGTCCTATGCTCCCGCGTCAGGGCGGGCTGGCG
>JBBRBM010000256.1:0-7076 GCA_038205745.1 Verrucomicrobiota bacterium | reverse complement strand
GCTTCAAGCATCGCCGACTGCGTCTTCGGCGTGGCGCGATTGATTTCGTCCGCGAGAATGAGGTGCGCGAAAATCGGGCCGCGCTGGAATTGGAATTCGCGCCGGCCATCCGGCGTTTCCATCACCATGTTCGTGCCGAGACTGTCCGCGGGCATCAGGTCGGGTGTGAACTGGATGCGATTGAACGACAGGTCGAGCACCTCGCTCAGCGTGCGCACGAGCAGCGTCTTGCCGAGGCCCGGCACGCCTTCGAGCAACACGTGGCCGCCCGCCATGATCGCGATCAAGGTGCCTTCGACGATGTCATGGTGGCCCACGATGACTTTGCCGATTTCATCGCGGAGTGCGGAGTAACTTTGTCGGAAGGAAGTGATTTGCGATTCAGTGCTCATGATGATTTGGAAATCAGGAAATCAGGAATGGAAATTGGGTAAAGCTTTGCTTCGTGAAATGTCTTCGCGTCCAACTCGCTTAATGGTCAGTGGCATGGCAGCGAAATTGAGCAGAAGCCCAGAGTGTAGGTTCGTCGCTTTGAGATACGAGCGAACCATCGCAAAATGTACATTCTCCAACGCCTGAATTGCTTTGAGTTCCACAACGATCCGTCCGGCGACGAGAAAATCCAAACGGTGTTCACCGATCAATTCCTCACGATAATGAAGCGACACTCGGAACTGCCGTTGGAAAGAAAGCCCCGCATGTTTGAACTCGATCGCAAGGGCCTGTTCGTAGATCGACTCGATGAAACCCGGGCCGAGTTGCTTGTGGACGACAATGGCAGCTCCAATTATTTGAGCAGAGAGTTGTTCGTCCTCCAGCATTCCCGTTTTTGATTGGTTCTCTTCCTGATTTCCTGAGTTCCAAATCACTTCTTCAGATTCTTCAAATTGTCATCGAAGTAATCCCGCACCGCACCACGATACGCGCGCGGCACTTGATCCTGATTCAACGCACTCTGCGCTTCAGTCTGTGCGGCGGCGGCGGCTTCTTCGTATTGGACTTTGCTTTGGCCTTTGATCGAAACGCCTTTGAGCGTGATGCTCGGCATCTGGCCGTTGGGATTGAGTTGCCCTTTCACCTTCGTTGGCTTCAACGCGTCGTTCAGGCTGGTGTCGCGCTCCGTGTGACCGCGCGAGTCCGTGTCGGGACGTTTGATGGCGGAGTTGTCCACCGGGTCTTGCGGAACATCCTTTGGATAGTAAGTCCAACCGGTGTCGTCAGTCCACGTGCCGACGCCGCTGGCCTTCAAGCCACCTTTGCCACCTTTCGGGTTGAAGCCTCCACCCTTGCACTGCCCCCAGCCCTGACCTGTCGCGATCGCCTGCTGCGCTTTCTCCAGCATCGCGAGTGTGTCGGCGAGTTGCTGCGCGTCGGCCATTTGCTGCGCGAGCTTCTCAAGTTCCTTCTGCGCATCGGCAAGCGATTGCGCTGCGCCTTGCTTCGACTGCTGCTTTTGCCCATCGGGCTCGCCCGGGTTGTTCGCTTGCTGCATCTGCTTGGTCGCGTTCTTCAAGTGCTCAGCGACTTTGCCATATTCGCTCGCGGGATCGACGGCTTTGGAAACTTCATCGAGGATCTTCTCGAGTTGCTCCTTGCTCAGTTGGCCGTTCTTCAACTGATCGATCATCTTCTGCATCGTCTTCTGCGCGGCGTCGGTCTGGCCGTTTTTCAATTGCTCGGCGAGATCCTTGCCTTGCTTCTGTGCCGACTGCTGCTGCATCGATTGCAATTGCTTCGACATGTCGCTCAGCTTTTGCAAATCGTCCGCAGCCACGTTCATGTCCTTCACGAACTGATCGATGTTTCCTTCCTGCATCGCCTTGAGCGCGTCTTCGAGGTTCTCGGAAGAGACACCCGAGTTCTGCATTTGCTGCGCGAGGCTCGACATCATCTGCTGCAACTGCTCGCGAGCGGCTTTGCCTTCCGGCGAATTTTTGTCCGGCAAGTTGGCGGCCATCTTCTGCGCCTTCGCGAGATCGTCCTTCATCTTGTTGAGCTTGTCGGGATCATTCCCGGCGGCGGCTCCCAGCGATTTCTGGAGTGCGTCCATCTGCTTCTGCATCGCTTCTTGGGATTGCGATCCGCTGCCACTGCTATTTTCGCGTGCGGCCTTCTCAAGCGCCTTGATGGGCGCAGGAAGATCCTTTGCTTCCTTTTCCACTTTGTCGCGCACGCTGGCGATGTCCTTGAGCGCCTCGGTCTTCGTGAGCGACGCCTTGTTCAAGTGCGCGCCGAGTTCTTCAACTTTCTCAAGAGCCTTCACCGTCGGTTCGAGCACCGGCGGTTTGTTGTCGAGCGTGCGGCGGGTGATTTCGGCGAGTTGCTTGCCCGTCTCCTTGATCGCAACAGCATCGGCCTGTTTCTTCTGTAACGCCTTGCTGCGATACTCCGGCACGAAACCCAGTCCAGCCGCGACGGCCAACAAGATCAACGACCACCGCGCGAATTTCGGCAGATGCAATGGGAGCAATCGTCGCGCATCCAAACCGTGCGCATGTTCCGCCGCATCGTGGACGAGCAATGTCTTCCATTCGGCGTCCATTGGCGCCTGCGAAACCTCCAGCGCGGTGCTCAATCGCTCCTTGAGGTTTTGCTTCACGTCCACCCAACGCGCCGTTTCGCTGAGGGTCGGCTTGCGCCAGCCACCAACGATCGCGCCGATGAGAACGCAGGCGAGTCCTGCAAAACCGGAAATCGCGAACGTGATGAGCGGCAGCGGATAAACTTTGAAAGCGATCAACGTGGCGAGCCACATGGCGCTCGCGATGAGCAACCCAAACCACAATCCGCGCAGCGCGCGTGAGAGTCGCCGACGTTGTGACGCCCGTTCGAGGGCTGACTGGATGCTGCCGAATTCACTCATAACCGAGACGATGTTCTTCGTTTAGGCGGCGATTGATTTCTCCTGCTCCGGCCTGTTGCGAATGAACTTACCGGGCACCCACCAGTCGGGCAAGGCGCATCCGGCGCGGCTATTGCCGTTCGTATTCGCCTTTGCCAAGACGTTTCAGGACGGTGAACCCCGCTTTCTTAGCGTCGGAAATGGAAACCGGCTTCAGCTTTTGCGGCGAGTTGAAGCTCGAAATGATTTTGCGCACCGGCTTCTTGCAGGCGGGGCACACCTTCAACTCCGTCGCACTCAGCGGACGGCGCAATGTGAAGCGTCCGCCACACGCAGCACAACTGCCTTCGCACAGCTCGTATTCATAGAGAGGCATGGATCAACTGTGTGGTGTGCGAGCCGGGTTGTCCATCTGCCCGTTCATACAGGTGATAGCTCAGTTTGATTCCTCTTTGAGCAAAGTTTTATTTGGAACTCAGGAGATCAGGAAAACTCCTTTTAAGGTTCCCGAGTTCCTGATTTCCAAATTCGAAATGAGTCATTACCCACAACGGACGCTCCTTTACCCTGTGCTTCACCTCACGTAGATTCCGCGGCTCTGCACGGCCGCAGAATCACGATGGCATCAATCGAACAGGAAATTTCGCGTCGACGAACGTTTGCGATCATCTCGCACCCGGACGCTGGCAAGACCACGCTCACGGAGAAGTTCCTCCTCTACGGCGGCGCGGTGCAACTGGCCGGCTCGGTCACCGCGAACAAGAACCAGCGCGCCACCACGTCCGACTGGATGGAACTCGAGCGTCAGCGCGGCATCTCCGTCAGCTCGACGGTGCTGCAATTCGATTACCGCGGCTATTGCGTGAACCTGCTCGACACGCCCGGTCACAAGGATTTTTCCGAAGACACGTATCGCGTCCTCACGGCGGTGGATGCGGCAGTCATGGTGATCGACGCCGGCAAGGGTATCGAGAGCCAGACGCGCAAGCTGTTCGAGGTTTGCCGTCAGCGAGGCGTGCCAATTTTCACCTTCATGAACAAGCTGGATCGTCCGGCGCGCGACCCGCTTTCGCTGCTTGATGAACTGGAAAGCGTGCTCGGCATCTCGGCGTATCCGGTGAACTGGCCGCTTGGTGACGGGCAGGAATTCCGCGGCGTGTTCGATCGCCAGTCGAAGCAGGTTCATTTCTTCGAGCGCGTACCGAGCGGCACTTATCGCGCGCCGGTCACCGTTCACGATTTGTCTGACGAAGTCGTTCGCGCGCAGATGGCGCCGGATGTTTATCAGCG
Organism: Verrucomicrobiota bacterium; assembly: GCA_038205745.1. Taxonomy (GTDB): domain Bacteria; phylum Verrucomicrobiota; class Verrucomicrobiia; order Limisphaerales; family SIBH01; genus JANNGC01. The sequence goes on along the minus strand of JBBRBM010000256.1, from coordinate 2,944 downwards.
CGTCGTCGGTGAATTGGAAATGCTCGAAGGCGCGGGCGCTGCGTTTAACCACCCCGAAATTCTGGCCGGCAAACTCACCCCCGTTTTCTTCGGCAGCGCCGTGAACAACTTCGGCGTGCAGATGCTCCTCGACTCGTTCCTCGAACTCGCGCCGATGCCACGCCCGCGTACCGTCGAATCGCGCGTGATTGATCCGATCACCGACGGCTTCTCAGGATTCATTTTCAAGATTCAGGCGAACATGGATCCGCGGCATCGCGATCGTCTCGCTTTCGTGCGCATTTGCTCCGGCAAGTTCGAGCGCGACATGACGGTGATCCACACGCGCACCGGCAAGAAGGTGCGTCTCTCCAGTTCACACAAACTTTTCGGCCGCGATCGCGAAACGGTGGATGAAGCTTTCCCGGGGGATGTCGTCGGACTCGTCGGACATTCTGAGTTCCGCATTGGCGACACGCTCGCGGAAGATCCGTCGATCACGTATCACGCCATCCCGCGATTCACGCCGGAATGCTTCGCGTGGCTGCAAAGCCCGAGCACGGCGCAGTTCAAACGCTTTCGGGAAGGTCTGGAACAGTTGCTCCAGGAAGGCGTCGTGCAGTCCTTCTTCATCAAGGACTCCTCGCAACGCGTGCCGCTGCTGGGCGCTGTCGGTCCGCTGCAATTCGAAGTCGTCCAATACCGAATGCAGACCGAATACGGCGCGGAGTCGCGCCTCGAACACGGCCCGTGGAAAATCATCCGCTGGGCGACGGCCGAGCCTGGCATTTCACTGGAAGAGACGTTGCTTCCGACAGGCGCGAAGCTGGCGCAAGATGTGAAAGGCCATCCGGTGATTCTCTTCAACGAGCAGTGGGCATGCGACTTCTTCGCCGATCGCAATCCGAAGATTCAACTCTCCGCATTGCCGCCCGATGCTATCCGTGAGCTCACGGCAGCGGCGTAAAGCGGATTGCTGAAACGCTCGTCAATTTCTGCGCGGATGCTTACGGTGCGTCGCATGAAACTCATCCACGCTTTCGCGTTTGCGCTTTGCGTCTTACACACCACGATCTCGATCAGTCGCGCCGCGGGTTCTGAACTTCCGCCGCCTTGGAAGCATCAAGACATCGGCGCCGTGCAGGTGAAAGGCGACGCGAGTTTCGGCGATGGCGTTTTCACCGTCAGCGGCACGCTCGACACGTGGGGTACGAACGATGGTTTTCATTTTGTGTGGCAGCCGATGCGCGGCGATGGACAAATCATTGCACGTGTGTTGACCGTTGAGAACACGTTCAACCATGCCAAGGCGGGCGTGATGTTTCGCGAATCACTCGCGAGCAATTCGAAACATGCCGAGGCTTGTGTGACACCCGTCGATGGAACGCAATTTCTCGTGCGCAGCGAAACCGGCGGCAAGACCACCTCCGCGCGCACCGGACAGGACAAGGGAAAGTTGCCGTATTGGGTGAAGCTCGTCCGTGCGGGTGACAAGTTTAGCGGCTACGAATCGAGCGACGGCAAAGCGTGGAACCTGATCGGCGCCACGAACGTGATGATGAAGCCGGAAATTTACGTTGGGCTCGTGACGTCTTCACACGCGAAGGAAAAGCTCTGCACGGCCACGCTCGACAACGTCTCCCTCAAGCCGCAGCGCTGATTCGGCACGTCCGAGGAAACTCCTCTATCGCGCGAAGATTTGGCGGACGATGTCTTCGATGGGGACTTCCTGGATGTCGATGTCGCTGACGGGCAGTTCATCCAACAGTGCTTTGCAGACTTCGATCACGCGATCGCGTTTCACTTTCAGCTTCGCTGTTGCGTCCGTGGCCTCGACGACTTCGCCAAACTTCGCGAGGCCTTCGCGCGAATAACTCTGTCCCGCTGCGCACTGGATCGTGATGACTTTGAAATCTGCGAAGCGATCGAGCACCGCACTGAGCTGGCCGTCGAAGAAGATTTTGCCCTGATCGACAATGATCACACGGCGGCAGAGCGCTTCAATGTCCGCCATGTAATGGCTCGTGAGGAGAATCGTGGTGCGGCGCTTGGCGTTGTACTCGCGGAGAAATTCACGCACGATCTTTTGCGAAATCACATCGAGGCCGATCGTCGGTTCATCGAGCAGCAACACTTTCGGTTGATGCAGGAGCGCGGCGATGAGTTCCATCTTCATGCGCTCGCCGAGCGAAAGTTCCCGCACCATCACGTTCAGCTTCTCGCGGACGTTCAGCAGCGCGGTGAGTTCATCGACGGTGCGGGTGAACGACTCGCGTTCGATGCCATAAATTTTTGCGTTCAGTTCGAGGGACTCGCGCGCGGGCAAATCCCACCAAAGCTGGTTCTTTTGTCCGAGCAGCAACGCGAATTGTTTGCGGTAGCCGTCTTCGCGTTTCCACGGCACGTAGCCGAGCACGCGCGCAGAACCGCCGGTTGGATAGAGCAGGCCCGCCAGCATTTTGAGCGTGGTGGTTTTCCCAGCGCCGTTCGCGCCGAGGAAGCCGACGAGTTCCCCTTCCTCAACAACAAAGCTGACGTCCTTCACCGCGATCGTCTGCTCGAACTTGCGATGAAACAACCCGCGCACCGCGCCGGCGAAGCCCGGCTCCTTCTTGTAAGTGCGGAATGATTTCGTCAGCCCCTGAACCTCGATGACAGGCATGGGGTGAAGTTGAAGGTTGATGGTTGATGGTTGCAAGTTCTTCGCGTGTCGGACCGCGACGCGACGATTACGATCATGCTCTTGTCCGTTTAAGCCGGCCTGCAACTCGTAAAATATCAGGCTCCGAGGTGCCAGGGAGTCCATCGCGCGCAGGACGTTCGCTTCCAAGCCAAATGTAATCTAATGGCAGGTGGATTTCATGTAGTGCTTCCGTTCTTTCCTGTGAAACAGCCATCGTGCATGGGATGGAACGGTTTTCTCGCATGCGGTTGCACCCCAAACCATGGGCTGAAACTCTGGAAC
>JBBRBM010000255.1:0-7279 GCA_038205745.1 Verrucomicrobiota bacterium | reverse complement strand
TATTTAGAAGCGCGATGCTGTGCTGTCCGCCGGCAGTGATCAGTCGAACGCCGGTCAATCCCGGCGGAACATTGGTCTGGCCTCGCGTGTTCACACCCCATGCGGTAACGGTGCCATTCGAATGCAGCGCCAGCGCGTGACTGCCGCCCGCGGCGATGGCGCGCACAAAGCCCAACGACGCCGGAACATTGGTCGCCACACCTGACCCCCAGGCCACGACCGTTCCATTCGAACGCAGAGCAAGCGTGTATCCTTCACCCGCTGCGATGTCTCGCACGCTTGTTAGCGGCGACGGAACATTCGTCGCTGCCGTGTCGGATCCCCACGCCGCGACGGTTCCATTACTGCGCAGTGCGACGGTGTGGGTATTTCCAGCGGTGATGGCGCGAACGCCGCTCAAGCCGGAGGGCATGGAGGAAATTTGTCCCACTGAATCATCGCCCCACACGAGCACCGTGCCATCCTCGCGCACCGCCGCGCTGTGTTGCCATCCGGCCGCAACTGACACGACGTTCGTGAGTGCGATCGGGAAAATAAGCTGGCCGGAACTCGAGTCACCCCAACCGGTCACGTTCCCCACGATTTGCGCACGCGTGACGGCGACAAACAGCAGCAACAAAATGACGGATCGCAGACGACAATTCATTCGGACAATCGGGGCACACTGAACGCCATTGACACGTGTCGCGCAAAGAAAAATTGAGTCCATCACCAGAAAGGCGAACGCAAAGTGCGCAAAGGAAGCGGCTGTTCAGTCTTCAGGAGCGCAGAGCTCCAGCTCTGCGCTCAGTTGCTAATGGAAATCATACGACTCACTGCCAACAAGTTGCTCGTGCTGCAAACGCCCGATCTTCTCCGCGCGCACGTGAATGACCTTGTCCACGTTTTGAAGCTGGCCCTCAATCAACAGGAACGATTCCTCCGTGATCAACAGCCTCAATTCCTCAAATAGATCCGGCCTCACGATGGCGTTGCTGATGCCCGTCTCGTCTTCGAGGCTGATGAAGACAAAACCTTTCGCCGTGCCCGGACGCTGACGGCAAATCACGTTCCCTGCGATGCGTAGATAAGTTCCGTGCTTCGCTTTCGGCAAATCAACCGCGCGCCAGACGTCTTTGAGCTGCGGCCGAATCAACGCCATCGGGTGTTTGCCGACCGTGAGGTGCGTGCCGGTGAAGTCGGCGCGCAGGCGCTCGATAGCATCCATTGGCACGAGCGGCGAAGATTTTGACGGTTGAGATGTGATCGCGTCCCCTTTCCCCTCACCCCGGCCCTCTCCCTCAGGGAGAGGGAGGAGCGAATTACGCAGCTCTTTTCTTCCTGAGTAGTCGAAGCAATTGCCGCTGGTTTCAATTCTCGAAGCTGGGTCGTCGCACAAATCATTAGTCGCCGGGGTTCGCGGATATGACGGCGAGATATTCTCCCTCTCCCTGAGGGAGAGGGCCGGGGTGAGGGGAAACCGAGCATGATCCTCCTCCGCGACGGCAAACAAATCCTCCCGCACCGCGCGTTCCACATCCCACATCGCCTCACGCCGATGCGCAGAGAAACAGTTCAACGCGCCGATCTCCGCCAGCGTGCGCGCCTCTTCCTTGCTCAACCGCACACGACGTTTGAAATCTTCGAGTGACGTGAACGTCGCCTGTGCGCGCTCCGCCAGCAAACGTTGCCCGCTCGCGTTGCTCAATCCACGCACCACGCGCAGGCCGAGACGAATCGCTTCGGTCGTAGCGCAGACTTCCAGTCTGCCGTATCGCAGGTTTTCAACCTGCGGGGCGTCGTTCAGTTCCAGCGCGTCAAAATGATCAACACGCTGCCGGCTGCCAGCCGGCGATACGGCAGACTGGAAGTCTGCGTTACTCTCAAGCAAGCAGTCCCACTCCGAACGCATCACGCATACCGGACGAAACTTCACGCCGTGCCTCTGCGCGTCCTTGATCAGCGTGGCCGACGAGTAAAAACCCATCGGCTGATTGTTCAGCAGGCTCGCGTAAAATTCCGGCGCGTAGTGAGCCCTCAGATAAGCGCTCGCGTAGGCCAGCATCGCAAAGCTGATCGCGTGAGATTCGGGAAATCCGTAAAGCGCGAAGGATTGAATCGCCGCGATCACTTCCTCGATCACCTTCTCGGAATAATTCTTCGCCACGAGGGCGGTGCGAAGTTTCTTCGCCACCTTCTCCATCAGATCACCAGAGCGATGGAAACTCAGCGCGCGACGCAATTCTTCCGCCGCCGCGCCGCTGAAATCCGCCATGGCCATGGCCATCGCCAGCATCTGCTCCTGAAACAGCGGAATGCCCAGCGTGCGGCCGAGGATGGGCTCCAGCACTGGCTTGAGCTTGGGATCGTAGTAAGTCGGTTCCTCTCCGCTGGCCCGGCGTTTCAAATAGGGATGCGTCAGATTTCCCTGGATTGGCCCGGGCCGGATGATCGCCACTTCGATGACAATGTCGTAAAAACATTTCGGCTTCATCCGCGGCAACGTGGCCATTTGTGCGCGGCTCTCGATTTGGAAAACGCCGATCGTGTCCGCTGCGCGAATCATCTCGAACGTCTTCGGATCTTCCTGAGGCAATTGCGCAATATCGCTGGGGCCGCCGCGCTGGCTGACCAGCGCCATCGTGTCTTGCAGCACGGACATCATTCCGAGTCCGAGCAAGTCCACCTTGATGATGCCGAGGTGATTACAATCGTCCTTGTCCCATTGTGCGACGACGCGGCCTGGCATCGACGCGTTTTCCAATGGCATCACAGAGTCGAGCTTGTCCTGACAAATGATCATGCCGCCCGAGTGCTGGCCGAGGTGGCGCGGCAATCCTTTGATCTGCTGATACAACGCAGCGAAGGCAGCGGCGCGCGGATGATCTGTCGGCAGACCTGACTCTTTCATCTGCGACAGCAAATCCATGGTGTGCGGAAAATCTCCATTGGCGAAGAAAGCGGAAAAGCGATCCAGCACGTCCAAGCCGATGTTCAGCACCTTCCCGATTTCCCGCGCGGAACTGCGTCCGCGATACGTGATGACATTGGCGGTCATCGCCGCGCCACGTTTGCCGTAGCGCCGATACACTTCCTGAATCACGCGCTCGCGCTGGTCGCCGCTCGGCAGATCGATGTCGATGTCCGGCCAGCTCTTACGGCCTTCGCTGAGGAAACGTTCGAAGAGCAGTTTCGCTTTCACCGCATCGACCGCCGTGATGTGCAGGCAGTAACAAACTGCGCTGTTCGCGGCGCTCCCGCGGCCTTGCGCCATGATGTTGTTCGCGCGGCAAAACCTCACGATATCCCAAACGATGAGGAAGTAGCCGGCGAACCCGAGCTTGTTGATGAGCTTGAGTTCGATCTCCAGTTTCTGACTCACCTCAGCAGGAATCCCGTTCGGATAACGCAGTCGCGCGCCATCGTAAGTGACCTGCTTGAGGAAGGCTTCCATCGGTTCACCATTCGGCGTGGCGTAGCGCGGAAATTCGTATCCGAGATTCTCCAGCGAAAACTCCAGCCGCTCGGCGAGACGCAGCGTGTTGTCGATTGCTTCCGGCAAATCATGAAACAGCGCGCGCATCTGCCGCGGCGTTTTGAGATGCCGCTCACCGTTCGGCGCGAGCAACAAGCCCGCGGCATCGAGATGCGTGTGGTGCCGCAGGCACGTGAACACATCCTGCACCTGCCGACCCGCCGGCTCGGCATAGAGCACGCCGTTCGTGGCGAGCAGTGGCAAATTTTCTGAGCGAGCAAGGTCGATCAACGCGTTGTTCAACCGCTCTTCACCACGCAGGCGATGACGCTGGATTTCGATGAAGACGTTTTCACGACCGAACATGCGCGTGAGTTTTTCCAGCACCTGCGTTGGTGAGTGAGTAAGTGAGTAAGCCGGTGAGTGGGAGTTCGCCTTAGTCTCACTCACCCACTTACTCACTCTCCCACTCATCGCCCCGACCAGCGGCCCTTCTTCATCGCCAGTCAGTGCCACCAACCCTTCGGCAAACTCGGGCAACTCCTCCCAACGCACGCGCGGTTTGCCTTTCTCAGCTCGGAGATGCGCGCGAGTAAGAAGCTGGCAAAGATTTTGATAACCTCGACGGCTGGCGACGAGGACGGGCAAAACGGTTTCATCTTCCAGCGTGATCTCGGCGCCGACGATGGGGCGAACGCCCGCCTCCTTCGCCGACCGGGTGAAAAGCGGACTGCCATAAACACCATCGCGATCACACACAGCCACCGCGGCCAGTTCGTTGCTCGCGGCGATGGCTGCAAGTTTCTCCGGACGCGAACCGCCGCGAAGAAAACTGAAGGCGCTGCGAGCGTGGAGTTCCACGTAAGACATCAGTCGTAAACTCCTTCCAGCAGCCAATCGCCGTTGGATTTGAACAGTCGATAGACATCACCGCTGTTCATCTCCACGTCCCACTCCTGTCGTGACCAGCGCCGCTGATCCCACCACGTGCCCGAAATGCACCAAGGACCACGCGCACGCTTCACAGCACCGCTCGCGACAAGTGTGCTGATGTAAACAGGTCGCCCTTCTTTCAGCTCCACATCCGCGTGAATCGCCGGACGAAAGCGACGCAGACAAAAGCCCGGGGCGTTTCGGGTTTCGGGTTTTGTGTTTCGCGTTTGGCTGTCGCCGAAGGTTGGCGTCTTCATCCGAAACGCATCCGGCCGATGCGTCGCTTCTGCGACGGGAGTCCCGACACGTTCGCTGCCCAGCAATGCGGTGAGCCGCGCCAGTGTTTCGTGAAAATGATTCAGATCGCGCAGCGCCGATTCAAACAAACCGAACTGCTGCCCGTGCGCGCGTGTCGGCGTCGCGATGAGTTTCAGTGAAGTGATCGACGCCTCAGTGCGCAAACTTTCCAAATGCGTGTGCAGCATCCGAAAGAGCGTCTCCACGTTCGACGTGGGCGCCGGAACTTTGAACGTGTGCTCGTAAGGAACGCCCGATTCGAGCGTAAGTTTCAGTTGGAACTCAGAAACAACGCGATAGCCCAGCGTGATGCGCGCGGCGAGTTGCTCCACGAATCGCCGGAGCACAAACAGCAACGGCTCCAGCGTCTCGACCGGCGTTTCGAAATCTCTCTGTTCCTCGAACACATCGGGCGGCACGACGATGTTGAGCGGGCGGATCGTGTCGGTGCCGGCGCGCTGGAATAACTTCAGCGCTTCGTCTCCCAGTCGCTCCGCGATCGCATCCTTTCCCAGCGCGAGAAACGCGCCGGCGGTGTGGATGCCCCAACGTTTCAGGATGTCGAGCACATGCGGAGTGGGTTCGAGCGCGGCAATCGGGAGTGAATCGAAAAATGTTTCGGCGCGCTCAATGACCAGCACCGGCTGCGCCGCACGCGCCGCGAGCAAGGCGAGGTTTGGAGTGCTGGCAATTCCAAGTTTTGCTTCAACTCCGAGTTGTCGAAACGCCGCAACAATCGCATTCGCCCAATCAATCACGAGCGCGGACTTCCCTCTCTCCTCAACGGGGAGAGATTTTATCGTCCGAAAAAAGCCGCGAATTGTGCCCCTGAACCGTAGCGGAGCGCCGATCTCCCGATCGGCGTGTTTCCAACGCGCCGCCACCTCGTGCCGATCAGGAGATCGGCGTTCCGGTTCATGGGTAGGGATTGAGGGTGAGGGGTGGTCCGTCTCACGACGCGGGTCACGAATAAGACACTGTGTATACCCACCCCTCACCCCTGCCCTCTCCCCGTGGAGGGGAGAGGGAGACCGTGTCACAGCTTCTTGGAGAAATCCGAAACTTCCTTGCACGACACCGTCCCGCGTAGCAGCCGACGTAAGAAGACTCTGCTCAGCAACTTCAGCATAAGTCTCGTCACCTCGACTGCTGCTGAACCCCAGCCCGCGCAGATCAATCGTACACACGCCTGGCGCGGTGTTCTCAATGTTCGGCGAAAACGCGTAAGCGGTTTGCAGCAGGATCTCCGTCGCGCTTTGTTCGGCAGAAGGCGAGCGCGGTTTCAGCACCAGTTCCCGACAGCGCGCCTGCGCTTGAGGTGCGGTCAGCCCCGGAAAGACGCTGGAAACTTCAGCAGCGCGAGTGCATTCGAGGATAAGCGCCTTGGCGAGATTCGCGCCTGCCGCATCGATCAATGCCACGGGCCGATCGCGCAACTCGGGCTCATGCCGCAGGAGCGCTTGCAGAGCGAAGTTGGGAATGCACACCACCGCGAACACAATACCTCCTTGTTACGCGGATCTGCGCAGCGGTTCGTTTTCCAAAACGCCGCCCGTCTCCATCACTTCGAACTCCAGTTCCATCGTCAGCTTCAGTTGATCCGCTTCGACCGCGCTCAGGCCAAAACGCGAACGCAATGTCACCCGCACTTCCGCCGGCGACACCATCGCGCGCGGCGTGAAAACGATGAACGTGGCCGCGCTTTCCTCGACGATGCGCTGGAAGCGATACCAGGTGGGCGCGGGAATTTTGCGAAGCTGCGCTTCAGGATTCAGCGCAAGATCCAGCAACACCACCGGCAAGTTGCCATCGCGCAGCACGAGGTCAGCAGCCTTCACTGCTTCGTCGGCGTTGTGACAACGAATCCAAAGCAGATGATCAAGCGACATCTGTTCAACTGACGCCGCGTCGAACGAGTCGAGGCCATCCACCAAAGCCATGAATTGTTTTTGCGCTGCCGCATGACGGAGCAGTTGCAGCAGCAACAACGCGCTGCCACTGCCACGACGCGGCGCGATCACTTCACTGATGGCACTCTTGGGAAATCCTCCGCCGAGCCGCGCATCCAGCTTGGTGATGCCGGTCGCCCAGCCATCGCGCTGCTTCACCGGCAACTCGTCCGCGCGCGTGCGCAATCCGGGAAACTTTTCCCGGAGAAGCTGTCGCAGTTGCACGATGGTCGCAGCCATACAATAACTATACACTTGAATAGTTTATGAAGAACAACGGAGCAACGACCAATTCACAAGAAGGAGCGCGGACGGTCACGTCCGCACGATCAATGATTAAACGCAGAGGCGTGGTGAAACAAAGGCGCAGAGCGTTTTGGTCTTCAGTGTCTCGTCGTCTCCACATCTGCATGATTGCGTCTCGCGGACGTGACCGTCCGTGCTCCGTTTTGTTTGCGCTCGCCGGGCATTCCCGCTAACACGACGCGCATGAACTCACGACTGCTCTCCACGCTGGCTGCTTTATTTTTCGCCACAGCGCTTCATGCGCAAAACCTCGCGGGCGACGAGGCGCTCTCGAAAATCCTGATCGACGGCGAAGGCTGGCAGGAAGTCAGCGGCGTGTATGGCTTCACTGATGGAGCGT
>JBBRBM010000254.1:0-7312 GCA_038205745.1 Verrucomicrobiota bacterium | reverse complement strand
GATCGAGCGCATACCCGATCGCTTCGCCCAGTCCGCTCTTGGGCAGCACCTTGGGTTGCAGCAGCCGCAGGGCACGCTCCATCCGCCGCAGCACCAATGCAGCATCGCAACTGCGGCAGGCCTGGCGCAGGGCCGGGCCGGCGCCGCTTTCCCGCAGGCGTTGCTCCCACGCGTAGAGATGGCCGATCTGGCGCACGAACCATGCGGCACGCCGGTCTTCCTGCAAGGCGTCATGGAACTTTCTCCGGGCGTGGGCCATGCAGCCCAGCAGTTTGAGATCGGTTCGTTCGCCCGCCAGACTGGAGTACACTCCATAGCCATCGGCCTGGAGCAAGCCTGAAAAGTTTTTCAGAAAGAGTTCCGGGCCTTCCCGCCCCCGGCTGGTCCGCCACTCGAAAATCACCTCGGCTCCCGGCCGGCCGTAGGCCCACAGAAAACCTTTATGGCTTTTGCCTGGCAGATCCGGGTCAAGGTAGCGAATGGGCGTTTCATCGGCTTGAAGATACTTGCCTGTCAGAAGTCGATCTTTCATCGCCTCATAAACCGGCTGGAGCCAATACGCCACCTGCTCGACCCATTCGGCGAGGCTGGCGCGCGCGATCTTCACGCCGTAGCGCTCCTGATAAATCTTCTCCTGCGCTCACGCACCTGCCGAAGCCACTTTAAAAGCGTGGAGAGTCCAATCTTGTGCCGCGAGGCAAACTCCCGCTGCGAAAGCCTGCCGCGTTCAAACCGCCCAACCCAATCCACCCGTTGTTCAAATGTACTGTTCCGACGCCGCAAGTGAGTTTTTGCATTCACGCCCGCCATTCAACCATAAGCCGGACGGCCTCGAATAGAGGCTGTTCACCCGACGCTTACGATCTAAACGCGGCACCACACAAGGGAGTGTTCATTTCCCGACCGGGGTCCATCCATTGAACAACGCCCAGCCGATCCAGCCGCCTTCGTTCTTCTTGTCGAGCGTGCGCGTTTCGTCGCCGCGTTTCTCGCGAACCTTGATGCTGTAGGTGTGGCCTCCGAAGTTGATTTCGCGCAGGCCGGCAACGCTGAAGGAGGCGTTGTCGATGTCGAAGATCGGGCGCGTGTCGGCTTCCTTCAGGTCGCCCGGATCGTAGAGGAACATGCCGAGAACTTCCGTGCGTCCGCCGGCGCTGGTCTTGAAACGCACGCCCGCGCCCTCGAATTTCGCGCCCAGCACCCAGAGGTCCGCGCCAGCGTTTTGGACGAGACCGACATCGCTGGTGCCTTCCGGGTTGAGTTGGCGTGCCCAGCATTTCTGGCCGGCTTGGCGCAGTTCAACGTGGCTCGAACAGTCCGTCACGAAGATGTCGCCGCGTCCGGTGCCGAGGATTTTCAAGTCGCAACTCTCCACGATCAACGTGCGAGCGGCGGAGCGATTCTCGACCATCGGAGGCCCGCCGCCGAAGGCTTGGAGGTGCTGGAACTTCACCAGCGGCGCGGAATCGTCGCTCACCACAAACTTTCCGGCGCCTTTGTTGCCCAGGATGCGTCCGAAGCCCAGGCCAATAATGTGTCGCACGCTGCCGTGAACACGGACTTCGCCGTTAAGGCTATACCAATTCGGATCACCGCCGCCGGTGCCCCGGAAGAAAACCGTCGTCTTGCCAGCGGCGGCCGCGGTGTCGATGGCTTTCTGGATGGCGGCGGTGTCGTCTTTGTTGTCTCCGGGAATTGCACCGTGGTCGTTCGCGCAAACCCACTTGGCCGGATCGTTCTCCCACGGGAAATCCGGCTCAGGTTTGATGGGCAGCCGCAGCGCGTTGGTGGGTGAGTCGAAGAGATGTTTCACCGAACTGGAAGTGTAATCCCCAATGTCCGGGCCGGTCACGTTGCCGCCTTTGGTGGAACTTTGCAGCGCCATTTTGAAACCGCTCGTCTTCACGTCGCGAGCGTAGAGAACGCTCTGATTGAGAATCGCCGGTTGGTCCGGGCTGCCGCCGGTGAAGCGTCCGCCGACCAACGCGATGACGCCGCCCCAGTGGCCCCAGTTGTTCGGCACTTCGTTGCGGATGGCGACGGGCGTGTTCTCGACGGTCAGGTCTTCGATGCCCACGGCGTTCGCGCTCACAACCACGCCGTTGGAGCGACAGTTGCGAATGGTGACGCGCGATAGCGTCTCGCCCCAAATCCACTGCGACAGGACGCCCGTGTCGAAGCCCTCAATGACTGCGTCTTGAATCAGGTTTGGCCCGCTCTGGTCGAGGAAGCCGGAGTTGATGCCGATCTTGCCGCGCCCGATGACACGGATGTTCTTCAGGATGCTGGTGTTGTTCCCGTACCAGCGGATGCCGTCCACGCCGGGGTTGTTGCCCACGTCGATGGTCAGGTTGCGGAAGTTCCGCGTGAACCAGTCGGCGGAGGTCTTGCCTTTCTCGTGCGGATGGGTCCGCAGCACGGCGGTGCAATTCGTGTCAGTGATGCCGTCGGCCAGGCGGATGATCACGCCGTCGCGCGACTCGCCATAAACCCAGGGGCCGACGGCGGACTTCACCACCAGCGTTCCTGTCACCCGATAAGTGCCGTTCGGGATGAAGAGGACTTTGGACTGCTTGCCGTTTCCTCGCGAACTGGCCTCAATGCCCTTTTGCAGCGACTCCGTGTCGTCGGCCACACCGTCGCCCTTCGCGCCGAAGTCGCGCCGGACATCCAAGACCGACTCATCTTTGGGGAAGGAAATGCTTTCCTTGATCGGTCTGTCAGTGGTTGCGCCAAAGGCCGTGCAGGCTGGTATGCAAACCAGCAGTGCGACCATTCCAGAAGTTTTCAAAAGGTCTTTGAACATGGTTGTCATTGGTAAACGTGGATTGGTGGGCAGGTCACTCCCGAATGTCAGCAAGGCTGAACTTAAAAGCGAACGCGTGCTGGCAGGGCGGCGATTTTACGACGGACGCGGGCAATAGGACCGTGGTCCGGCCAGCGGTGTCGGTTTGCCACGAGAGCGATTTCCGCGAGCCGAGCAATTGCACTTTGGAGTTGGGGGCTGGACTCAGGCCGGAGAAGGAAACTTGTTCGGGCAGCTTCTCTCCTTCTTTCGTCGTGAGGTGAATCGCGTAGCCGATTTTGCCTTTGCGGGTGAACACCACTTGGCCGTTCTTGTAGGGCGCAATCGGACGCATGCCGTAGATGGCCTCGCCGTTCACGCGCAGCCAGTCGCCGATTTCGTTCATGCGCGCCACCGCGGTAGCGGGAAGCTGGCCGTCGGGTTGCGGTCCCACGTTGAGCAGGAAGTTGCCGCCCTTGCCGACGATGTCCACGAGCAGATGGATGAGCCGGTGCGTGGATTTGTATTTGTCGCCGGGCTTGAAGGACCATTGGTCGCCCATCGTCATGCACGTTTCCCAGACATAGGGCAGCGGCTTCTCCGGCACTTCCTGCTCCGGCGTACGGTAGTTCTCGTAGCGCCCACCCACGGTACGATCCACGATGATGAGCCGCGGCTGATGCTGGCGTGCCATCGCGGCGAGGCGGTCCATCTGGAGGTCCTGTTGCGGCGGGCGCACCTGGCCGGCGTCGAGCCAGAGAATGTCAATCGGGCCATAGCCGGTCATCAACTCCGCAATCTGCCCGTGCGTGAACTCGACAAATTTCCGCCACTTCTCCGGCTGCGTGAGCGTGTCGTAGTTCGGATTGCGAGTCCGCGCCGGAGCCGTCGATTCCCAGTAGTCAGGGCAGTGCCAGTCAGCCTTCGAAAAATAGGCGCCGATGGCGAAGCCGTCTTTGCGGAACGCGTCGAACACCTCGCGCACGACGTTCGAGCGCGCGTTTGCATGGAACGGCACATCCGGTGCGGTGATGCGGTAGTCGCTGAGTTTCGTGTCGAACATCGCGAAGCCGTCGTGGTGCTTGGTAGTGAACACGACGTATTTCATGCCGGCGTTCTTGGCGGCGTCCGCCCACTTGCGCGCGTCGAATTTCAGCGGGTTGAACGTCTTCGGCAGCGCCCAGTAATCACGCGTGAACCGCTGCATGTCCTTGCCGCGCTCGGTCCACGCCTTCAAGTCGTCGGGCCGCCCGAACTTGTCCTCCTCGACCAGCGGCCACGATTCGATGCAGCCCCATTGGCTGTAAGGCGCCCAGTGCATCATGAAGCCGAACTTCAGATCCTGAAGCGCCTCCAACCGCTCGCCGAGCCACGCCTCGGTATCGGCCGGCGCGGGGCCGCGCCACAAGCGAACAGTGCTGCCTTTGGTCGGGGTGGCGGCAAACGGTCCGACGGCCGAGGAAGTCTGGCTGCGTTCGACATCGAAGAAATCGCGCCGCACGGGAGCGACGACAGCAGGTTCGCGCTCCAGAGCCAGAGCTTCGTCGATGCGGAGCTCGAAGCTTTCCCGGTCCAGCCGGAGACCGCCCGCGAGCATGACGTGATTGGTCACAAAGGTCGGCTCACCGCGAAACTCGTCTGCTTTGGCGTTGCCCACGATGAGGTTGTTCGCGACGTAGTGTTCGCCGTAGGTCATCGGTTCGTTGCCCACGCGGCGGTCAGTGATCTTCCCGTGCAGATGGAACGCCTCGCCACTGCTGCGCCCGACCAGGTTGTTGGCGAAGATTTGTCGGCGGGAATCGTGCTCGTAGATGCCGTGGCCCTTGGTGTCCCAGACAATGTTGTGATCCACCAGATTCGGCACCGTGGAAGCCTCAACGAAGATGCCGCCATTCTTCGTGTGGCTGTTGAGGACGATGTTCTGGCAGCAACGCGAGTAGCGGTTGTCCCAATCCATCCATATGCCGGAACCGTGTGCGGTGTCGGTGACGAGGTTGCGACGGATGAGACAGCGCACGTTGCAGTGCGTCTTGATGCCGCCGGTTTCCCAGAGCAATTCGGCGTCGTGCCAGGCATTGCGCATCACGACATTGTCCTCGATGAGCAGGCCGAACTCACGTCCGCGTCCGGGACCGAGTCCGCAAATGCCGCAGATGCCGCAGTCCGTGACGACGTTGCGACAGACGATGTGGAAGCCGATCTGCGGCGGTTGCGGCCAGCGCGGATGCTGGATGCCGAGGTCGAGACCTACGCCGTTCACCTGACGCACCGTGCAGTCCTCAATGATCCAGTGATGACCACGCGTGGTGGAAATCGCGCCAACCTGCTCCCACGGAAACGGTCCGGCGGCGTGCTCAACCACAAAGCCCTTCACGCGAATGAAACCCAGCCCGTACTGGTCCGGAGCGAAGACCGTGTCCTGCGTGGTCACTTCGATCTGCGCGCGGACCGGATCGTCGTCACTGAAGAACCGCGCGTGAAGCACTTGGTTGGTGCGGTCCACCCAGAACGCGCCGACGTTCGTGGCCAGCGCGCCCGGTTCCGCCACTTGCGTCAGCCGCCGGCCATCCTGGAACACCATCCCTCGCACCAGCGTGAACGGCACCTTGCCGCGCTGCGGCTGTGCCCAGTCCATGGACTTGAATTGTTCCTCAGTGACATTGGGCAGCGCAAAAGGTTGGTAGCCGTCGAAGAGTTTCTCGTCGAGACGGGCGGACCAAAGATTGGATTGCGCCCCTTGGATGCGGGTCCAATTTCCGGTGAACACTCGCGACCCACGCAAGACGACCTGCGCCCCCGGCTCGGCTTCGTAGCTGATCATTTTCGTCGGACTGGCGCCGCCGCGCGCCGGTCGAATTCGCTCGCGGTAGATGCCCGGCCCGACAACGACGCGCTCGCCGGGTTGCAGCACCTGGGCCGCGCGATTGACCGTGACGAAAGGCCGCGCCACGGTGCCGGGATTCGTATCCGCCGCGCGCGGGTGCGATGCATTGACGAAGTAGGTACGCGCAAATTTTGTCGGCGCTTCCCAAGTGGTGAACTCAGTCGCGTCCGGCAACTTCACTGGTGGATTCAGCGAGTGCTGTGGCAATGGTGCGGGCGATGGAGCGGTCGCCTCGGCTGGTTTCTGGGTGCTGGCTTGGTTCTTCGTCGCCGGCGCCCAGAACGCCATCATGATCTTGGCCAGGATTTGTTCGCCATACTCGTTGGCGTGGACCACGTCGCGATAGAAGACGTGCGGATGCAGTTTCGAGGAGCGGATGTATTCCGCCCACGGCCCGGTCATGTCGAGATACGCGCAGCGTTGCTCGGCGGCCAGTGCCTTGAGCGCCTGCCCGTAAGCGCCGGTGCCGGAGTGCGGCGCCGTGGCGAGCGCAGCGGGATCGCGCGGGTCGGCTGTGCCAAACGTGCCGGTGGCGAGGAGGATTTCCACGTCCGGCAACGCAGCGCGCAATTGGAGAATGACTTCGCGAATGCTCTCCACGTTCTTCTGGCTGATGCCGCCGATGTAAACCAGGTTGGGTTTCCACGGCAGAATGTATTTCGCCACGCGGCATTCCTCGCGGTAATGCTGACAGCCGCCGCCGCCGCGCACATAGACCGTCGCCTCGATGCGCGCCTTTGGGTATGCCTCCTGCAATTTCGCGACCCAACCGGAGCGCATGGTGTCGTTGACGATGCTGTCGCCAAGCGCGAGCAGGCGCAGGTCGCCGCCTTCGGTGAGAATGCGGCGCGTGCGCCGGAGATGCGTCCAGTCCGGCGGTGGCGGAGTGAACTGACCGGGCGGCATGTCCTTTTGAATCGCCGCGATCTGAGCCAGCGAACGGCACGGCGTGCTGAAAATGTAATAGTCCTTTTCCGCCGGCTCGACGCGCTCCTTCACGTCCGGCGGAAACTTGGCGGGCAACGCGCCTTGTTTGGGAAACGTCACCGGGGAATCCGCCATCATGCCGCCGGGACGTGCTTTGGTGTTGATGGCGTTGCGGTCGGCAGGCGCAGCGTCCTGTTCCTGGGCGGCGAGGTTCAGGAGCAGGCAGGCGGCGAGGGCAAGGAAGCCACGGCAAGAATTCCGACGCATCGCGGAACGGGGCTGGCGACACTGCGCGGAAGTCAGGGTTAAGCAAATTCGCATTGGGTGTTTCAGCATGAATTGCATGGTGGATGGAGTTGTTCTGAATTCTATTGCGACTGAAGTGTGACCAGCATGACTGCGTTCGGTTCCGCGTGAAACGAGAGCGTGGCGGCTCTCTCGAACAGCACCGGCAGCCCGCCAATCGACTCGGCGTCCGTGGTACTGAATTGGCCTTCGTTCCAGCCCAACTGTGCTGCCACGGCGTTCCTCACCCATGCCAGGAACGTTCGCGTTGCTCAGCGGCAGCGAGAGCTTTCTGGAATGCCTGCAAATCCTCGTTCACTTCGAAGTCGAACATGCCCACCGCAATGAAGTCCGCTCCATTCTCGAACGCGTATTGGAAACCCGACCGGGGTGGGATGGCCCCGGCCGCGAGCACCTTGAAGGCGATCCAC
>JBBRBM010000253.1:0-7313 GCA_038205745.1 Verrucomicrobiota bacterium | reverse complement strand
CGAGCTCTATCCATTTGAGCTATGGGGCCGGGTTCATTGAACAGCCTTAGCGTATCTGTCGCCGGTTTGGACGGCAAGGACTTGCGCTTGAATTTGCCGCCGAAACACCCTGCAACTCGGCGCTGGGTGCAAAAGTGTTCTTCAATTGGTCTTCCTCCAACGCTACGGGGAAGCGATTCGATAGAAGCCGGACGTTCCCGGTGCGGAAACGCTCGTCATAATCGTCCGGTTCGTCGGGGCCGATGGGAAGTTGGTAATCGCTGTCCACGTGGCTCCGAGCGTCGGCGCGAACACGACGCTGCAACTGCGATTTGCCGGCGCCTGAATTCTCAGTAGCACCGAGCCAGGTCCCGCGGGTGCGATCGATTCGATGGCCGGTGCGCTTGATGAAATATTTCCAAGCGCCACGCGGAAGAATTGTTTCGCGCCCGAGTTAGTAATCGGCACTTGCACGACTCGGTTCGTCGGCGATGCAGGAACCGCTTGCAAGAGTTGCCAGGGGCCACTCACTCCCTCGCCTTGCACCACTGAAAAAGTAAAGTTGGAAATCGCATTGAAGCTGAGCATGAGGTTTCCGCCGCCAGCGGCAGCAATCTCCAGACGCAGTCCGCTCGCGGCATTGCGCGGGTTCGTGCCGAGCATGAACTCCTGAAGATTCGTCAATCCATCGCCGTCCGAGTCGAGATCCGCATCGAAAGGATTGAGAGGATCAAAGCTGTAACTCGTTTCCCACGCGTCCGACATTCCATCGCCGTCAGTGTCTTGCGATTCGTTGACGGGGCCGGGCGTCGGCGCGGCGGCAAGCCAGTTTGTTGGATCATTCCCGAAACCCGTGGACGAGAGGCGATGCAACGAGAAGCCGCTGCCATCCGCGCTCGCAGGCCACGGGGCGAGGTCAGCGTATCGCACGCGCTCGACAAGCAGTGACGGCACGCTGTTGCTATTCGGCGCATCGGGACGTCGCAGTTCGATGTCGTCGGTATCGTTGGCCAGTTTGCCGGAGTAGGGCCCCACGATCGGCTGCGACATCGTGAGTTGATACTTGCTTCGAAACGCTGCGAGCGCCGCTGTGTTGTTGGTATCAAAACTCACCACCAGCAATGTGCCGCCAGCAGGGATCGATGTGCCCGCAGGAAAATCGAAGTCGACCGCATTGCGCAAGCGCCACGTGTTCGACGGAAAGTTCAAATCATATAGCGGCACCGTGGCCGTGGTGACGTTTCGCAGTTCGATAAATTCATCGAGTGTGTTGTCGTTCGTGCCGATGTCGGGCGGGTGATACATGATCTCGCTGATCACGATCGGCCCCACTTTGGGATACGAATTCGTCTTGCCGCTGCCGAGACGGAATTCGCCCACATTACCTGGATCGTCCACACCAAACGTGCGCGAGCTCATCGGCACGAACTCGTCGCGCCCGTCGCTCGTCACGTAACGTCCGAACGAAACGCCATTCGCTGCGGCGCCAAAATCCACGCGCGCGCGGAAGCCGGTGAGCACGTTGTTGCTCGACACCGACAGCACCACTTCATCACCGCCCGAGCTGAGCCCGAATGGAATCGCGGCGAGCTGGGCATTCGTGAACACGTCCTCGTAGAACACCACGAAGCCGTTTGCCGGGATGATCGTCGGCGACGGAATCTGGTATTTGCGCAGTTCCGAATCGTCATCGCTCAACCACCATCCGCTCACGTTGATCGCCGCGGGCGTCAGATTGCGCAGCTCGATCGCGTCTTCGAACGGTTCGTCGGTGTGCGTGAGCACTTCGTTGATCGCCACTGTTGCAAGCCGGCGCCAGTTTGGCGCGCCGGGCGAAGCAGTGCCGGGGAATGAATTCGTCGTCGGAGCGCCATCAGGGAAACGTCCCTGCGAAACCCCGGGCACCTGCAATGGAAAACCGATGCCATCGATCAATGCGCCATTTGTCGTCGAGATTGCGACTGCTTCGCCATCGCCGTTCAGCGAGAAACCGACGTGGTCCGCTCCATTGCCCGTGATGCCGTCCGCCACGAATTGCAGATACGCATTCGTGCCCGTCCCGATGAACGACAGCGGCGCGATCGGATGCTTCGTCCGATTCGCCGTGCTATCGCTCAAATACAATCCCCCCAGCGCGACCGGCAACGGATTCGGATTATAAATCTCAAACCAATCATCGCCACTCGCAGGCGACGCCATCCATTCGTTCACCTTGAGATTGAGAACACTGCCCAGCGCGGGCACCGCCGTGTTCGCCGCATCCGGTGTGGGCGTGTTCAACACCCAATTCGAACTTCCGCTCGGCACGCGCCCGATCGAAAGATTCGCCGTTTGAATCCCCCACACGATTGTGCTCACCGGTCCACCGCCATTCGCCGGGCTGTTGAAAAGCGACAACGCCCCACCGCTCGCGCGCAGGCCGAAGCCGGTGTTATTATTCGTCGCAGGACGCCCTTCATCGAACAACACGCGCACATATCCTCCCGCGGCAATCACCGTGCTGTTCGAGAACACAAATTGCCGCACCTGCAAATCACGGAAACTGAAATTCATGAGATCGATCGCGCTCAACGTTCCGTTGTAAAGTTCCACCCAATCCGGCGTGCGCCCGTCCGTCTCCGGCACACCACTGTTCGCCGCCAATAATTCGTTGATCACTAATCCGCCACCAAACGGCACTGGCGCCGTCACATCCGGGTTCGGCAAACCCGGCGTCGGCGGATTCAGGAACACGATGTTCGTGCCCCCATTCGGGCTGCGACCTTGCGCGATGTTCGGTTGCGGCGGCTGATACACCACCGAGTCAATCACCGTCAGATCAGGCCGCAACAGCGCGATCAACCCGTCATCCGCCGTGAGAGAAAAATTCAAATGATCCGCGCCCTGATTCGCGTCGCCATCGGCGATCAACTGCAAGTAACTGTTGCCCGCCATGAATGTCAGCGCGGGCATCTGGTGACGCGTCGGCCAGCCGAGAAGATTGTCGGTGAAGAACAAACCGCCCAGATTCACCGGCCGCGAGTCGCCATTATACAGCTCCACGAAATCGTGTTCGTAAGGCGGTTGCGCCAGCGCCAGCCACTCATTGATGCGCAACGTCGATGGATCACCCAGCGGCGCGCCTTGATTTCTTGCGCCAAGAGTCGGCAACGTGAGCGTCCACGTGCCGTCATCCATTCGCCCGACCGACAAATCCGTGAGCTGCACTCCAAACGAAACAGAATCAACGAGCGCGCCGCCGACCGCTGGCGAATTGAAGAGATAAAGCGCGTCGCCGGCCTGATTGAGGCCGAAGCCAAGATGATAACCCGGCGTGCCGTCGGGATTGTTCGCAAACACGACAAGATAACTGCGCGGCAAAATGCTGGCGCCAATCGGGAAGATGAACTTGTCTGGATTGTCGAGTTCATCGCTCAGCCTCATGCCAGTCAAGGTCACCGTCGCATCGCTTGAGTTGTAGAGCTCGATCGCGTCCGGCGTCGTGGTCACGTGAATAAACGCGCCGTTGTTCGCCGCGAGCACTTCGTTAATACGCACCGCAGAACCGCCCGGGGCGACAACCCACGTGCGCGACGTTGTTACCGCCGCATCGGAGCCAAAGATCGAATCGTCCTGGTAAAATCCCGCGTCGTTTTTGCCCGTCACTTCAACGCGATGCGCGCCCGCGCTCAATGCGTTGAGCGAAATCGGTGTGCTCGTCGGCGTCTCGACGCTCCACGGTCCGCCATCGAGCCGCCACTTGTAATGCGTGAAACCCGAGCCATTCGGAAACCCTGGCCCCGAACGCAACACGCCCACGTTCAACGTCGCCGCGTTCAACGGTGTCGTGCCCGTGGGTTCGCCGCTCACCGCCGCGCCAAATGGAATTACGCCGCCGCGATCGCGGCCAATCGGACCCGACTCGTTCGCCGGCGAACCTTCGCGCAACGACAGCCAACTGCGCATCACCTGCGCTTCCGCCCACGATTGGAAGTTCGTGGTCCCGCTCAACACCGGCGTGTGAACGAATAACGGATCAGCCGTTTGATTATTCCCGCCCGGCCCGCTCCACGCCGGGCCGCCGACTTGATGGAACAGGTTGTTCGTGTAAGTCACTAACGCCGCCGTCACGTTGCGAGTCAGCGCGACCGCCTGTGAAATGATGTTCCCTTCCAGCCACATTCCAGCGCCTTCCGTCGTCCCATCGTCTGCGAGAATCACGACCGCCGTCTGCGCATCCTGGCTGCCCACGTTGTTCTGGCTCACGATGGTGTTGTTCACCATCGTGTAGAAGTTGCCCTGCTTCGCATTCGCGGCCTGGTCCACGTCGTAGAACAAATTGCCAACGACAGTGATCTCCGACGTTTGTCCGCTGTCGTTGCCGCCGCTGACCGCGCTCGCGGAATCCGGTGAGCCGAAGCGATGCACGTGCATGAAAATGTTTCCCTCGACCCACGCATCTGTGCCGTCGAGATCCAGCAAGTCGTCATCACTGCCCACGAAAACGTTGTTGATGACTTGAAGGATCGGGCCGGGACGATTGCCGCCGGTGAAGTCGAACGCGTCGTTGTAGCCGTTGATGCGCCCCCAGAAATTGCGCCGCACGATGCCGTGTCCCCCTGCGCGAATGCCGGCCGTGCCATGCACCGGTTCCAGCGACGCGGTGGGCGCAGGGAACACGCAGTTCTGGACCACGAATGACGCACCGTCCAAATCGATGTAACGCCGGTCGCGCGCACCAAACGTCAGATTGTCGAGGAACGCTTCGCCGCCGTTCACGTCGATCGCAGAATTGTTGTTGCCTTCAATGTGCGCGTAAGTGATGCGCGATTCAGGCGATCCCGCACTGCCGTTGATTACGATGCCGCCCCAGCGCGTGCCGGAGCCGGGCGCGGAAGTGAAACGAATGCGCGCCGTGTCAGTGCCTGGCGCGATCAGGCGCCCGCCGCTCGCCACAGTGATGTTCACACCGGCGGCGAGGAAAACGGTCGTGCCTGCTTGAATCGTCAGCGTCGCACCGGAATTTACCGTCACGCTTCCGGTCACCTGATACGGGCCTGCCGCCGCGTTCCAGACCGCGTCACTTGCGACCGTGCCGCTGACACTGGTCGTTGTTCCGTCGTCGTACCAGATGTCGATCGTCTGCCGGGCGAACTCGACGATGTTGCTATCCAGCGATTGCACGAGCACGCGATTGATGCCGGGCAGCAACGAAACCGTGTTGGTCCATCTCGCTTCCCATGGGGAACGCGTCGCCGCCACGCCGTTCACCAGCACGCGTCGTGTATCGATCGCGTGCGACTGGCCGAACAACGTCACGCCCGGCGTCGTGGTATAGAAAAAACCGTTCGAGGTACCGAGCGTGGTGCTGATGGTCAGCGTGAGCGGAATCTGTGCAAGCACGTTGGCTCGACGATTCTGCGCGTGTGTTTTCATCTGCTGAATCGTCGTGAGCGTCGGGCCGTTGCCCCAGTTCGCGAGCAGTTGATCGAACAACGGACTGAGGTATGAAGGCGCGAATACTGTCTCCGCGAGTTCCTTCAGCTCGCGAAAGAACACCGGCGCGAACTGCTCGTTCGTCATGAAGCGCCGGAGCGCCGTCACGTTCGGCACGTTTCCAGGTCCGGTGTTCGGCGGATTGATCATGATGAACGGCGATGCGTTGGTGCGCAGCGGATAATAGCCGCCGCCGGTGTCGATCGAGTCGCCCTGGCCGAACACCGTGTCGAAGTCGTGGGCGATCGGAATGAAACGAGGATCGAGCAGGCCGCGATAAAGTGCATAGTCGTCGCCGCGGCCATTGAAGAGCGATGTCTCGCCGTAATTCAGCAACGAGCCCAGCGCGAAGTAACGCATCCATGCCTCAACGTTCACGTTCGTGCTCATCGCGGCGAAATATTCGGCGTCGGAACCGGCGGACGAAAACGCGTACGTCAGCGCGATCATGTCGGTCCAGTCGTTCTCAGTTCCGTTTGAAGCTTTGACATAACCGTTGGCGATTAACTGGTCCGGGTTGGTCGTGTAATGGAACTGCGCCGTGTGATTTCCGCTTGATGCGCGATACACGTTGCCGTCGCCATCTTCCGGGAACAGCGTCTCAGCGAGATCGCCATTCACCGGGTCAACCAAAAGAAACGCGCCATAGCCCGCGCCATTGCCGCTGCCATTCACCGGCGCGACGATCGGCGCGGGATTCACGCCGTTGATGCGATACTGAATCACGTGCGCCGGCGATGCGGCGACGCCTGCTTTTCCCGCAACCGCCGCGCCCATCAATTGCGCGTGGACGAACTGGCCATTGAGATTCACCGCCTGCATTCCGTTCCAACGATTGTCGTTGGGAATGTTCACGCGATTGTTTGGCGGAGTGCGAAAACGCGAGCCCGCGCCGCGAACACGCACGCCGGCGAGGTAACGCACTTCGGTTCCCGTGCCGTCGGTCACGATGAATGTGTTGTTTGCCTCAGCATCGCTGTTGCGATCGGACGGTGGGAACACACTGCGCTCGGTGCCCGTCATGATGACACGCACGGCCGGCATGAGATTGGTGATCGATTCGTTGCTGACCTGATAGAGCGCATTGGCAAGCTGGCCGAAGGCGTTGTTCGTGTCCCATGTCGGCGCGGGCCAGGTGCGTGACAGAGCGCTCGTGTCCGTGGCTTGGATGTAGAATTCAATCACCGTGCCGTCGTTCAACGCCGGCAACGTCACACCGTAAACGCCGTCGCCGCTGAGCCCATCTCCGTGAGCGCCATCATCAAACATGTTGGTGCTGAGGAAACCGCCGGGGAACGAGAACGTGTGATCGCGAAAGAACAGCGTAACGCTCGAAACTCCCGCAGGTGATTCGTCGCGAACACGCGCCGTGATGCTCACGGGCGTGGTTGAAGATGGAATGGCCGGGAAATGTGACGGATTTAGAATCAGCGGAGCGATATTCGCTGAAGCGACCGTATTCGCCTGCCCGGGCGTCCCGCCAACGTTGGTGCTCGCGAGCCAGTTTTGCCCGGCTGTGTTTGGCAGAACTGGATTCACCAATTCGAGCGAACTGCCGAAACCATCCGGCCCCGAGAACCACGACCAGCCGGAGGCGCCATTGTCAATGACGTGTCGCGCGATGATTGGCCCGGTGCCAGGGCCTGATGGAACGCCCGGCAAGTTGATACTGAACGTGCTCGGGCCCACGGCACTGAGGGTGAAAATGCCGTTGTATTGCGGCTGGTCCGCGCCGGAGATCATGATGCGATCACTCGCGGTGAAGCCGTGGCCGGTGACCACCACGGTCGCGACAGTTCCCGAGGGAATAATGGCCTCGACCGCCTGCGCGCCGTGCCCGCGCTCGCGTCGAGCCCAAT
>JBBRBM010000252.1:0-7424 GCA_038205745.1 Verrucomicrobiota bacterium | reverse complement strand
GGGCGAGAGGTGACATCGAACGACGATGCGCCGGGAATTCGCGGAGACAGCACTCTCACGTTCACGGCGCCGGAAGGCGGCGAATATTTCATCGAATTGCGGGACGTGAATTACGGCGGCGGGCGGGATTATTTTTGGAACCTGCGCATCGGTGGGAACCCTTTGGTCATAACAAAACGTATCGCGAGTTCGCTGCCGCAAGTCATCGAGCGCGAGCCGCACAACACAGCGAAGTGGGCCACGCACATCGCGCTGCCGTGCGGGATCAACGGACGATTCGAAACGACGAATGATGCCGACGTGTTCCAATTTACGGCCAAGGCGAACCAGCAGATCACCTTTCATACACGCACCCGAAGCGTTGGCGCGGGGTGCGACGTGATGCTGCGGGTTGAGAATGCGAAGGGCGAGTTGCTCGCGAAGTCGAATGTAAGTGCGGCGGATGAAGGCGTGGTGACGCACGTGTTTGCCGACTCCGGCGAATATCGACTGGTCGTGCGTGAGGCGACGGGAGCATTTGGATCGGCAGCGTTCTGCGGCGTCGAAGCGACTGAGGCAGCGGGGTTCACGCTCTCGCTTGATTCGGAAAAAGTCGAAGCGCCTGTAAGTGGAAGTTTTGAGTTAAAGGTGAATTGCGCTCGGGGCAACTACAAAGGTCCGATTGCGATCTCCATACCGGACCTGCCTGAACTCACCCTGACAAACCACGTCATACCCTAAGGCGCGACGAACGTGACGCTGAAGGCGACTCTCCCGCCAGCATTCCACGCGGCGACCGCACACCAGTTTCGTGTCATCGGAAGTGCGCAGCGGAGCGATGCCCCGCCGGTTTCCGTGAGCACCGCCCCAGCCTGGCAACGAGCGTTTCCTCCGATGCTCCATCCACCCGTTGGCATGGAGGGAACTGTGACGATGGGAGTGACCGCCAAAGCGGACAGGAATTAGCGCCAAAAGCTCGCGCGAGCTTTGAGTGGTTTTCGTCCGTTCCGTGTCACGATTTCCGTGAACGCAACCCGCAACTTTCAGTTTTTCCGCAAACCGCAAGATGTTTGGCTGAGGCTTTTGGCCCGGCCCAACTAATTGCGTTTTCGAGGTGGAAAAAAGGGGAGAAACCAGTTGTGTTGATGCGTTGATTTTCCGTAATATTTTGGGAGCAAATTCCGACGGTTTTCAGCCGCATTTCGGAAGCAAATTTATGTCGGAAAAGACAGAGATCGAACAAGCAATTGAAGCGCCCGCCGTCGAGAGTTACGACTCCTCCAAACTAGGCAAACTGGAGGGGCTTGAAGCTGTCCGCAAGAAGCCTGGGATGTACATCGGCGGCACGGACGAGCGCGCCCTGCACCATTGCGTGTCAGAGGTGCTCGACAACTCGGTGGACGAGCATCTCGCGGGGAAGTGCGACAAGATTCACGTGGCGATTCACGTCGATGGCTCAATGAGCATTCGTGATAACGGTCGAGGCATCCCAGTGGACATCCATCCGCAGTACGGAATTCCTGGCGTCGAGATGGTTCTCACGACGTTGCACTCGGGCGGAAAATACGGTCAGGGCGGCTACAAGTTTTCTGGTGGCACGCACGGCGTCGGCGCGAAGTGCGTCAACGCAGTGAGCGAATGGTTTGAAGTGGAGGTGTCGCGCAATGGTTCGGTCTATCACATGGAGTTCGAGCGTGGGAAGACGATCAAGAAGCTTGAAATCATCGGCAAGGCGACGGGCACCGGAACCTTGATCAGCTTCAAACCTGATCCGGAAATTTTTCGTGACACCACAGAGTTCAAGTCCGATCGCATCATGCAGCGGTTGCGCGAGCTCGCTTTTCTGAACTCCGGTTTGGAAATCACGTTCATGGACGAGCGTTCACCTGAAGCGAAACAGGAACGATATTTCTACAAGGATGGCATTGTGGAATTCGTGAAGCAACTCAACACGAACAAGGAAGTGCTGCACCCGAAGGCCATTGCGTTCTCGAAAGAAACCAAGCTCGAAACCTCGGAGAAGGAAGTCGAAGTCCACGTGGACGTCGTGCTGCAATACAACGACAGCTACAACGACCAGGTTCTCTGTTACACGAACACGATCCACAATCCGGACGGTGGCACGCATCTGAGCGGCTTCCGCAGCGCACTGACGCGAGCGATCAATCAATACGCGAAGTCCAACAATCTGCTGAAGGAGAAGGATCCGCAGATTACGGGTGATGACGTGCGTGAAGGATTGACCGCAGTCGTTTCGGTGAAGCACAGCGATCCGAAATTCGAGTCACAGACGAAGGTAAAGCTCTTGTCACCCGAAGTGGACAGCATCGTTGGCACAGTCTGCTACGAAGGCTTGATGGCGTACTTCGACGGCACTCCAGCAGTCGCGAAGAAGATCATTGAAAAAGGGCTGAACGCCGCGCGTGCCCGCGAGGCCGCGCGCAAGGCCCGCGAAGCAGTCCGCAAATCAGCGCTCACCGGCGGCGGCTTGCCCGGCAAGCTGGCGGATTGTTCCGATCGTGATCCCGTCAACACGGAGCTTTATATCGTCGAGGGTGACTCCGCCGGTGGCTCTGCAAAGCAAGGGCGCGATCGTCGCTTCCAGGCGATCCTTCCGATTCGCGGCAAGCTTATCAACGTGGAGAAGGCGCGCCTCGACAAGGTGCTGCAGAACACGGAAATCCGGACAATGATCACGGCCATCGGCACGGGCATCGGCGATGGCGAAGGAGAGGGCGCGTTTGATTTAAACCGGTTGCGCTATCACAAAATTATCATCATGACCGATGCCGATGTGGACGGTTCCCATATCCGCACATTGCTGCTCACGTTTTTCTACCGGCAGATGCCGCAGCTCGTGAAGCAGGGATTCGTCTATATCGCGCAGCCACCGCTCTACAGCATCACGCGCAAGAAGCGCACCGATTATATCGACGACGATGTGCAGTTGAACCGCATTCTGATCCAGATTGGCACCGAGGAAGTGCGTTTGAAGAATCTGGCCGACGGCCGCGAGTTTTCGCAGAAGCAGTTGCAGGAAATTCTCGAACTGCTCGAGGAGCTCGACAAGCACGCGACGTACATCCGCAGGCTGGGTGGCGATTTTGCCGACTACGTGGAGAAGCGTTCAACCGAAGGTGCCTTTCCCGCCCACATGGTCAAAGTTCGCGAAGGCAACCTGGAGACAGTGCATTACTTCGCGACGCAGTCAGAGGTCGATGACTTCAAGGCTGCCGATCCTGACTTGTTTAGCACCGAGGACGTCGATCGCCGCCGTGACGGCCCGATCCGCCGTGCGCGCACGTCTGACTTGCATCACGAGAGCAAGGCAGTGGTGGAGATCATCGACAAGCTTTCAAAGAAGGGCATGAGCATCGAACATTACGCGGCGCAGGATAAGCCATTGTTCGAGTTGATCGAAGGCGAAGGCGAAAGGGCGCAAGTCCTGCCGCTGTTCGCTATCCCCGAAATTCTGAGTTCGATCAAAGCCGTCGGCAAGAAGGGGCTCCAGATGTACCGCTTCAAAGGTCTCGGTGAAATGGACGCGAAGGAACTCTTCGAGACCACGATGAATCCCGAGAAACGGAAGTTGCTCAGGATCGATCTCGGCGACGGCATTCACGCGGAAGAGATGTTCGTGAAGCTGATGGGTGACGAAGTCGAGCCGCGACGCCAGTTCATCGAAGACAACGCGCTCAACGTGCGGAACCTCGACGTTTGAAAAGAAGAGTTGACGAGTGTGGTCACATGAGACTACATTGCGCGCCATGAAGGAAAAGAAGCCGTTGGTCTACCCGAAGTCGCAACAGGGCGAACCGTCAGTGCTGCGTGAATCCGCAGTGCTTTCGGGTGATCGCCTGGTGACCGTCCGGGATGCAAAAGCGCACCTGTCGGCGTTGCTCGATTGGGTGGCGTCCGGGCACACGCTCACCATCACTTCGGATGGGAAGCCCAAGGCGCGCTTGGTCGCCGCTGCGGCCCGGCCGCGCAAAGTGTTCCAAGGAGCCGCCAAGCACCTGGCCCGTATGCCGAAGTGGTCAGGCGGGCCGACTGCGGAAGAAATCATTCGCGAAGATCGCGATGGTCGCGGCTGGTAAGAATGTATCTCGACTCTTGTATCATCGTGAAGCTGCTGTCCGAGGAATCGGACAGCAGCTTCTTCGATCAAGCGGCGAAGGGGCAGTCGCTCTCGTCTTCGGAATTGGCTGTGACAGAAGTTTTTGCTGCGTTGCTCGCGAAAGAGCGAGCTGGAAGGCTGAGTGAACGGGACCGACGTCTGGCCTGGCTGCAGTTTGAGGAATGGGTTGAGGACGAACAGCTCGTTCTGCACCGCCTTGATCTTCGTGCGCTGAACAAAGCGCGCCAGCAGTTGGAACGATGTCATCCGAAAATCCCGCTGCGAACCCTCGACGCGATTCACATTGCGGCTTGTGACATCAGTCACGATTTCCCGCTCGTCTCGACGGATGTCCGGATGCGAGCAGCGGGGCATCAACTCAAAATTCCGTTGTTCCCCGAACGATTGCCCAACGACACTTTCTGAACCATGTCCGACGAAAAAGATCCAAACCAAACGCCACCGGAAAACACCGACTCGCGATCCGCCATCACTGGCATCCCGCTGTTCGCCGCGCACGAGAAGATCACGAAGATTAACGTTGCCGACGAGATCAAGAACTCATTCCTCGACTATTCGATGTCGGTGATCATTTCCCGCGCGCTGCCCGACGTGCGCGACGGCTTGAAGCCCTCGCAGCGGCGCATTCTGTACGCGATGGAGCAGTTGAATCTGTTTCCCGGCCGCAAGCACATGAAGTGCGCGAAAATCTGCGGCGACACCTCGGGCAATTACCATCCGCACGGCGAAGCGGTCATTTACCCGACGCTCGTCCACATGGCCCAGCCGTGGGTGATGCGCGAGCGGCTCGTGGACGGAAAAGGAAATTTCGGCTCCATCGAAAACGATCCACCGGCGGCGATGCGTTACACCGAGGCGCGCCTCACGCAGCTCGGCGCGTCGTTGATGACGGACATGGAGAAGGACACCGTCGATTTCGTCGCGAATTACGACGAGCGTCTGACCGAGCCTACGGTTTTGCCCGCGGCATTTCCAAACCTGCTGGTGAACGGCGGCACGGGCATCGCGGTCGGCATGGCTACGAACATGGCGCCGCACAACCTCGGCGAAGTGATCGATGGCATCTGCGCGCAGATCGACAATCCGCAGATCACGATTCCCGAATTGATGAAGTTCATCAAAGGCGCGGACTTCCCGACTGGCGGCGCCATCTGCGGCGTGGAAGGCATCAAGAATTACTTCACGACCGGCCGCGGCAGCATGCGAATCCGCGGCAAGATCGGCATCGAACAACTCAAGAACGGGCGCGAACAACTCGTTGTGACGGCGATCCCATTCAACGTGAATCGCGCCGCCCTCGAACAACAGATCGCCGATCTCGTCAACGAGAAGATCATCACCGACATCTCGGCGATGCGGAATGAGTCGGACGAAAACACGCGCCTCGTCATCGAGCTCAAGCGCGATGCGATCACGAAGGTGGTCATCAACAATCTCTACAAACACACGCAGCTCGAAGTGACGTTCTCGGTCAATTGTCTCGCCATTGATCGCGGGCGGCCGAAGACGCTGAATCTCAAGGAAATCATCCAGTGCTACATCGAGCATCGCCGCGAAGTGATTCTGCGACGCACTCGATTCGAACTGCGCAAGGCCGAGGAGCGGGCGGAGATTCTCGAAGGCTACATTGCCGCGCTCTCCAATCTTGACGAATTCATCCGCATCATTCGCGGATCGCGCAATCGTGAGGAAGCGAAGATCAAGCTGCTCGCGTTCGAGTGGGTGCGGCAACTGGTGGAGAAGTGGGGAATTCTCGTTCGCCTCGAATCACGCCTCGTCGAAGGCCGTTGGTCCCTGACCGAGCGGCAGGTCGATGCCATTCTTGAACTTCAGCTCTATCGCCTGACGGGTCTGGAAATCGACAAAGTCCGTGCCGAATACGGCGAGTTGCTAGAACGCATCAAAGACCTTCTGGACATTCTCGCGAAAGAATCGCGCGTGATGGCGATCATCAAGGCCGAGCTTCAGGAGATACGGGCGAAGCACGCCACGCCGCGCGTCTGCGAGATTGTTCCCGACGAAGGCGAGATGGCGATCGAGGATTTGATCGCGAATGAAGGCGTGATCATCACGCTCACACACAACGGCCTGATCAAGCGCACAAACGTGAGCCAATACCGTTCTCAGCGTCGGGGCGGCAAGGGCGTTATTGGCATGTCCACCCGCGAGGCGCAGGCGGATGACGACAAGGATTTCGTCGAGCATCTCTTCACGGCCAGCACGCACGATTACCTGATGTTCTTCACGGACAGTGGGCGCGTTTACGTGGAGCGCGTGCATGAGATTCCCGATATGGGCCGCGCCTCGAAAGGCCGCAGCATCGCGAATCTGCTCGAGTTGCGCGCCGATGAAAAAGTCGCGGCGCTCATTCGCGTGCAGGCGAAGTACGGACCGAACAAGGAAGATCAAACCTGGGAACAGAAGAACGAACTCTTCTTCGCGACGCGTCAAGGCACCGTGAAGAAGACTGCCCTCTCTGATTTTGGAAACGTGCGCAAGGGCGGCATCATCGCGATCGGCATTGAACCGGGCGACGCGTTGATCGAGGTAAAGCTCACGCGTGGAGCAATTCTTGAAAATGACGTGATCCAGGACCCCGGCGATGACGTCGTGTTGATTACGCATGACGGCATGAGCATTCGCTTCAGCGAATCCGACGTGCGTTCGATGGGGCGTCCTGCCTCCGGCGTGAGAGGCATCAACGTGGACAAGGGCGACTCCGTCGTTGCGCTCGCGGTGGTTGATCCCAAGGCAACGTTACTGGTCGCGGGTGAAAATGGAATCGGCAAGCGCACGGGCTTTGACGAATACCGCGCTCAATCTCGCGGCGGCAAAGGCATCATCACCATGAAGACCAATGAGAAGACCGGCGCAGTCGTCGGCGCTCTCAGCGTGAAGGATGGCGACGAGATCATGCTCATCACCGTCGGCGGCCAGATGGTGCGCACGCCGGTGAACGACATTCGCGAAGCCGGCCGCAACACCCAGGGCGTCAAACTGATCAACCTCGATGGCGGCGACAAACTTCAAGCCATCGCGCCAGTAATCACCGAGGCGGATGAAGCCGCTGCAGAGGATACCGCGCCATTGGCGTAACGGCTCTCGCCATCGCGTGACGTAGAGACCCGCTGTGACGCTTCCTTCGAAGAAGTCGTCTTGCGTTGCGTCGTATCCGTCCGGCGGAACCAGGTGAGGAGTTGTCAGGCGGCGGGCGATTCGGCCGACGCGCGGGTGCGATGCCAGGCTTGCGGTGTCAGGCGCTTAACTTCTCCAGTAGTCGCCTGGCCCAGGCGCGGCAATACGTCCC
>JBBRBM010000251.1:0-7446 GCA_038205745.1 Verrucomicrobiota bacterium | reverse complement strand
CCGCCAGCCCGCCCTGACGCGGGAGCATAGGACGCGGATTGGATTTGAACTTCAGCCAGGCGCGAGCGCTTACATTTCACGCCTCCAACGCTGCCGCAATCCCCACCTTCCGCCTAGCTGGTTTGGCCGGACGGATACGGTAAATCTCCTTGCGATTCAGACAGCGCACAAAGGTGACGTGCCTTGCTCGAATACGAAGCCGACGCGGTAATCACCCACACGAATGCGCTAATATTTCCCGCTCGCTTCGAGACGTTTGAGGTTCGGGATGTCCTGAAAACTTCGCGCGGCTTCGACTTGTTCGATCACTTTCTTGATTCGCCGGAGCAGAGACACATCGGTGATCTCAGCCAAGTCAGCATCGAAGGATGCGCGGAAAGCAGTGTTCACGCCGCGCTCGCGAGGCGTTGGAAGATTTTTTTGCGGCTCGCCAGGCGGGATTTCTCGCCTTCCCGGATGGCCTTCAGAATCGCCATGTCTTCGAGGCTTTCGCTGATCGCATCACGAAGAAGGTCATTCCTCTCTTCCAATACTTCAACGACAGCACTCTTCAGGAAGGTTTGATGCGGCGTTCTTCAAGTGCGGTCATGCCTGCAGAGTAGAGAAGGCACCCGAGTGAGTCAAACGAGCGAGCAACAGATCCGGTGCCTTTGAAAAGCAAAGCTCAACGCAACACCGCGTCGTGGAATTCCTTCCAATCGTCGAGGTTGTTCAGGTTCACGGCATCGCGTGGCGCGCGATGCGTAGCAACTGCGCCGTTTCACTCACGCGCCGCCGCGACCAGTTTGGGCGAGGGGCGTCCGCTGATTCGCCGCAGATAGGTCAACTCGACATCATTCGGGCTGAGGCGCAGCGCTTCAGCGAGGACCTGATTGGCGCGGTCGAAGTCGCCCGAGGCAAGGCTGGCTTTGGCGGCCATCCCGGCGAAGTGGCGCACAGACCAGTCGGAGTCGGCATTATACTTTTTGAGGAGCGAAATGATCGTGTCGATACCTTGTGCGCGTGCCTTTCCGCCGCCTTGAATTCCATCGGCGGAGGCAAGCAACTGCTTCACCTGCTCACTTGCATCGGGGGGAATATCGAGTTTCGAGGTCGTAGTTGCGTGGGCCTTGAACACGCACGGCCAGTCGGTGCGATACTCCGCCGCGGCGCCGATGCCTTTGTTGAAGCGCCAGCAGAAGTGGCTCCAGAGATCTTCATTGATGGTGGAGAATTCGGCGAAAACCGGTTTCAGGGTCGCGTCGCTCAGATTCGCCAGCGCACGTTGCTTCTCGATGGGCGCCAGTTCGGACTGCCACGTGCGTTCGTCGAAGCGGGCCAGATCTTTGGTCTTGGCTCCGATGTAGAAGGCGCGCGGCGCTTCGTACTCGATGATCGGGAAGAGATCGGATTGCACCGGTCCGGGGCCGGCAATCGCAAAAGCCGTCCGCTGTGACGCGAGTTGCCGCGCCCACAACGCCTCGGGCGACGTGATCCCGATTGACTGAAAATCCTTGTGCGGCATTTGCCGCTGGAACAAACGGCCGTAGATCGCCGGGTCACTCGCCCACGGTTTCATGGAGCCGAGCAAGATCAGGTCGCCGCTGCCGGAGTCCCAGATTTCCATGTTCGGAAACACGGTGCCGAAGGTGCGAAGCACAAGATTCACAATGCCGTCGTGCATGTCATAGACATGAAACCACTGCGCCATGATGCCGTTCTCTTTCAGCCGGCTTGCGCCGAGTTCGTAATACTCGCGACTGAAAACGCTGCCGACGCCGGCCATCCATGGATTCGAGGGCTGCGTGATGATGACGTCGTATTTCTTCGGGCTGAGCTTCAGGATTGTGCGCGCATCCTCGGTCCAGATGCGCGTGATCGGGTTGGTCAACACACCACGATTCCATGGCTCGAAGAATTTGGCCGCGCGAATCACCGGCTCGCAATTTTCCGCGATCGTGAGGTGCTCAATGGGATGCCCGAGAATCGCTCCGCCCGTGATGCCGCTGCCGAGGCCAAGGATGAAGACGTCCTTCGCGTCCGGACATGCCGCCATCGGAATGTGGCCCACGAGAAGTTGCGTGCACAGGTCGCCCTTCGATGAGGCATCGGTCTTTCCATTGAGCCTCATGCCGAGATCAGCAGGAGCGCCGATTCCGTCCCCGCGTTCCACATCCACCGTCGCGTCCGGCGCATCTTCGTAGAAGATGATCTTCATGTGTTTCTTGCGCAGCGTCATGGCGCGGTAGTCCACCTCGGTTTCGCGGGCGCGAAACACACCGGAACTCATCACGTGGCGCCAGCCGTCATTTCCCACGCACATGAAAACGACGAGCAGCGCGGCAACGAAGGCGGAGCATTTGATCAAAGTGGCGTGATGTTGCCGCCAGGATGCGAGCAGTCCGGTGGCAACCAGACCCAGCGCGAGGAAGAGAAACGCGTTGCGCAAACCCAACTGCGGCATGATGACGAAACCCGTCAACAACACACCGAGCACCGCGCCGATGGTGTTCCAAGTCAGCAATCGTCCAACTTGTTTCCCAAGTTTTTCTGAATGCTCAGACGCCGAGCGAATCAGCAGTGGCAGCACGGCACCGATCATCGCCGCCGGAACTCCGAGGACGATCATTCCCAGTGATGCGGCGAGTAATTGATACATCACATATCCCATGGTGCTGCGCGCCAGGCCGCTCCGCAGCACGCGATAAACATCCACCCACGATTCAATGCGGAAGACGAGCAAACCAATCCACAGCGCCGCCGCGATCAGAAGAATCGTCACAGCTTTCGTGCTGTTCCATCGGCGAAGGCGCGGCGAGGCAACGGCCGCACTGCCAAGGCCGATTCCCAGAATGAACGAGATCAACACGATGGCGAATGATTGCAACGAGGACCCAAACAGCAGCGCCATCGACCGCGACGCGAGGACTTCGAGTCCCATGGAAATGCCGCCGGTCAGAGAAACGAACAGGCACGCCCATTTGAAAGTGGCATTCGCCTCGGCAGAGGGTTCCTGCTCAGGCGCGTGTGCTTCCGGTGCCGATGCATTCGACTCGATCCGGTTGCTGAGAAGGATTGCGGCGGCGGCGATGCATAGATTGGCCATCGCGCTCAGTTGCAGGGACACCACCATTCCCCAATTCTGCACAAGATAAAATCCGGCGACGGCGGAACCGAACACGGCACCCAGACTGTTAACGGAATAGAACCGCGCCGATTTCCGCCCGGCATCCAGTGAAGTCCGTTGCAGAAACGCCGCGAGCAAGGGAAGCGTGCCGCCCATTAACACAGTGGGAACGATCAACAGCGCCAGGCTCAGAACGCCCTTGATGAGCAAGAGCACGAAGCTGTGTTCCAGAACCGCTCCGCCGACACGCACGAACACCGCATCCGCCAGCGCAAAAAGATTGGGAAAGAAAAAGGCGTAGAGTCCGATGGCCAGCTCGATGTGACCGTAAGTGCGCACCGTCTTCGGCAGACGATCGGCCCGGGCGCCGAACCAACGATTGCCGAGCGCGAGGCCGCCCATGAATACGGCGAGGACGACCGTTTGCGCGTAAATCGTGCTGCCGAACATCTGCGAGAGATATTTCGACCAGATCACCTCGTAGATCAGCGCGGTCGCTCCCGAGCAGAAAAATAAGAGCAATACCGGCCACGTTTTTCTTCCATTCATGCTGGAGATGTAGCGGCTGCGTTGAGGAGCCACTTGAACGTGAAACGCTCAAGTGCCAGCAGAAAGTCTGCCGCTATTAAAATCAAAAGCGCCGTCCCCTCTCACAGGAAACGGCGCTCGATTCAAAATCAATTCTTTGGCTCAACGCAGCACTGCGTCGTGGAATTCCTTCCAGTCGTCGAGGTTGTTCAGGTTCACGGCATCGCGCGGGGCCGTCGCGTCATCGGGCAATCCATTGGCGCCGAGAATACTTTTGCGCACGTCGTCCGCGTGCATGTAGCCACGGATGGCGCTGTTGAGT
Organism: Verrucomicrobiota bacterium; assembly: GCA_038205745.1. Lineage (GTDB taxonomy): Bacteria > Verrucomicrobiota > Verrucomicrobiia > Limisphaerales > SIBH01 > JANNGC01. The sequence continues at coordinate 3,490 of JBBRBM010000251.1, read as the reverse complement.
TTATCGATGGACGCTTTGTCGAGCTTCACGCCGGCCTGCTGGCGAATCCACGCCTCGAACTGCGGATACGTCGGCTTCTTGTCTTTGATGAAAGCGAGCACGGCGTCGCGCTGGAGGCCGAGACCGTCGATGACCATTTGGTCGTAGCCCTTGCCGCAGCCGGGATAGCCGCCGGCAAGTTTGCCACAAGCTTCGAGTGAGGATTTGAGCCAGAGCCGCGGGAGATGAAGGACGCCGAGCGGACCGGCGACACCGGAGCTGATCATTGGAACGTAAGTAGAACTCATGTGTTTGCCTTTGTTGGTTTCGCGCGAGGTCTTAAGAAGCGGAAGCGAAGTTGTCGAGCGCGAATCGAGCGCGCGAATGCGCGCAGCAGAACGGGGATCACACGCGCCCTCGCGGAAAACGGCGGCAAGACGACAGCGCGTGAATCGGTCTGCACCCCATCCCGACCGGCGAGGGCGCCGATCGGAACACGCGAGGGCGCGTGTGCTCCCAGACGCGCTTCGCCTGGGACGCAGCGTCGCGGATCGCACACGAAGTCACCTTCAGAAGAATTTCGCTGACGTGTGGTGCGTCATACGTGAGTATTCGTCGAATCCCGGGACTTGGTAGAGATGCAAACGTTAATTTCATTCAGCGTGATGGCTTTGGCCGCGAGCATTGCTGTGGCGGCAACCGTTGACACTTCGACGCTCCCCGCGCCTGCGATGCGCGCGATTGATTTCACGAAGGACGTTCAGCCCATCTTCGAAGCGACGTGCTGGAATTGCCACGGATCGAAGCGCACGGAATCCGGTTTGCGCCTCGACCAACGCGAAGCGGCGCTGAAAGGTGGCGAGCGCGGCCACGACATCGTCCCCGGCAAAAGTGCCGAGAGCTTGTTGATTCAGGCCGTCGCGCACGTCGATCCCGAATTGAAGATGCCGAAGAAGGGCGAGCGGCTCAGTGCGGAGCAAGTTGGCATCCTGCGCGCGTGGATCGATCAAGGGGCGAAGATGCCGGAGAAAATCGCGAGCGAGAAAGACCCGGCGCAGCATTGGGCGTTCAAGGCACCGGTGAAGCCGGGGGTGCCAGTGATCAGTAAATCAGTAATCAGTAGGTCAGTGATCGGTAATCAGTTGCCGCGCGCGAAGACTGATTCACTGATTACTGATTCACTGATTACTGATTACTCAAACCCCATCGACGCTTTCGTTCTCGCGCGCCTGGAAGCTGAAAAACTTTCCCTATCCCCCGCCGCTGACAAAACCACCCTCCTCCGCCGCCTGCACCTCGACCTCACCGGCCTGCCGCCGACGATTCAGGAAGTCGATGCGTTTCTCGCGGACACAAGCAGGAGCGCTTACGAAAAAGTGGTCGAGCAACTCCTCGCTTCGCCTCACTACGGCGAGCGTTGGGGACGTCATTGGCTCGACGCCGCGCGCTACGCCGACAGTGATGGCTACGAGAAAGACATGTCGCGCGAAGTCTGGCCGTATCGCGATTACGTCGTGAACGCATTCAATCGCGACCTGCCTTACAACCAGTTCATCATCGAACAAATCGCGGGCGACCAACTTCCGAATGCGACGCAGGATCAGGTCGTCGCGACTGGCTTCCTCCGCAACTCGATGGTGAACATGGAAGGCGCGATCGATCCCGAGCAGTTCCGCATGGAGGGCTTGTTCGATCGCATGGATTGCGTGGGCAAGGCTGTGCTCGGTCTCACGATTCAGTGCGCGCAATGTCACTCGCACAAGTTCGATCCGATTTCGCACGAGGAATATTACCGGCTCTTCGCTTACCTGAACAACGATCACGAGGCGCGGCCTGCCGTGTATTCGCCGGAGCAACAGAAGAAGCTTTCCGAGTTGAAGAAACAAATCGCCAACACCGAGAAGGATCTCCAGAAGAGCGCGCCAGATTGGCAGCAGCAAATGGCTGCGTGGGAAGATTCGCTGAAGAACAATCAACCCGAATGGATCGTGCTGACGAACGTCGTTCAGGAAGGCGACAAGTCGCAGCGTTATTTGGAACAACAGGACGGCTCGCTGCTCGCGGCCGGTTATGCGCCGACGAAGTTCATCCAATACTTTCGGGTCACGAACGACTTGAGCGGCGTGACGGCGTTCCGTCTCGAATTGCTGACCGATCCGAATCTTCCGTTCGAGGGACCGGGGCGCGCCTCCAATGGAACCTGCGCCCTGAGCGAATTCACAGTCGAGACGACCGACGTGAATGCGAAGACGAACAACGGCAAAATCAAATTCATCAGCGTCACGAGCGATTACAATCAACCCGAGCGTCCGCTCGAAATGAATTTCGACGACAAGACCACCAACAGCCGCGTGACCGGCCCGGTGAAGTTCGCCCTCGATGGACAGGAGAAAACCGCGTGGGGCATCAACGCCGGGCCGGGTCTGCGGAATCAGGATCGCAAGGCGGTGTTCGTGTGCGAGAAGGCGGCGGGCTTCACGAATGGAACCTACTGGCGCATCGGCCTGAACCAGAACCACGGCGGCTGGAACAGCGACGATCACATGAACAACAATCTCGGTCGCTTCCGCCTGAGCGTGACGACCGCGACCAACGATCTCAGGGCGGATCCCATTCCGAAAAAGGTGCGCGACATCTTCGCGGTGGCGCGCGAGAAGCGCATGCCCGCGCAGGTCGCGGCGGTGTTCAGCTATTGGCGCACGACGGTCGCAGAGTGGAAGGACGCGAACGAAAAGATCGCCGCGCTCCACAAGGAATGGCCCGAGCCGGCAAGCTCGCTCACTTTACTCGCGCGCAAGGAACCACGAGAGACACACCTGTTGCGGCGCGGTGACTGGTTGAAACCCGCGAAGGAAGTTCAACCCGGCGCACCGGCGTTTCTGCATCCTTTACCCAAGAACGCAGACGGCTCCCGACTCACGCTTGCGAAATGGCTCGTCGATCCAAAATCACCGACGACGGCGCGTGTGTTCGTGAATCGTGTTTGGCAGGAATATTTTGGCACGGGCCTCGTCGCGACGCCGGAAGATTTCGGGATGCAAAGCCAGGCGCCGTCGCATCCCGAGTTGCTCGACTGGCTGGCGTGCGAGTTCATGGAACCGACCGTAGGAGTCGAGGTAACGAGACTCTCGAATCAAAAAGATCAGAGTCCCCTCACGTCGACTCCTACGAAGTGGAGTGTAAAACACCTTCACCGCCTCATCGTGAACTCGGGGACTTACAAACAATCCTCACGCGTGACGCCGGAATCCTACGAGCGCGATCCTTACAATCGCCTGCTCGCACGCGGTTCGCGTTTCCGCGTCGAGGGCGAAATCGTCCGCGACATCGCGCTCGCCGCGAGTGGATTGCTCAACCCCACAGTCGGCGGCCGTGCGGTGACACCGCCCGCGCCAGCATTTCTTTTCCAACCGCCCGCGAGCTACGCGCCGTTCCCGTGGAAGGATGAAGAAGGCGCGAACAAATATCGCCGCGCGCTCTATACATTCCGCCGCCGCACCACGCCCTACCC
>JBBRBM010000250.1:0-7489 GCA_038205745.1 Verrucomicrobiota bacterium | reverse complement strand
GAGGTAAAGATGGTTGCCGTAAATCAGAATCGAACTGTGCGCCGCGTCGTGTGACCAGATGCCCGCGCCCTTCGTGAGATCGAACGACCAGACAATGTCCGCGTCCAGCGGACCCGGCTCGCGAACGGTCTCGCGCATCTTCACTATTGCCGCCTCGTCCATCGCCTCGAACGGGCCGGGCATGGGAGTGAACTGCGCGACTTCGTTCGTGAAAGGGCCGTCGTTCCCGTTCGCCATGCCGCGCGCATCGAGACACATTAATTCGCCGCGACTACTCACGATGTAAACGCGATCGCTTTCGACGGTCGCGGGAGAGGAAATGCCAGCGTTCGGCCAATCATGATAACGATCCTCCTCGCGCTTCGGCACGACGAGTTGCCACAGAATCTTTCCGTCCTTTTCGTCGAAGCACATCAGCACGCCGCGATCGCCCTGATGTTTCGGATCACGCGGCTCGCGGTTGTTCGTGCCGATGTAAACGCGTCCATTCGCCACCACCGGCGTGGAGTGCGTTTCATTTCCAAGCTTCGCCACCCACTTGATGTTCTTGCCGCTGGTGGGATCGAACTCGCTCGCGAGATTCCGTTCCGATGAAACCATGTTGCGCGACCATGCCGCGCCCCACTGCGGCGCATCGGCCGCGCGCAACGCCAGACACGTCAACAGCATCAGCACAAACCAGCGGGACGGAATCATGGGCGCCATTCCAACCGCGCTTGAGGCGAAAGTCCAGAGTCGGCCGAGCGTCGCTCGACGCACTCTCCATTCAACACGCCGAAATCGTCTGTGCCACTGAGTTGCCAGTTGAGTTAACAACTGGTCACACGTATAGCAGTAGCGCAAGAGCATGGGAGCAACACCGTTCAACTACGTGCCGCCATCCACGCCCACGGTCAAAGGGCGCGGGGCGGCGCACAATCCGGCGAATCGATTCGAGAAGATCCATCTCGAACACGATCCGGAGACGGAGCAGGCGGACGAAGATGCGCGCCCATCGCGCACGGAGTTTTATCACGACGCGACGCAGACCTTCATCACGCGCAACAACAGTCCCGATGTCGGATTCGAAACCAGCATCAACCCGTATCGCGGCTGTGAGCACGGCTGCATCTACTGTTTCGCGCGACCGACACATGAGTATCTCGGTTTCTCCGCCGGACTGGATTTCGAATCGAAGATAATGGTGAAGCTCGACGGGCCGGAACTGCTGCGCAAAGAGTTCACGTCGCTGAAGTGGAAGCCGCAGACGATCGTGATGAGCGGGGTGACGGATTGTTATCAGCCGATCGAGCGCAAGCTGGAGCTGACGCGCCGCTGTCTCGCTGTGCTCGCCGAGTTCCGAAATCCCGTCGCCATAATCACGAAGAATCATCTCGTGTCGCGCGACATCGATCTGCTCGCCGAACTCGCAAAGCACGACGCGGTGATTGTGAATGTTTCGATCACCACGCTCGATGCATCGCTCACTCCGAAGCTGGAGCCGCGCGCCTCCCTGCCGCAGTTCCGGCTCGACGCCGTGCGCCAGCTCTCGCGCGCCGGTGTGCCGGTGAACGTGATGGTCGCACCCGTGATCCCCTGCATCACCGATCACGAGATACCGAAAATCCTCGAAGCGGCGGCGGAAGCGGGCGCGGTGTCGGCGGCGTTCGTGCCGGTACGATTGCCGTGGGCGGTCGCCGGGTTGTTCGAGAACTGGATCGAACGGCATTTTCCCGATCGCAAAGAGAAGGTGCTGAATCGCATCCGTGAACTGCGCGGGGGAAAACTCAACGACCCAAATTTCGGCTCACGCATGCGCGGCCAGGGAATTTTCGCGGAGCAGATGGAAAAAATGTTTGAAGTCGGATGTCGGAAAGCGGGTTTGCCGAAAAGGGAAGTAGAGCTCTCGACTGCTTCCTTCCGCCGACCCGCAGGACCGCAACTGGCGCTCTTCGATTAAATCACTTCTCAATCGGCTTGCCGGCTTTTTTCCAGCCCTGAAATCCAGCAGGCAGTTGCACGAGATTGGTGAAACCAGCGGCTTCAAGCTTCTTGCAGGCCTTCGCGCTGCGCACGCCGGCGGCGCAATGGATCAGATACGTCTTCGACTTGTCGAGCTTCGCAATTCTTTCGTCAATGTCTGGCGAGTTGAAGTCGACCAGGGTCGCGCCCGGGATGTGGCCGGCTTTGAATTCCTTTTCCGTTCGCACGTCGAGAATCACGTTCGCCATATTGTCGCGCAACTTGTCGAACTGTTCGACGCCGACGTTCTTCGTCGGCGAATCGGCGGCGAACACGAGTGAAGCACACAGCATGAAGACAGAAGCGAGCAAACGAAGTGGTTTCATCCGCACCTCTCTACTGCACAATCAAGCCGCCGTCATCAGAAGATTCGGAGTATGCGCGGCTCTCATCGGCAGCAATTCCTCGGGTGAAAAGGGAAAAGCGCCGTAGGTAGCTTCGAGAGGCGAAAGTCATCGTGCGGCGTTCACCAACTTGACATTCGCCTCCAATCCCTTATCTCACGCCTCCAACACGCTATTTCAAGGCCGCTGTTCCCTATCTCAACATTGCAGTATTGGCATTGTCATTGCTAACTATGGGGCGACCCTGACGGTGAGTGCCGGCAGGGGAATGCACAAAACAACAATCGCGGCCACGGAAAGTGCCGCACGACCATACAATCGAATGATCAATACAAATGAAAGCTCCGCCGTGGCCGCACCAGGCACGGCCATTACCAAACCGAAACGCCCGCGTTGACCTCTTAACAAAGCCCACATGCAGCAACTGAACAAGGCCGAGGAGATATGCCGCGCCGCGCAGAAGGAAGATTATACAGCCATGCTCGCCGCCCGCGAGATCACTGCCGAATATGTCACCGACCTGCTCGATGACACTGATGCTGCGCGCACCAAGGCCGCCGAAGCCATCCAGCATAGCACTGCGGGAAAGACTGCCACCGCGGGCGAATTCAAGGGGCGGCGCACGCCCTTCTTGCCGCGTTGCAGGAGATTCAAAAAGCCGCCAAACTATAATACGCGCGCACCAACCGCATTGTCCTCGCCGATTATTTCGTGGGCAAAAGGTTGAACGGCAATCGTCCGAACCTGATGCAAACCTCGCAAAGCATCCTGAACAAGGTGGGCACCGACACGCTCCCCGGCATTACCACGGCCAAAGTGACGAAGTTGCAGAACCTTCGGACCGCGTGGATTGCGACCAGTGAATCCCAAGGCGAAAGTGCGACTGCGGCACAAATCGCCCGCGCCGAGTTGCGCACTTTTGTCAAAACCACCGCCGACCGAAAAGCCGCGATCCAACTGGCCGCCGACGCGCAATGGCCCCATACGGACAAAGCCAACGCCGGCGTCCGCCGCGAGTTCGGACTGTCACCCATAATCCCGTTCATTGTCTGATCCCTGACCCGTACCGGTTAGCGAAGATCAAAAGGCGCCCGGACATTCCGGGCGCTTTTTTAGCATCATCAGCCCATTTTGAATTTTTCGGTTTCCATGGTTTGTAGAACCGGGGCCGGTTCTCGACGATGGCCCGCCGAAATCCCCGCACCGCGCCTTCAATGCAGCCCTGGATTTCCAGATTGAAATCCATGTATTCCACCTTCTCGATGGCAAATCCCGTCACCCACTCCCGATACTCCTTGATCACTTCCAATCCGCCCTTGCCGTTCTTCTTCACCCACTGATAGACGCGCCAGTCCACGCATCGGCGAAATGGCTTCATAAAATCGTACGCGAGGGGCGTGAGAGATGCTGAAGGCGGGTGTTCGCCGGTTTTAACCTGACCCTCACCAACAACTCATTTAATGCCTTCCGCGTTGCATCGCTCGGCACTTCAGGCAACTGGCTCGCGTCATGCGCCGCCTGTAACTGGAAACGCAGGCGTTCGTATTCGCGTTGATGAAAAGCCACGTCGCATAGAGCAACGGCTTCACCCGCCGTGGCCGTTCCTTGTCGAAGAGCTTCCACTGCGTATCGGAAAAGCCGAAGTAGTGATGCGAGTGGTGCTTCGTGATGACTCCCGTAGCAGCCGACGTGAGGAGGCTCTGACTTTTCCCGGATTCAGAGTGAGCCTCGTTACCTCGGCTGCTACGAGGATTGAGCCGCGCTCGGCAAATCTCCTTCAACTCCGCGTGCTCTGGGGTGGTGTGGACGATGAGCGGCGAATAAAGCTGCTCCAACACGTAACCGTTCTTCTAGAGCAGCAGGCCGAAGAACTTCTTCACGTCATGGCTCACGATGTCCATCTCCAGCCCATCGATGACGCGCTCGTCCTGGACCGTCTCGTCCCGCACCTCCACCCGCAGCCGCGAAACGTTTTCCGCTTCGTCTGACCCCTTGCGGTTCACCCTGGGGATCTTCGTCATTTCTTTACGGTTTCAAGCGGAGCGATCGCCAGTGGCTCGTTCGGGTCGAGCGTGAACCAGGGCGGGAGCGCGGTGTCGAGCGAGATCTCGACGTCGTCGAAGACGCCTTTCGGTGCTTTGCCGACTGACAAACACCAGAATCCTTCCCAGTCGCCGCGGAGGATTTCCTTTTTCAAAGTCACGCGCGCGACCGGGGTCGTCTGCGTGTCGAATGTTTCGACGAGCTGGCCGCTCGGCGTGTAGAGGCGGCTCAAACTTGTTTCACCCGGTGCCCCGCTGCTGATGGTGATCGCGAAGTTCGGAACCTCCGGTGGCACGCGGAAATAAAACGGCGTCGCCTTGCCCTGCACGCGCACGCCGCGCTTGCTGGAATCGGTCGCCAACGCGTAGGGCGCGCCCTTGAGTTCGAGTTCGTAAATCGACGGCCCGCCATTGACCTCGACGTAGTAAATTTGTCCTGCCGAGCCGAGGAACGTGATCGGACTTTCGGGTCGGAGATTGGCCCCGGCTATTTTTGCCCCCGCCGCGGTGTAGGCGTCGCAGCGCACGACCCCGCCGAGGCCCGAGATTTTCGTCGCGGTGATGCGAATATCGTGATCGCCCTTGGGGAAGAACAGAAAGCGCGCGCTGCCGCGCAACGCCACTGCGGTGACGGGCCGTGCATTGGTCAAGGGCGGCATCCAGGCGACGCGCATCGGCGGAAATGTTTTCTCACTGGGTTTCAAGCCCGGTGCGAGCGCAACGCCGAATCCGGGTTGCATACTGCCCAACATTGTTTCGACCTCCGCGTCGGCACGATAGAGCGGCGAGGTCTTGTTTTCCTGCAGGAAACCCTGGGCGCGCAACTGCCACTGCATCACGATCAAATTTTCGCCAAAAAATTCGAGGCGCGCACGTTGCGCCGGGCTGGCTTCAGTGGCGGCGGCTGATGCCTTGAGGAACGAGGCTTCGACCTGCGGATAATTCGCGGCCAACACCTCGCTCATGTAACGCGGCGTCGCGGTGTAATTCGCCGTGAGGTCTTTGTTGTAGAAAACTTTCACCGCGCCATCGATGCGTTGGGTGAGGTCACGAATGATCGCGCCGGCCGCCGGCCCATAAGCGCGGCGATAGAATTCGTCGCACAACGCGTTGGCGTCGAGGTCGGGGTTCCAAGCCATCTTCGCGAGCACATAATTGTTCACCGCCGCCTGGCTCCATTCCGCCGTGCCGTAGATGTAAACGCCCTTGATGTGGTATTTCTTGAGGCGCGGAAATGCGAAATTGAGAATCTCAGGAGCGGGCGGCGTGATGGCGCCCGTGTTGCCCTTCAGCCAATTGAACAAATCGTAGTAGGCGATCTGCGACGTCTGCCCAGACCACGTCTTCAGGAGCTTGTCCCAATCCTGCTGCACGGAATCGCGATAGAGTTGGTAGCCGTAGCTGATGCTCGGCGCGATCACGATGAACAGATTCGGCTCGATCGGCGGGACACCCGCGCGAGGCGGATAGAGGTAGCTCGCGTAAATGTAGCCCGCCAGCTTCCGGTCGGGAAATTCCTGGCCGACGATTTTCGCGACGTCGTTGTAGAACTTCAGGATGAGCGGCGTGACCGAAAGTTTTCCGTGCGGATCCTTGTCGTAGAATTTTTTGCTCTCGGCGCTCGTGCTCCAGTTGTCGGAATCGGTGGGCGAAAGGGAGAAAACTTTGAGCTGAGGATCGCGTCGGAAAGCGTCCATGGCCGTGCGTGCGAAGTGTTGAACCAATTCAGGATTGGTCGTCTCGATCTTGTAGCGGTCACCAGGAGCGGGCGGACGCTTGCCGCCGATTTCCGCAAACCACTCGGGATATTGTTCGTGCATCGAAGCGGGCACGACTCGTTGCCAGTTGTGCGAGTGCTCGAGTTGCATCGAATAGCCGAGCTTCTGGCGTTGCGACCATTGCTGCACGGCGGGTTGGCTGTTTTGGACTCCCGGCAGCCGGCGATTCAGAAACGCGGGTTGATTCGTGCGATCAATGGCCGGGATGATCACCGTGCTCCGCTCCGGTACATCCTCGCCCATCTCGCCGGGGAGCAGCCAGCGGATGTCGAGATAATCCTCAATGAAGGAATAAACGCCGTTGAGAGTGCCCGCGCTGGTGCCGCCCTGCGGGGTTTTTTCGGCGTCCCCAGTGTCCGGGCCGACGATGAAAAGATTGCCGTCGCGACTCAAAAACCGGAACCCCTCCAGCGGCACATCCCGCGCGATAATGCCCGCCGCCCGCGCCGCCGCAGTATCACCCAGAGCGATAAACGGCGACGGCGGCAGCGCATTGTTCGTCACGACGGGAATTTTGGCCCGCGTGGTTTTTTCCAGATAATGCTGAAGCTCCGTCGCCGCGGTGCGAACCGAGGTGGGCGCCACCGGCGCGTGCAAAATCACAAAACGGCTTCGGCCCTCCTTCACCAGCGTCACTTCGGGTTCAGCCGCACCGAGTGCGCACATCAGCGTGCTCAAGCCCAGGAGAACGAGTCCGAAAAGAAGCGTGTTCGCAATTCTCATAAGAGTGAAGAAACGCTACAGGGATTCAACTTGTCGGGAAATCTTTCCGCATCCCTCCTCTGGCAATTGATGCGCCCGACGAACCCGAAAACCGAAGTTGGTTTTGCAGCCGGCGTGGAATGCGATCTTCAGGCCGCTTCAGCTTTGGCATATGGCGGAGCGAGCGCGTTTTCCCAATCTGGCCTCGCGGATCCTTGGGCAATGTCTGCGCCGTTTGAGCGCCGCCTGGGAGCAACGCTGGTGTCATCCCGTGCTGGTGGTCGAAAGTTTCGTCGATGAATCGCTCTATCGCGGCACCTGTTACCGCGCCTGCGGCTTGGAAGCCGTCGGCCCGACCAGGGAGTTTGCTCGCGCCAGCCGCGACTTTTACCTCCCGCATGGCCAGCCAAAACAACTGTATCTGCGCGAACTGCGCACGGGAGCACGCCAACTCCTGCGCCGGGCGCGCTGGCCCGAGAAGCTCGCGCTCCAGGAAGCCGAACTGGCCGGGCCGTGTCCCTTTGGCGCGCCGAGCCTGGAAAGTTTGCTCGACCACTTCGCCGCTTTGCCCGATTTGCGGCGCGGCCATGGGCTGCGTCATCGCCAGCGTTTTGTCCTGGCC
>JBBRBM010000249.1:0-7564 GCA_038205745.1 Verrucomicrobiota bacterium | reverse complement strand
GTTTAAAAACCCGGCTTGGGCGCGGGCCCGCCCGGGCCGGGGTGCCCACCCCCATTCCGCCCGGCGGCCGCCCCCCCCCCCGCTCCAGATTTCCTATGAATCCATTTCTCCGCGAACTGAATCAGCAGAGCCTGCTCGCCGCCACGCGGCGACAGTTCCTTGGCCGCATGTCCGTCGGCATCGGTGGGATTGCTCTCGCCTCGTTGCTCAAAGACAACGCGATGGGACTCGAAGCGCAGAATCCGCTCGCGCCGAAGTCGCCGCACTTTGCGCCGAAAGCGAAGCGCGCGATTTACATCCACATGGCCGGCTCGCCATCGCAGCTCGATTTGTTCGACTACAAGCCGAAGCTCGTGGAACTGAACGGCAAGCCTTGCCCAGAATCGCTCTACAAGAAGGAGCGGTTCGCGTTCATCAAAGGCGTGCCGAAGATGCTCGGCACGCCGCACAAGTTTAAGAAGTACGGCGACTGCGGAATGGAACTCGGCGAACTCATCCCAAACATCGGCAGTGTGGCGGATGAAATTTGCCTCGTGCGCTCGATGCACACCGATCAGTTCAATCACGCGCCGGCACAAATTTTTATGTTCACAGGCTCGCCGCGGCAGGGCCGCCCCGGCATGGGCGCGTGGCTCACGTATGGGCTCGGCAGCGAGTCGCAGGATTTGCCCGGCTTCGTCGTTCTCGTCTCGGGCGGAAAGACCCCGGACGGCGGCGCGTCGCTCTGGGGCAGCGGGTTTTTGCCGACGGTTTATCAGGGCGTGCAATGCCGTTCGCAGGGCGACCCGGTGCTTTACGTTTCAAACCCGCCGGGCGTGAGCGCGGAGATTCGCCGGCAATCGCTCGACGCCTTGCGCGACTTGAACCAGATGCAACTCAAGCAAGTCGGCGATCCCGAAACACTCACGCGCATCTCCCAATACGAACTCGCGTATCGGATGCAATCGAGCGTTCCCGAGCTGATGGACATTTCGAAGGAGCCGGATTCGATGAAGGAACTTTACGGCATCGAGCCGGGAAAAGTTTCCTTCGCGAATAACGCGTTGCTCGCGCGCCGGATGCTCGAACGCGGCACGCGCTTTGTTCAACTGTTCCATTGGGGCTGGGACAGCCACGGCACCAGTTCCGGCGATGACCTGATGACGGCGCTTCCGCAACGCTGCAAGGAAACCGATCGCGCCAGCGCGGCGCTCGTGAAGGATCTCAAGCAACGCGGCATGTTGGACGACACGCTGATCATCTGGGGCGGCGAGTTTGGTCGCACGCCGATGAATGAGGAGCGCAACGGTTCAAAGCTCCTTGGTCGCGATCATCATCCGCACTGTTACTCGCTCTGGATGGCGGGCGGCGGAGTGAAGAAGGGATTCGCTTACGGCGAGACGGACGAACTCGGCTATCACGTCGCGAAAGATCCGGTCCACATCCACGACTTGCAGGCGACGATTCTCCACTGCTTCGGCCTCGAACACACCAAGCTCACGTATCGCTTCCAGGGCCGCGACTACCGGCTCACCGACGTGCATGGCGAAGTGGTGAAGGGGATTCTGGCTTAAGCGCATCGATGCGGACTGCCCTCCAATTTACGCTGCTCGGCATCTGCGCGGCCGTGATTGCTGCCGGAGTCTTATTCTGGAGCGCGAAAAGGAAAGCCTTGGCGGCGAGTTGTGCGGCAACCTTAAGCAGTTGTTCATTGGCGGCTCAGATTCACGCGAATGATAACGGCGAACGATACGCGGCATCGCTGCTCGTCATGTCCAACGAGTTGTCGACGCCGAAGATTCTTGTGTGCCCGGCACAACGTGAAGAGAAGCTGTGGACGAATGACTGGTCGCAAGTAACGACGAGCAACGTGAGTTACGAATTTCTCGCGAGTGGAAAACCAGCCACGAACTTACTGGAACCACTGTTCCGTTGTCCTTTCCACTGCTTCACGGTGTTGGCGAGCGGCCGTGTTCATGACGCAACTGGCAAGCGAGTGCCGAATCCCAAGTTCCCGAATGAATAGTCCGCTACGGGCGGAGCGGCGCGCGAGGTTGGGTGTTCGCCGTTGCCGACGCCGCCTTGAATTGCTAGAGCACTGATGAACTCAAAGCACTTCGTATGAACGATCAACCACCCGCACTTCCTCCAACCAACAACAAACTCAGCGTCGCCAGTCTCGTGCTCGGCGTGCTGGCGATTGTGCCGTGCTCTTTGTTCGCGGGTATTCCCGCGATCGTCACCGGCCACATGGCGTTGAACCGGGCGAACAAGTCTCCGGGTGAATTTGGCGGCAAGGGCCTGGCGAAAGCTGGATTGATCATGGGGTACGTGAGCCTGGCTTTTGGGTTGCTGCTCTTCCCGGCGTTGATGCTTCCGGCACTGGCCAAAGCAAAGGGCGCGCACAGCAGGTTGCGTGCGTGAGCAATCTGAAGCAGGTCGCTCTCGCCGCCCGCATTTATTACAACGACCACGGAGACAAGTTCCCACCGGACTTTCTCTCGATGTCGAACGAGCTGACCACACCACTCATTCTTGTCTGCCCATCAGACAAAGGCCACACCAAGGCTCAAAACTGGGACGGGTTCAGCACCTCGAATGTCAGTTACGAGTTTCTTCTGCCGTCTGCGGATGAGAAGAAACTCGCACCCGAGACGCCCGTGTTCCAATGCCCGATTCACGGAAGCACGGCCATGGGTGATGGTTCTGTGCGCACCTCGCTGCGCAGAAACCGGAGCAACTGACCCACCTCACTCCAGTTCCGCAATCCTCACTCGCTTGCGATCACGGCAATCCTCAATCGCGTTGCGCAAGGCCTCGCGAGTTTGCGCCGCGCCGGGCAGCGCTTCCATCGTGAGGTTCGGCGTGCTCGCGTCGTTGGTGGTGATGGTGATGTTGCCGAGGCTGAAGAGGCGCTGCCAGAATGGTTCGACCACGGTCACGTCTTTTACGCGATACAGTTCCAGTTCGTCGGTGCGTTTCGAGAAAATGCCCCGGCGCAAGCGGACCCGTTGCGTGGTCAGTTCGTAATGGCGCGAGCGCAGGGCGATCCAGCGTGCAAGCGCGAAGACAAAGGGCACGGCCACGCCGATTCCAATCAGCGGTTGATTGTAATACATGGCAGCAGCGATGACGCCTCCCGCCACCAACGCACACAGGATGTAGATGTGAAGGTTCTGCACCTGCGATGAACTGCCTGACCAGATCACTTGCTCCGCCGGAGCTGTGGTTTGTGCTTCTTCCATAATTTCCCCCAAAGCTTGAAATCGTTCGTCCACGATCTTCCATTGCTCAAGTTTTAATTTGCCCCATACCGTCCGCTGTTCAAATGCTTAACTGAATCATGAACCGCATCCTGTTACTGCTGCTATCGCTCTGCTGCGCCTCGGCGTTGTCCGCTGAAACGAATCGCTACGAACTGCGCCGCGAGCACGATCGCGATGGCATTGGCAAATTCTACATGGGCCGCGAGATCGCGCATGTGATGGGACATCAGGCCGCGAATTGGCTGGAACGGACGAATCGCAACGAGGAAGAGAACACCGACTTGCTGGTGGAGTCGCTGAAGTTCAAGCCGGGCGAAAACGTCGCGGACATTGGCGCGGGCACGGGTTACTTCACACGACGGATTGCGAAGCGGATCGTGCCGGGCGGCAAAGTCTTCGCCGTCGAGATTCAGCAGGAGATGCTCGACTTGCTCACCAACAAGATGGCGAGCGAGGGGATCACGAATGTCGTGCCCGTGCTCGGCACGGTGGAGAATCCAAAGCTCCCTGCCGCGAGCATCGACACGATCCTGCTGGTCGATGTGTATCACGAGTTCGATTTCCCGTTCGAGATGGTCGAATCGATGTGTCGCGCGCTGAAGCCGGGCGGGCGAATCGTCTTCGTCGAGTATCGCGCCGAAGATGAGAAGGTGCCCATCAAGCGCGTTCACAAAATGAGCGAGGCGCAGGTGAAGAAAGAGATGACGCCGCATCCGTTGACGTTCGCGGAAACCATTGAAGTGCTGCCCTGGCAACACATCATCATTTTTCGCAAACGGTGATTACTCGTCTCCGGGCTTGTCGAGTTGCTGGCCGGGCGGAAGTTCCTCGAAGTCTTTGAAGTGTTCGGGCCGCAATGGCTCGGACACCTTGTGCTCTTCACTGAACCACTTGCCGAGATCGACCAGCTTGCAGCGCCTGGAACAGAAAGGACCAAAGGGCGTGGCGAACCAATCGCCTGTTTTCTTGCATGACGGACATTTCACCGGGTGGCTCATCGCGCGGAATGTAGCCGTCCGGTGTGCGATGAACAATGCGGAGCGCGGATAGTCATGTCCGCGAGAATCGATGGGTGCAATGGGGACGACGAGACGCCACCGAAACTTGGCTTGTGATTTATGAACCGTAGCAGCCGACGTGAGGAGGCTCTAACTCCAATACCGGAAACAGAATGAGCCTCCTCACGTCGGCTGCTACGATCCAGGAGTTGACGGCGATTCATCCGCGACGCATCTCAATCAACCACTTCATAAACCGTATCGCCGAGCACGAACTGTACGTTGCGCCCGACGGCGAGCCAGGACTTGGCGTTCGCATTGGTTTTGGCGAGTGAGAAGTATTCAGCCGATCCGAACTGCAACTGCACGCGCCTGGCCTGCCGTTGCGATTGCACCTGTGAATCAATCCACTGGGAGCCGTTCTGGAAAAAGTTTCGGCCCGCCACGAAGCGATTCTGTTCCTGGTAGCTCAGAGCCTCCTTCTTCCGGTCTTCGGTCGCGAGTTGGCTTGTTGCGTAAGTGCGACCACTGCCGCCGCTCGCTCCGCCAAAAGCCGGAGTCGCCGCCGTGGGCGCATTCATTCGGCCACGCAACGCTTCGAAGTTGCCCGCATTGATGGAACTCTGTGGCGCCTGGGCCTGCTTCAACATTTGGAACGAGCGCGCGTCCGCCACCGCCAGATCACCGGAGCTGTCCTTGTCGAGTCGCCGATACGAGGCGCTTTCGCGGGCCGTGCGCAAGCGGTCGGATTGATTGATTGATTGCATCGACAGCGGCACGCCGCGGCGCGTTTCGTCTTCCTGGATGAGGTAAGCGGTGTAAGGCGTCACGATGCCGTACTTGCGCGCAAGTTCGGTCACCTCGTCCTTCAATTCCTTGTTCTCGCCGTGAAGACGGACTTCATCGAGCAAGTAACCGACGCGTCGCGTCGCCCAGAGGCGTGGAATGAAATCGTTGTCATCAGAGTCGCCCGCGAATTTCACGTCGTACGCAAACTTCTTCGACTCTCCATTCACGCTGCCGTCCACGCGAATCGCTCCATCACCCCTGCCCGAATAGCGGCCGACGACGATGAGTTGTTCGCCTTTGAAAAGATCGGGCAGGGGAGCCGGATACGTTTTCGTCACGCGGATGTCCTCGGGAAATTTCAGCGTCGGATTCGCCAGCACCGGCTCTTTGATCTTCGTGAAGAAGCTCGAAACTTTTACCTCGATGTCTTCCTCTGGCAGCACGTATTGGCTGAATGCTTTCGTGGCGTCGGCAATGTTATCCAGCAAGTGTGTGTTCACGTCCGTGCCAATGCCGAAAGAGAAAATCCGCGTGAGGCTGGTGTTCGACTTCGTCGCGTTCTCCACGATGTGGCGTTCGTCGATGTCTCCGACGGTGGGCCGGCCGTCGGTGAGGAACACGATGACGAACGGACGCGAGCCGTTCCCGGGCCTCAACGCTACGGCTTTCTTCAACGCGTCATCAATGGCTGTGCCGCCGATCGGCTTGAGTGCTTCGATGAATTTCTGCGCCTGTGACCGATTTGATTTCGACGCCTCGCGAAGTTCGTTGAAGAGCGGCTCCACTTCCGTCGAGAAGCGCAGCACTTCGAAGTGATCGCTGTCGTTCAAATTCTCGACACAGAACGCGAGCGCCTTCTTAGCTTGCTCCAGCTTTGGCCCGGCCATCGAGCCCGACGTGTCGAGCACGAACACGACGTCCTTCGGATTCACTTTCGTGGTCTTCGATTCCACTCCCGGCGACGCGAGCAACAGGAAGTAACCGTCTTCACCCGCGACCTTGTGCGTGAGCAGGCTGAGGCCGAGGTCGTTGTCGTCCTGCGTGTAGAAAAGTTGGAAGTCAGAGTCGGGCTTCACGTTGTTCTCCTCGAAACCGATCGTCGCCCGATGCGCGCCGTCACGTTTCACCTCCACCTTGTGCGTGGGCGAATAGATCGACTTCAGTGCGCGCTTGCTGTCGATCGCGAGCTTCACGCTCACGTTGCGCAGCGGCTTGGCGGAAAACTTCTCCGTGTTCAGCGGGAGTGCGTAGCTGAGCAGCCCGGCGTCGGACTTGAGCAATTGCGAATAGGTGAGCGTGATGTTTTTGCGCGAGTGCGGCTCGAACGGGAATATCCGCACCCTGAACAAGCCACGTCCCGCATACTCCAGCAACGCCGGATCGCGCTGCCGCCGCACGATGTCCTCGTAAATCCCGCGCGCCTTTTCGGCGGTGAGCAACTCGGCCTCGACCGCCTTGCCATCGATGTTCATCGTGAACTTGTCGATCTGCGCGCCTTTCGGAACTGGAAACAGAAACGTGCCTTCGAGCCGTTGCGAATTGGGATTGTAGAATTCCTGCTCGACCTTCGTCGTGGCGAACTGGTCCTTGATCTTCACGTCCGCCTTGGTGAACGACATCTCGATGGGTGCGAATGCGGGACGTGGCGGCGGCATGACGCGATGGGTGGGCGGATTCGGGCGCGGCTCCGGCCACGGCGGACGTCCGGGCGGAATGATGATCGGCGGCTCTCCGCGCCAGAATGCTTCGTCACCCACGATGATGAGTCCGGCTGCGCGCGAGTCCAGCATCGCAGCCGCCAGGAGAAGAACCGCCAACGCTCGTTTCATGTGCAGTTGGACGGAGGGTCTGCGGAATTGCTCCCGTCGAAAGAGTCTCGCGAAGAACACGAAGAGGGACGATGAAATGCCTTTGTCTGCTTCGCGACCTTCGCGAGACGCATGGACCTAAAGCATGATCGGCAGCAACCGCTCACCGCAAATCGCCACTGCGTGAACTTCGCAGCGCGCGCCGTTTCAGACATGAACGGGTAAGTGCGAAAGTCTGTCCCCGCAGCCCAGCGCGAAAATGCCGGGAGCACGATCACGGTCTCGCTCAACAGGAAGCACGCACACTTCT
Source organism: Verrucomicrobiota bacterium (assembly GCA_038205745.1). Taxonomy (GTDB): domain Bacteria; phylum Verrucomicrobiota; class Verrucomicrobiia; order Limisphaerales; family SIBH01; genus JANNGC01. The sequence goes on along the minus strand of JBBRBM010000249.1, from coordinate 414 downwards.
GCGAAGTCGTGCGCCGTCGCCGATCGAGATGGCCGGATGCTCGTGGCCCATCACGATGCGACGCGGTGGTAGTGGGGCAGGCGTCCCGCCTGCCACCGTCGAGCGGCCCTCCGGGCTGCTCATTGCGTCGCCATGCACGAGGAGGTTGTTTCCCACTTCACGCGACGGCAGTAACTCCATCGGCAGCAGCCATTGCTTCAGAACCGTTTGCAGGTCGCGGTCATGATTCCCGGCGAGGAAGGTGATTTGAGAACGGGGGGACAGGCCGTTGAACGTATCCGTCCGGCGGAACCAGGTGAGGAGTTGTCAGGCGGCGGGCGATCCGGCCGACGCGCGGGTGCGATGCCAGGCTTGCGGTGTCAGGCGCTTAACTTCTCCAGTAGTCGCCTGGCCCAGGCGCGGCAATACGTCCCA
>JBBRBM010000248.1:0-7565 GCA_038205745.1 Verrucomicrobiota bacterium | reverse complement strand
AGGAACGCCAACGCTCCCAACGTAAATTGAATCTTCTTCGCGTCGCATTGATGCTGCGCATGATTTAACTTCGCGCATCTCCGTGCCGTAACGAGAAAACGCTTTCCAGCGATCCCACTCACACCAGCAACTTTTTCTCCAATAGCTTTGCCAAGGCCGCCTCCGGTCTGGTGAACTCTCGCTAATGAACCGGCCGCGCTGATGAAATTCGGGCGCAAGAATGCTCTTGGTTGGGCACTCGTCGCTATCGGCGTTCTAATCGCGGCGCTGAGTCCGCAAATTGTTTTTCCAGGACTAGAGCGTCTGCTTGGCATTGAGACAATCGTCGGTAAAGAGAACGTCTCGTATTTTCCGGATGGCAACTACGTGTTCACAAATCCCGGCGCGATGGTTCGCTGGATCATGACAGTCGCGGCGTCTGGTTTAGCCATCGCGTTTGCTGGAGTATGCGTCCTATTCAAAGCACGACGTTCATTCAGAGCAATTCACATCACATCATGAACACTGAACCCAAACAGAACGGACCCCGGCAGCGTCGCATCTGGCCCGTGGTGGTGGGACTCATCGTCTTCGCGATACTCATGGGCGTGCGGCCGGAGTTCTCCTCGATCTGGGTGAGAGCGGTCGTGGCAGGTTGCGCCGGTGTTGCTTTAGTATTGGGGATTGGGGCGGCTTCGTTGCGGAGGTCGTGAGAAAAAGTGTGCGGGGATTCTCTTACCATGAAGATATTCTTACCAATTCTTCTCGCTACTCTCTTGTGCGGCTGTGCTGAACCTGACCATGTTTCGGCGACGGAGTTCAAAAAGCAGTTCGCGATCGTTGGGCAGCCTGAGACAATGCACACCTCCACGTATCTTGGCCTGCGCGACGGGCGAGCGTTCATCCGCGTGAGTTCCATGTCCACCATCAGCCAAAAGAAGTGGTCAGATCGAGTGATCTACGTGGAACTTTCGGAACTCGACCCGACATTCCGAGACTCACTCCCGAAAACGCAAACTGATGTTGCCCGATGAGCCAACGTCCTCGTAAGACCCGGCTGAACAAATACGCCCCAAGCGGAACTTCCAGGAGGTCAAGCCCAATGGCTCTGTACGGTGGGCTCGCTTACACCCTCACCTGCCCCGTGCCGTAGCCGATCCACTTGTAGGTGGTCAATTCGTCCAGTCCCATCGGGCCGCGCGCGCCTACTTTGTCAGTGCTTATCCCGATCTCCGCGCCCATGCCGAACTCGCCGCCATCGGTGAAGCGCGTGGAGGCGTTCCAATAGACGGTGGCGGAATCCACCTCGGCGAGGAATTGCTGCGCGCGCGCTTCATGGCGCGTCACGATGCTGTCCGAGTGCGCAGAGCCATAGTGCGCGATGTGATCGATGGCCTCTTGCACACCATCCACCACGCGGACGTTGAGGATGTAATCATTGTACTCGGTGAAGTAATCCTGCTCGGTGGCGGGTTTGAGTTTCGAGTTTTGGGTTTCAGGTTTCGAGTTCAAGACTCCGAGCGTTGCCGCGTCGCCGCGAATCTCAACGTGCCTGGCAAAAAGTTTTTCCGCGATGGCGGAGAGGAATGTTTTCGCGAGCGGCTTGTCGATGAGCAGCGTTTCCATGGCGTTGCAGACAGCGGGGCGCTGAACTTTCGCGTTGAGCACAATGTCCTCAGCCATCTGCAAGTCCGCATCCCGATCGACGAAGACGTGGCACACACCTTTGTAATGTTTGATCACCGGAACCTTCGAACACTCCGTCACGGCGCGGATGAGTCCCTCGCCACCGCGCGGCATGCAGAGGTCGATGTATTGCGTGAGCGAGAGTAGCTCCTTGATCGCATCGCGGTCAGTCGTGGGTACGACTTGAATCGCGTGTTGCGGAAAACTGGGCAACGCGCGGAGCGCGGCATCGACCATGGTCTGCGCGATGATCTGGTTGGAGTTCAATGCCTCTTTGCCACCGCGAAGAATGGTGGCGTTGCTGGACTTGAAGCACAGGCTCGCGGCGTCCGCCGTCACGTTCGGGCGCGACTCATAGATGATCACCACGACGCCGATCGGCGTGGAGATTTTGCGGAGACGCAAGCCGTTTGGGCGCACGCGCTCGTCGAGCAATCGCCCGACAGGATCGGGAAGCGATGCGACTTCGCGCAACCCCTTGGCCATGGCGGCGATGCGTTTGTCGTCTAGCTTCAATCGATCGAGCATCGCGGAAGTGAGGCCCATCTGCGCGCTGGTTTCCATGTCGCGGGTGTTGGCGTTCTTGATCGGCTCGGCGTTCTTCTCGAGGGCATCGGCCATCGCGAGAAGGCATTGGTTCTTCTGCGCGGTGGTGAGCTTCGCGAGTTCGCGCGACGCGGCCTTGGCCTGGCGGGCCAACTGCGTCATCTGTTCCGTCAACGTCATGGGCGCGAAACGTAAGCGAACCGCCGGGCGATGCAATCAAGTTGGGAGCCTCGCAACTGGAACGCCGACGGCAAAGACCGTCGCGGTCATCGCGAGATTCCGTTCCAATCAATTTCAATTCGGTACAGCACACCCTTCACGCGATTCGGCGGTTCGCATAGTGCGTGTGCTGAGTTGTGCCCAGGTCGATTCATCGACGCCCATGTCGCTTGACGCGAGAAGCGCGTCCCTCAATCCTCGGTGCAATCACCAAAAGGAATTTCATGAAGCACACAAGCTCTCGTTTCCGCATGTTCTCCGCACTCTCCATCGCCTTCGCCCTGGCATCACACGACGCTTATCCAGCCATCGAAGGCATCAAGATGCCGCCCAATGACGGCAAGCTGCGCATCATTGTTTTCGGAGCACACCCGGATGATCCAGAAATCCAGACCGGCGGCACGTCAGCCCTGTGGGCGAAGAAAGGCCATCACGTGTTGCTCGTGTCCGTGACGAACGGCGACATCGGACATTGGCGCGAAGCGGGCGGCCCGCTCGCAATTCGGCGCCGCAACGAAGTTCAGAAGGCGCACGAAATCCTCGGCGTGCAAGGCGTGATTCTCGACAACCACGATGGCGAACTACTGCCGACGCTCGAAAATCGCCGCGCGCTCACTCGACTGATTCGCGAATGGAAAGCGGACATCGTCATCAGCCATCGCCCGAATGACTATCATCCCGACCATCGTTACACTGGCGTGCTCGTTCAGGATGCCGCGTACATGGTCACGGTGCCGTTCTTCTGTCCCGACGTTCCGGCGCTGAAGAAGAATCCGGTGTTCTTCTACTCCGGTGATAATTTTCAGAAACCGAATCCGTTCACTCCTGACGTGATCATCGCGCTCGACTCGATCATGGACAAGAAGCTCGATGCGCTCGGTGTGATGATCTCGCAGTTCGCGGAAGGCGGCGCGAACGGCTCGGCAGATTTGCTTCCCGCGGATGACGCCGGGAAACAGGAGAAACGTCATCAACAGGTGCGTGAGAACTTCATGCGCCGCCAGCAGGGAATCGCCGACCGCTTCCGCGCGAAACTCGGTGAATGGTATCCAGCCGATGAAGCGGCAAAGGTGAAATTCGCGGAGGGATTCGAGATTTGCGAATACGGTGCCCGACCGAACAAGGATGAACTGAAGCGGCTCTTCCCGTTCTTCGAGAAGTAAGATTCGCGCGGGTTATCGCAGCGCAGAGCTCCGGCTCTGTGCTCCAAAGAAAAAGCCGGCCACTCGCGTGGCCGGCTTTGAATTCTGTAGCGACGATAATTACTTCGCCGGAGCCGGAGCGGCTTCGCGCGCTTTCTTCATCTCAGCGCGGAACGCAGCCATGTCTTCCTTCGACAGCTCGTCTTTCTTGTCCACTTTGCCATCCTTGTTTTTGTCGTACTTCGTGAGCAATTCCGCCGGGACGGTCTGCTTCGCGCGTTTGGGCTTGGCGTCATCCGCAGCCGAGACCGACAGCGTGACCAGCGCGAATGCCAGGGTGAGTATGGTGAGCTTCTTCATATATGTTGTTGTGTTTTGGACCGTTTCCAGTTGGCCCGCTACTGCCTCAGCGCCTGGGACAATTCATTGTTACTTGTTCGATTGCGCCTGGACTTCCAGACAACCGATTCGTCATGCGCTGAAATCATTTTTTCTTCTTTCGCAGGTTTGTTGCGGCTTGCTGCGCCACTTCCTGCCGGACCGCATCAAGCTCGTCTTTATCGAGCTTCTTGTCTGCGTTGTTGTCGAAGCGGTCCAAAAAATCTTTCTCCACTGCCACCTTCTCCTCGGCATCCAATGTGCCGTCATGATTCACGTCGTAACGCTCCAGCAACGCGTCCTTCTGCTGGCGCTTGGCTGCCTTCTTTTTGACAGCACCCTCCACAGCCGGACTCCCGCCGACCATCAACGCAAGCATTACAATGACGAGCATTCTCAACGGTTTTGCTGACGCTGGGTCTGACGGAGTGGTTACAACTATATTCAGCGCGGCACCGCGGGTGCGCGCACCTGTTTGAGCGCGGCATCGACGACGCGTTCGACTTCAATGTCCTTCATGCACTGAAAATCCACGGGGCAGGCGCGGAGAAAACAGGGCGCGCATGGCGCTTGCCCGAGCACGAGTTGATGCGCGTCGCAACCGGGAAGCCCCGGCCCGGTCAACTCTGGCGACGTGCTGCCGAAGGGAACCACCACAGGCGTGCCTACCGCCGCTGCCACATGCATCGGTCCCGTGTCGTTGGTGATCAAGAGATCACAACGTTTCAGGCCGGCGCAAAGTTCCCGCAAAGAAGTTTCTCCAGCGATGTCACGAACGCAATCCGAGCCGACGCGTGGCAAAAGTTGAGTGGCAAGACGAGCGGCTAACTCGCGATCGCCATGGCCACCGAGAATCAGCCACGCGCAGTTCGTTCGCTGATGAAGTTCGAGCGCTGTTTCGACGAAGCGTTCCTCGGGCCAGCGTTTGGCCGGGCCGTACTCAGCGCCAGCGTTCAACGCGAATAATGGCCGCGTCATGTCGAGTTTGAATCGCGTGGCAAACGCCGCGACTTCTTCGTCGCGTACATGCAACAGCGGCGGGAGCGGCGTCGGATTGCAGCCGATCGCGCCGGCGAGATGAAGGTAGTGATGAATGTGATGTGACGACGTGGGAAAAGTCTCGCGGCTCGCTCCCGCAGCGATGCGCGCGCGCACTTCAGATGGCGTGCGCTTGTGCATGGAAACGATGTTCGGACGATCCGCGACGCGTTTTGTGAGCATCCAACTACGCAACGAACGAGCGTAGCCAACGCGCTGCGGCACACGCCCGAGAAACACTTCAAGCGCCGACCGCGGAGAGTTGGGGAGAACGATGGCGAGATCGAACCGTTCATCGCGCAGCCATGTCGCGATGCTGAGCACGCCATCGTCCTTCGAGAACATCAGCACTCGATCGACGGCGGGATGATCGAGATACAAAGCGCCAAGCTTCTCCGGAGAAAGCATCGTGATCTGCGAGTCGCGGAAGTGTTCGCGCAATCGAAGCAGCACGGGCGTAGTCATCACGGCGTCGCCCAGCCAGTTGACGCCTCGGACGAGAATTTTCGCGGGCGACGTCATGCGGGAGCCAACGCATTCACGGTGCGTCCGCGACGTTGCTTGTCAAAGCGCCACCGATCGTGAACCCAAAACCAATTGGCCGGATCGCGACGCACGGCCATTTCGAAAGCGCTGTTCACGTCGGCCATGATTTCAGCCGCATTGCGACGCTGTCCACCAATACGTGTCTGGATTTCGTCGCCGATCTCAATGCGCCATTGCGCCATCGCCACGCGAAAGCAAACCGCCGTGTGCAAAGGCAGCGCGTATCGTTGTGCCAGCACAGCAGGCGCGGCAGTGGTCGAGCACGAGTGACCAAAGAACGGGACGCGCAGTCCGCCACTGCCGGCGTGTTGATCGCCCAGCAGACCGAGAAAGATTCCGCCACTCGCAAGCGCACGCCGCAGTGCCTCACCATCACGACGACGATCGAAGAACAAACATCCCGACTCGCGGCGAAGTGTTTTCACGAGCGAGTCGAGCCGAGGCTGTTTCAGCGCGCGATACGTCGTGGCAATGCGAACGTTCGGCAGGGCGATACCGGCCCGCGCGTGAAGTTCGAAGTTGCCGAAATGACCAATCGCCACGACCGCGCCGCGCTCGCCATGCGCGAGCAACTTTTCCGCGCCCGTGACTTCGAGGTGTGCCCGCACCTGCTCATTTGACATGCCGGACGTTTTCACCGCTGATGCGTAGTTCTCACCCAGCCGGCGGAAATGTTCGCGCAGCAGTTCGCGCCGTTCAGCGGGAGTTTTCTCGGGCAAACATTGCGCGAGATTCAACATCGCGACGCGACGGTGGCGTGCGTCGAGAAAGTAAGTGATACCGCCACCAATACGGCCAAGCCTCGCGACGGCCGTCAATGGGAGCGCGCGCAAGATTTTTGCGAGCGCGATCGCGGCGTAGTACCAGAGGATGTCCATTTCAGTTTGCGTGGAGGGTAAAGACTTCTGAAGAACAAACTCCAGTTCAACGCTGTTGGCGAAAACAGATCGTGTCGATTCGACGTTGCACCATGCTGACTGATGAGCGTGAGTTGCACGTTCACCGAGGGCGCGGCGCACTGAAGACAAGCAGCGCAATGCCAACGCACAACAGAACGCTCGCAGCCAGTCCAGACAAGACGTTGCCGACGATCATTACCATTGTGGGATCGATGCCTCCACCTCCGCTGGGAAGCAAACGCTGAACCCAGGGAATCCACAGCAGGCTGCCCAGCATCGACATCAGGTAAGCGAAGCTCCATGCAACCAGCATCAGGTAACCCGCCTGCCGATGACGTTTCCAGCCAATGATCACTGCACCCAGAGTGACCAGACAGATCATCAAGTGCGCGACCATGCTGATGTAATGCACCTGCTGATAAACGGATTGGTTCATAACCAATGCATAGACGCCTGCCCCCGCACCGTCGATCCAACACTCTGCGCTTTTCGGCTTCGCGTGTTCCTGATTACCTCACGCCATGCAATCGCACGAACTGCTGCGCCAGGTGTTTGAAAAGTGCAGCCCCAAGCAAATCTCAGCCGAGCTCGATCTCTCGCTTTCGCTGATCTACAAGTGGGCCGAGCCGCCGCAAGTGGAAGGCACACCGTCCGGAAACCCGCTCGATCGCGTCGCCGCCCTGGTGCGTTGCTCGAATGACCTGCGGATCGTGCAATGGATTTGCCAGAACGCCGGCGGCTTCTTCGTGAAGAACCCTCGCACCACGAACGCGCATCCCGAATATCTAATGCCCGCGACGAACGCGATCGTGCAGGAGTTCGCCGACTTGCTCGCAGTCATCGCGACCGCGGCAGCGGACAACCAGATCAATCGCGCGGAGTCAAAGACGATTCGTGCGCGCTGGGAAGAGTTGAAGTCGGTGACGGAAACATTCGTGTCGTGTTGTGAGGCGGGAAATTTTGCACCGTTGAAAGAGCGGGAACAAAAAGCTTTGCCGCCGAAGCCACTGTAAAAAACAAGGCGCCGGTGCTCGTTGGAACACCGGCGCCGAAAACTGGTGGAGCCTAGGGGATTCGAACCCCTGACCTTCTCATTGCGAACGAGACGCTCTACCAACTGAGCTAAGACCCC
>JBBRBM010000247.1:0-7613 GCA_038205745.1 Verrucomicrobiota bacterium | reverse complement strand
CCCCAACTTTCTTACCCACCGCCCGCGGCCCGTCACGCCCGCGCTCCGCCCCCCCCCCCCACCCGCGGGCGGTTGTTGCTAACGGTGCCGCCGGGGGCCCGCCCCCGCCCGCGCTCCTTCGACCTTCGACTGAGATGTACTACCTCAAGCGCATCTTTTTCATCTTCCCGGTTCTACTCGTGATCAGTTTTCTGACGTTCGCGTTGCTTCGTATTGCGCCGGGCGGTCCGTTCGATCGGGAGCGCGCGCCGGCTTCGGAGGAGATCCGCCGGATGCAGGAAGCCAAGTATCATCTGAACGAGCCGTTCCTCATGCAATACGGTCGTTACGTCCGCGATTTGCTGCACGGCGATCTCGGTCCCTCGACGCAATATCGAGATCACTCGGTGAACGACATCGTCGCGGATGCGCTTCCCGTCTCGCTCACACTCGGCTTGCTCGCGTTTTGTTTTGCGCAGGGCATCGGCATTCCGCTTGGATTTTACACCGCAGTGAAGCGCGGCCAATGGGGCGATTACATCGGCAGCTTCATTGCGCTGCTCGCGTTTTGTATTCCGTCTCTCGTGGTCGGGCCGATTCTCATCATGATCTTTGCTTTGAAGCTGGGATGGCTTCCACCCGCTTTGTGGGAAACGCCGCTGCACGCCATCCTGCCGATGATCGCCCTTGGACTTTACTACGGCGGACGTGTCGCGCGTTTGTTGCGCGAAGGCATGACCGAGGTGTTGAAGCAACCGTTCATCATTGCGGCGCGTGCGAAGGGATTGAGCGAGACAAGACTGCTTTGGAAACACGCGCTGCGGCTCGGCATCCTTCCCGTGGTTTCCTACTCGGGACCGATGCTGGCCGACGTGCTGACTGGATCATTTGTGGTGGAGAGCGCGTTTGGCTTGCCCGGCATCGGCATCTTCGTCGTGACCAGTGTTCAGAATCGCGATTACGCGATGACGATCGGGCTCACGCTGCTCTACGCCGTGCTGCTGTTGTTCATGAACCTGCTGGTGGACTTCGCCTACACCGTGCTCGATCCGCGCGTGAAGTATGAGTGAGCAGGAGCATCTGAGTCCGAACCAGCGCGCATGGCGGCGCTTCCGGCGAAATCGCCCGGCGATTGTCGCCCTCTCTATTCTCGCATTGCTGTTGCTGATGATTTTGTTTCTGCCAACGCAGCCGCCCAACAAGACGACTGACCTTCAGTTCTCCGGCCCCACTTCGCAGCACTGGTTCGGCACGGACATTCACGGTCGCGACCTCTTCGCGCGCGTGATTGCCGGCGGACGTGTGTCGCTTCTGGTCGGTGCGGTCGGCGCGAGCGTGAGTCTGGTGATCGGTGTGTTGTGGGGCGCCATTGCGGGCTACGTGGGAGGACGCGCGGACTCCATCATGATGCGCATCGTGGATGTGTTGTATTCGTTGCCGACGGTCATCTTCGTCATCGTGCTCATCGCGTTGCTCAACGGCTACATCGCGACGGCGAAAGCCGGCAGCTTCATCAGCGAGAACGAAGTCGTGCTGCGCATGCTGCTGCTCTTCGTCGGCATCGGCGCGGTGTCGTGGCTCACGATGTCGCGCATCGTTCGCGGGCAGGTGTTGTCGCTGAAGAACCGTCAATTCATCGACGCGAGCCGATCGCTGGGGGCGACGCACACACGGATCTTGTTAAGACACATTTTGCCCAACGTCGCAGGCGTGATCCTCGTTTACCTTACCCTCACGGTGCCATCGGTGATTCTCTACGAAAGCTTCCTGAGCTTCCTTGGCATGGGCATTCAACCACCGATGGCGAGCTGGGGTTGGCTGATTTCCGAAGGCGCACGTCAGTTGAATCCAATCCGCATTTATTGGTGGCTGCTGGTGTTCCCGTGCTCGGTGCTGATCCTCACGCTGCTCGCGCTGAACTTCCTCGGGGACGGTTTGCGTGACGCGTTTGATCCGCGCGCAGAGCACTGATCACTCGCCGGTCGCTCTGCGAGCCACGGAGAAGCGTGGCTCATAAATCCATGTGCCTTTGCACTGCGGGCATTTGCCGGGTCGCGACAGCTTGTCGGTGCCAAACTCGAAGCCGCACTTCCGGCATTCCGCAGGTTCAACGACGAGATGATAGTCGGCGTGCCTGGAGCTTTTCGCGAGATGACCCAGCGCGTCGATGACGTCTTTCGGTGCCTCGTGGACCGCGCGCGCGATCTCCGAGAGCGTCATCGTCCGATCAAGGAGCATGGGAATGAGATCGCGTCGGAACATTCGCCGGCCCGCTCTCGGTCATCCCAGTTTGTATTCCGCCGTGTTCTCCGTCATGCGCAGCAGTTCAGGCTGACCGATCACTGGCTCCTGTGGGTTTCGGAAATCAATCTTCGCCAGCGCGAGGTAATTGTAGAACACGTCAGTGTTCTTGATGAATCCTTGGAACCGTTCCGCTCCCGGTCCCACCGCGAGGATGCTCACATGGTCCGACGTGTGTGCGCCGCCGGTGAAAAAGAGCGAGTGGTAATTCGCCATCAACTGGCCCAAGGCGCAGGTTTCTGATTTCAACCCCTCGTAAAGCGCCGAGCCCCGCTTCTGCATGAACGGAAACATCAGCTTCACGCGCTCGTCTGAAGGCTTGTAGCCGGTCATCTCGCGAATGATCTGCACCATCTCGGCTTGTGTCGCAACATCGTCGTCTTTCTTCTGCTGCTCTGCCTTCTCGCGGTCCTTCTGCTCCTTGGGCTTCGCTTTCTCTTTTGCCTTCTCGGCCACGTCGTCCTTCTCGCGCTCGGGCTTCGCCGGATCCGGCGGCGGTGTCTTTCTCAGGCGCTTCAGTATTTCAGGGAACGACGCTTGTACGCTCGTGATCTTCCTGAAATTCCACAAGCTCTGGCCATATTCATCGCCGGTTCCATTCAACGCGATGTTCGCGGTGCCGTGATCGGTCGTGACGACGATGAGCGTGTCCGGAACCTTCTTCTGGAACGCGAGGCAAACATCCAGTGCTTCGTCGAACGAAATTAACTCATGCAAAGCCGACACGGCATCGCCGTTGTGCGCCGCGTGGTCGATCCGTCCGCCTTCGACTTGAAGGATGAAGTGGTCTTCGCGGGAAAGTTTTCCCAACGCCGCGGTCGTCATCTGTGCCAGCGAGGGGACGGTCTTCGCCTTGGGATCGTTCGGACGATCAATGTCGAAAGGAAGATGACTGCGTGAAAAAATGCCAAGCCAGCGTTTATCGACGGGCGCTTTGCTTAATTCCTCCGCGGTCGCCATGACTGTGTAACCCGCTTTCCGGTAGTCAACGCGCAGGTCTCGTTTATCGAGCCGATAATCGGTGTCGAAATACTTGCTGCCACCACCGAGCAGGACTTCAACACCGCGATCCAGATACTGCGCCGCGATGATGGTTGCCTTCTCACGATTGGGAGTGGAGGTGGCAAAACCCGCAGGTGTCGCGTGCGTGATCTCAGTCGTGGTGACAAGTCCGCGCTTCCAACCTTGCTGCGCGAAAAGTTCGTAGAGCGTTGTCAGCGGCGTCCCGTCGCCAGTCTGGTTCACCATGCCGTTGATGATGCGCACGCCGCTGCCCCAGCTTGACGATGCGGCGGACGAGTCGGTCACAAGCGAATTGAGCGAACGCATGTCCATCATTCCCGACGCGATTCCAGGCGCGCCGTAAAGATCGAGCCACGTCAACCGCTTGCCGCGCTTGAGTTCGGACAAATGATTTGCGCACGCAACGGTTCCGCTGCTCGTGCCATCGGACACGAGGTGAATGATGTTTCGCGGGCGAGCGCCAGGTTTCGAAGCGGCGCTGGGGCCGGAACTGATGCTGGCACAACCAACGAGGGAGCTCGAAGCAGCGACTGCTGAGCTTTGCAAAAAGCGTCTACGGGAAAACATGTGACTCACATTCTCGCTGCATTTGCGGCGATGGTTCAAGTCTCGTTCACATCGTGCGAGGGATTTCCGTCCGTGGAGAGACCACTTGATGGACGCAAATTACATCCCTTCGGGCATGGCCCGGTGCGTTCAGTAACTCAGCAATTCGTCCGGCTGGAAGAAACGCTTAACTTCCACCGCTGCTGTCTCTGGTGAATCTGAGGCGTGACAAACATTCACCATCACGTCCACGCCGAAATCGCCACGGATGGTTCCTTTCGCCGCTTTCTTGGAATCCGTCGGTCCGAGGATATCCCGCACGAGGGCGACGGCGCTTTCGCCTTCGAGGGCAAGGGCGATGACCGGCGTCCGTTGCATGAACGTTTGCACATCCGGAAAAAAGGGCTTCGACGCGATGTGCGCGTAATGCTCGCGGAGCAAGGCGTCGCCGAAGCGAAACATCTTCACGCCACGAATGCGCAGGCCCGCGGCTTCGAAGCGAGCAGTGACCTGGCCGACGAGTCGCTTCTCCAATGCGTCGGGTTTGAACAAAATCAAAGTTGTTTCCAAAGACATGCGGGCGTGTGGCTAACGGATGGGCGCGCGATGGTCAATACACGTTTGGTGGGAAGGGGAGGAGTAGGATTAAGAATACGATTAGGATGACGATCGGGAAGGCGCCTTGTTGGTAAATCTTAATCCTATTCGTAATCGTATTCTTTATCCCACTTCACCCGTAAATCAGAAACCGCTTCCGCCTCTCAGCAAACTCCGCGAGTTCCGCGTTCCATCCCGATCTGAGCTCGCCCAGCGAACGGCCTCCCTTGATCGCTTCGATCGTGGCTGCGTGTTGCAGCAGCGTCTGAATTTTGTTCAGCGCAAAGTCGTTCGGATAAAGTCGCTGCAACATGAGCGCGAGTTGGATGCCGAGATCCACTGCGTCGAGTTTGTTGCGTTCGGTGATCACGAAAGCCACTCCAGCGCATGGCTTGTCCTTGAACGTACTGTAAGTGGGCGTGACGCGGATCGGCACGAACCGCACGCCGGGCAACCCGAGGCCGCTGAGTTCGCGCGCGAGTTTCACATCGTCGATGTAAGGCGCGGCGATCAATTCGAACGGTTTGTCCGTGCCGCGACCCACACACAACGCCGTCTCATGGAGTCCGATGCCCGGATACAGCATCGCGCCGGGGAGGCTGCGCATATTCGGCGATGGGTTTGTCCACGGCAGGCCTGTTTCGTCGAACCACATGTTGCGACGCCAGGCCTCGCACTGGATCACGGCGAGGTCCGCTCCGTAGTTCTTCTCCGCGTTGAACAGGCGCGCCAGTTCACCCACGGTCATCCCGTGGCGAAGCGGCGTGGAATGAAATGCGACGAAACTGCTCTTGCCCCGATGGATCGGACCTTCCAGTGCAATGCCGTTGATCGGGTTCACGCGATCGAGCACGAGAAATTTCAATTTCGCCTTCGCCGCGGCTTCAATGCACAAACCCATCGTGGACGGATAGGTATAGAAGCGGCAGCCGATGTCCTGGATGTCATAGACGAGCGCGTCGAGTCCGCTGAGTTGTCCCGCGATCGGAACGCGACGTTCGCCGTAGAGGCTGTAAACGGGCAGGCCGGTTTTCTGATCCACGCCGTCGCCAATCTTCTCGTCGACTTCACCGCGAATGCCGTGCTCGGGACTGAAGAGCGCGACGAGGTTCACGCCGGGCGCACTTTTGAGAAGATCGATTGTGGGCCGGCGCTGGCGATCGTGGCCGGTGTGGTTCGTGATCAGGCCGAGGCGAAGATTTTTGAGCGGCGCGAAGTTCTGTCGCGCCAGGACATCGATGCCGTTCAGCACTTCACCCGCAGTGTTGCGATGAGGAACGCGGGCGGTCCCGCAACCGAAGTTGGTTATTGACGCCACTGCACCGCAAAGCGCGAACGCACTTCGCCCAAGAAAATCTCGCCTGTTCACGGAGGCGGACTGTCCACGATGCTCGTCACGAACGCAGCTTCAATTTGAATGAGATCGGCGATCCCGCCTCGTGCGTCTGCTTCAAACAATTCCGAGTTCGCCGATGATGGGAGTCGTTGCGACCATGCCACCATTGAGCAAGCGCTCCACGCCTTCATTCGCGTAGGCTGGAATGATGCGGTTCAACTGTGCCTGAGTGGCGCCGAGGTGATCGCGAATGATTTCACCGACGACCGAGCGATAATCGATCACGCGACGCAAGTAGCCCACGTTCGTGTCAGCAGAATAGAGGGCGCCGTTTTTGCCGCCGTTGCCGATGTCCCAGATCGCGCCGGTCGGATTCTGGGTCGTGATGAGCTTCGGCAATGTTTGCTGGCTGCAGCCGAAAACGCCGCCGGTCACGCCGCCGCCGGCGACATACATGACGCTCGCTTCGCCGTGATCGGTGCCTTGTGAATCGTTCTCGATCGAGGTGCGGCCGAATTCCGACATCGTGACGATGACCACATCATTCCACCCGACTTGAGCGCCAGGAATCGCACGCGAGCCGCCTTTGCCGTAGAGCGAGAAATACCGCCACAGCGCGTAGTAAGCAGCGCCAATGCGGCGCAGCAGGTTTGCCTGTCCGCCGAGATGCGGCAGCGACACCTGGTTGACGCTGTCGTAAGTCACCTGTGCCGTGTGCGTATCCCAGCCGCCGATCTCGGTGCCGGTGATAATGGCATCTGTGCTGTTCAGCAATTGCGCACAGCTCTTGACCTGACTCATGAACCCGTAGCCACCGCTGCCGACGCGATAAGTTGTGCCGGTGACCAGTTTGTCCTGGGCGGTGCTGCTCGGGAAAAGGAAGGTGCCATCGGGATAGAGGGAACTGCCGTCGTCGAACCATGTGTTCGATTGAAAATTCGGATCCTGGAAAATATCCAGCGTGTCGCGGAACTGGACGCCCAGCGTGTGAACTATGTCGCGATTGTCCTTTGCCGCGAAGGGTTGCTGATACGCTACATCAAGCGCATTCAAAATCTTGATGCGATCCGTGTTGGTGCTGCCGGAGGGTGTGTAAACACCGAGGAGGTTGTAGCGGCCAATGGAACTCAAGTTCGTCATCGGCTGCTCGCCGCGCAAACTCTGCGGCAAGTTCGACTGAACCGAGACACCAGCGAGCGCGTGGTTCTTGTTCCATCCGGATTCGACAATGGTTCGATACCAAACGCCGTTGACGACAGTGCTGTTGTTCGCGGTGTTGTCCGTGCCCTTTTCCCAATAGCGCTCGGAATCAAAGTGCGAGCGCGACAGGCTGCGATAGCCAACGCGATGAATCACCGCGAGATCGTTGGCGTTGAAGATCGGCGCGAGATCGCGCAGCGCGGGATTCAACGTGGCGAAACCATTGCCGAGCCGCACCGCGTAAGGATAATCGATCGGCACGATGTCCGCGGAGCCAGTGGCTGCGGCGTAATCAACCGCGGGATTCGGATCCAGTGGCATGGCAAGGAAGTTCCGCAGCGTATTGCCGGTGCCGCGATAGCTCGGATCAAGCACAGGCACGACGTTGTTGATGCCGTCGTTGCCGCCACGAAGGAACATGAAGATGAGCTTCTTGCCGTTAAGCCCGATGTTGCCTTCGGCGAGCGCGCGCTTCAGGAACGGCGGAATGTTCATCAACGATGCGAGGCCGATGCCGGCTGCCGCGCGGCCGGCGTTCGTCAGGAATGAACGGCGAGTAATGATGTGAGGCATAATGTTTCTCCGGTTGAAATTATTGCTCCTGGAATCGCGGCAGGCTCATCAGAAAACC
>JBBRBM010000246.1:0-7673 GCA_038205745.1 Verrucomicrobiota bacterium | reverse complement strand
GAACACGCGAGGGCGCGTGTGCTCCACGACATGAACAGAACCTGCCTTACTGCGCGTTCTTCAGTGCGAGCAGGAGCGGCGCGGTGTAGCGATTGTCTTCCCACGAGAGCAGGCGCTCGGAGAGATCATTCAGCGCGGCGCGCGTGGTGGTGAAGCGTTCGGCCAGCGTGTCGAAGATGTGCGCGAGATCGTAGCGCTGCGCCAGGCGGTGATCGCTCGCGACGCGGAAATTCGCGCGGCCAATACCCTCGAAGTATTTCAAATCCGGGAAGCCACGCTTCTCTGTGCGCACGCGGATGCGATCTGGAAAAACGCCGGTGAAGAACAGCGCGTAACTGCCAATGTGCGCACGCAGTTCAAAGCAATTGCGGTCGTTGGCGTCGCGCAGGGCCATCAGCATTTCGAAAAAGTAATTCAACGGCTCGGCCTGGCCGGGCACGCGGCATTGCGAGCGTTCCATGCTGGAGTATTCAGACAGCACTTCTGCCACGTAGTCTGCGACGACGCGGTCGTCGATGCCGTTTCGTCGCAAGACGTTCCTGACGAGCATGTAGAAATAAAAATGCGACGAGAGCGAAAGGCAGCCGCGGTGCTCAATGACGGCGTGGAACAGTTGGTCGTCGTCGAGAATCAGATCCCGCGTGTCCGGATCGCCGAGAAGTTTGGTGACACAATCTGCGTCCCCGGTTTTTTTACCGAGAATCGCCACGACGAAGTCCACATCTGCGGCAGTGAACTGAATTCGGCAGTTAGGCTGAATCACTTTCATATACCTTTCAGTTGTCGTGCCGGTAGCAAAACCGGTTCCACAGAAGAGTTAGCGGACAGCAAAAGCTCTTCCTGTAGCGGTCCCGTGTTGGCGGGTTGATTTGCATTGGGATACCCAAGATTGTGCCAGCGAAAGGTGCATACCGCAACTCACAGCATTGAAACGCGCTCACATCGCACGGCGATGGATTGGAGCCTGGTGCTCGCCAGCCAGGACATCGAACACACGATTGAGTCAATGGACGAGGCATGGACGTTGGTTATGAGCGGCGTGGATGCCGATCGCGCGGCTGCGGCGATTCGCGCATACGAGCAGGAGAACGCCACGGTCTGGCGTCACGAAGTGAAGTGGACGGGCTTGCTCTTCGACTGGCGCAGCGTGTTCTGGTGGGTATTCGTGGGTGTGATGTTTTGGCTGAGCACGGAGGTGCGACCGGAGCTTCGGGAGTTCGGTGTGTTCAAGAGCGTGCGCTTTCTCCACGGCGAATGGTGGCGGGCGGTCACGGCCGTGACGTTGCACGCGGATGCAACCCACTTCGCGCTGAACGCGGCTACGGGAACGCTGCTGCTCGGTCTCGTGATGGGCTGTTTCGGAGCGGGCAGGGGATTGCTGATCTCTCTACTGTGCGGCGCGGGTGCGAATGCGATCGAAGCGTTGCTTCAGCCGAAGGGCTACAATGGTCTCGGCGCGTCGGGAATGGTGATGGCGTCATTGGGACTTCTCGCTGCGCAATCGATGTTCGAGCGTCACACCTCGGCGCGTGAATGGATTGGGCGCGGCGTTATCGCGGCATTTCTGCTGTTCACCTTAATCGGCTTCGATGTGAAGAGCGACGTGCTCGCGCACCTGTTGGGTTTCGCGAACGGAATCGTGTGCGGGGTTGTCATCTGTCTGGTGGATCGGCGACTGAAACGCCGGCCCTCGGTCGATTTGGTCGCGGGAATCATTACTGCCGGGCTTGTCGCTTCGTGTTGGGCGCTGGCCATTCGAGCCGGGTGAGTTCGCTCTTGCTCGCCGGCAGACGTAATTTCTCGTTCCCGCCGCGCCGGTTTTGTACAAGCTTTCCCGCATGTTCAAACCTTCGGAACTGTTTGACCTCAGCCAGAGCGAGCACGCCGCGATCTTCGACGGCTGCGAGTTCGCATGGGACGCGCTGAAGAAGATCAAGGATTACATCGCGAAGAAAAAACTGCGCGGCCTGCACAACAAATGCGTGGGCGGCGCGTGGATCGGCGACGATGTTTTCATCGGCGAAGGCACCGTGGTGGAAGACGGCGTGATGATCAAAGGCCCGGCGATCATCGGGCGCAATTGCCAGCTCCGGCACAACGCTTACTTGCGCGAGGACGTGATCGTGGGCGACGGCTGTGTGCTCGGGAACTCGTGCGAGTTCAAGAACGCGCTGCTTTTCAACAACGCGCAGGTGCCGCACTTCAGTTACGTCGGTGATTCAATCCTCGGCTTCAAGGCGCACCTCGGTGCTGGCGTGAAGATTTCCAATCTCAAGCTGACGCCCGGAAACATTTCGATCGAGTGGCAGAAGAAGACGATCGACACGGGTCTGCGCAAGTTCGGTGCGATGATCGGCGATCATGCTGAGGTCGGCTGCAACGCGGTGTTGAATCCAGGTACTGTGATTGGTCGCCGGGCGCTCGTGTACCCAAACACCAACTGGCGCGGCGTGTTGCCTGAAGATCACATCGCGAAGAATCGCGCGGAGCAGGAAGTGGTGGCGCGGAAGCAACGTTGATTCATGCGGTGCAAAGAGTGTAAGAATACGTCGATGCAAGTTGTCGTTGAAATCCCGGACACGCTCGCGGAGGCATTGTCGCCGCAGGGCGCCGATCTTCCTCGTGCGATGCTGGAGGCTTATGCAGCCCAGGCTTATCGCGACGGCAAGCTTTCGCGCGGACAGGTGCGCCGGCTTTTGGGAATGGATTTTTTTGAAACGGAACGGTGGTTTGCCGACCGTGGAATCGAGCGGGATTACACGATTGAAGATCTTGAGCAGGACCGCAGGACGCTTCGGGCGCTCTTCCCTGACCACAAATGATCGTTGTTTCCGACGCGAGTCCGATCAATTACCTGATCGAAATCGGCCACATTGATGTTCTGCCGCTGCTGTTTCAGCGAATCATCATTCCCCGCACGGTTGCTGAGGAGTTGACTGCTGAACGTGCGCCACAGCGCAACAAGCAGTGGCTCGCCAATGCGGGCGAGCATTTTCAAATCGTTGCTGCCTGCCATTTCGACCCTTCGCTAGATCTTGACCCCGGCGAAACCGAAGCGATCTGCCTGGCTGAAGAACTGCATTCGGATGCGTTGCTCATCGACGAAGTTGAAGGAAGGAAGGTCGCCACGCGACGCGGAATTCAGGTTTTCGGAACTGTTGGCGTGCTCGAATTCGCCGCCTATAGAGGTCACATCTCGCTGGATGAAACGTTGGAAAAGCTTTCACAAACGCGGTTCTTCCTCGCTGAGAAACTTCGTTCTGAAGCTTTGGAGCGCTGGCGCACGTGGAAAGTTTCGCAATGATCAGCGCCATCGAACAACAACCGGCCGGCTCAAGCATCGATCTGGTCAAGCAGGTGGAGGAAATTTTCTCGCCGAGCGGTACTTTATCTCGCGCGAGCAATTTCGAGTATCGCCCGCAACAGCAGCAGATGGCCATGGCCGTCGCGCGTGCGTTGGAAGCGCGGGAGCATTTATGTGTCGAGGCCGGCACTGGTGTCGGCAAGTCGCTCGCGTATCTGGTTCCCGCGATCTTGTTCGCCAAAGCCAACAACAAGAAGGCCGTCATCTCCACGCACACGATCAATCTGCAGGAGCAGCTCACGCAGAAAGATTTGCCGATGCTCGAAGCGGTGCTGAAGCCGCTGAACTTCAGCTTCATGATGCTGAAGGGGCGGGGGAATTATCTGTGCTCGCGCCGGCTGCGCAAAGCGATGTTGCAGGCGGATTCCCTTTTCACTTCACCGGAGATTGAGGAGTTGAAGCGCATTCACGAATGGAGCAAGCGCACGGATGACGGCAGCCTGTCCGACTTCGAAATTGAGCCTGACCCAAAAGTCTGGTCGCACGTCTGCTCCGAGCGCGGACTTTGTTCGCCGAAGATTTGCGGCTACGCCAGCGACTTCGGAAAGGAGCATGGCATCTGTTTCTTTCAACGCGCGCGGAACAAGATCCTTTCGTCGGACGTGATCGTCCTGAACCACACGCTGTTCTTCACGCTGTTGCCCGGCGTGGATGAAGACCAGGAAGGCGGCGTGCTTTTTAAGAATGACTTTCTCGTCTTCGATGAGGCGCACACGGTTGAGAACGTGGCGGCGAAGCACATCGGTGTGAGCGTTTCGAGCGGACAACTCCGCTACTCGCTCAATCGCCTTTGGAACCCGCGCACCCAGAAAGGCCTGCTCGCCACATTGCGCAAAGGCGATGCGGTGAAGTTAGTTTCGGATGTTCTCTCCGTGGCGGACGAGTTCTTCGCGCTTGTCGAACAAACGTGCGATGAAATCGCGCGTCGGCAGAACGACGATCTCGAAGCCAATCCCCGCACGCGGCCCGCGCCCGCCGGGCCGCGCCGCGCGTGGACTGAACTGCGCATTCGCCGGCCGGATCTCGTCGATGACAAACTGACGCTGCCTGTGCAACGCCTGCGCGAAAACGTGAGCGAGATGATCAAGGCGAGCGAAGACAAGGACACGGGCCAGGAGTTGATGGAGTGCAACCGTCGTCTCGCCGAACTGCGCGAAGGGCTCGCGACCTTCCTCAGTCAAACCGAGGAGGACTACGTCTATTGGGTCGAGCGCACGGGCAAGGCGCACAAAACCATTTCGCTGAACGCCGCGCCCATTGACGTCGCCGCGTATCTGCGCGCCCGGCTTTTCGGCTCCGACACGTCGGTGATCATGACGAGCGCGACACTCGCAGTCGCCGAGGCCAAGGCCGGAGGCGGCAAGCGGCAGGCGGCAGCCGGAATGAATTACTTCGCGCGCAAGGTCGGCGCGGAGAGCGCGACGTTGCTGCAAGTCGGTTCGCCGTTTGATTACGAGCGGCAGATGAAACTCTTCGTCGCTTCGAAGATGCCCGACCCGCGCGAACGCGGCTACACCGACGCACTGATCGAGAACATCGAGATATTCATTCGCCAGACGCACGGGAAGGCGTTCGTGCTCTTCACAAACTACAAGCTGATGCAGGAAGTCGGCGAACGGATGCAGCCGTTCTTCGACAAGCTTGGCGTCTCGTGCTTCATCCAGGGCACCGGCACGCCGCGCACGACGATGCTGGAGAAGTTCAAGGACGAGGTGGACTCGGTGCTCTTCGGCACGGACAGCTTTTGGCAGGGCGTCGACGTCCCCGGTGATGCGCTGAGCAACGTCATCATCACGCGGCTGCCTTTCGCGGTGCCGGATCATCCGCTCATCGAGGCGAAGATCGAGGCGATCGAAGCGCGCGGTGGAAATTCGTTCGGCGAATTCTCGCTGCCGGAAGCGATCCTGAAATTTCGCCAGGGCGTCGGCCGCCTCATCCGCACGAAGAGCGACACCGGCATCGTGGTCGTGTTGGACAATCGCGTGCTGAGCAAGCGCTACGGCCAGGCGTTCCTCGATGCGCTGCCGAAGTGTCCGGTGGAAGTGGTGTGAAACTCAACGAAGGGGAAGAAGCCGAACCGATTTGCAGTCTATCTCGGTATTCAAGGAAGCGTTGGGGCGGCTCACCGGGCTTGTTCAACAACGCATAGCTTCGACGCTCCGCACGCGCGTTCACGTCCCCGTTCCAATCCCACGCCCCATCCGCGCGTGCTCCGGTCAAAGCTATGCTTGGGGATTAGGCCGTTGTGTGCTCATCGTGCAGTGCCTGGAATGCTGTCGATCTCGATGGGTTTTCTCTCCGCGTCTTTTGAGGAAAAGATCGCAGGCTCGAAGCCTGCCAGCAGCATGTCGGCGCAAGCCAAAAAAGCGTTGAATGCAGAAACAAACGCGGCCCAGCCAGACGAGACTTGTGTAACAGCCGACACCAAAAGCGGAACGATGCTGATGATGAGTAAAGGCATGAGCAGGATGGCGACCAAACGAACAAAGCTATTCGGGCTCGTGTTCGCGAACTTTCGGCAACACTTTGATCGCCCACCAGATCACTGCTGCGGCCCATGCGATCGCACCGTAGATGTAGTGTGACGCCATGATCTTCGGCCAAAAATCTCCGCTGATACGCGTCGCCATCGCGAACATCATGATACCCACGACCCAGAGCAGCCAACGGTTCTTAGCCTTCAGTTTCTCTATGTTGCCGCTGTGGCCGAACACCACGCGCGTGGCGACAACGAACGTGATGATCGCGAAGCCGCCGACGAGGGTGAGGTGAAGCAAGCCGGTGCGATACGCGGGATAAAACGCGACGGTGAGGAAACCCGCAAGCAACGTGATGAGCGCGATGCGCAAAGCGAGACCGAGCGAGTTGTTCGCCTTCGGCGCGCTGCGAAATGGAAACTCCAAAAGCAGGTAGATCAGCGTGACGAGAAATCGAATCGCATGGGAAAGGCGAAACCAGCCGAACACTTCCAGAAAAAAAGTTCCGATGATCACCACGCCGACGGTGAGCGCGAGCAATGCCTTCTTCCTCCATTCGGGGCTCGGCTTGAGCATGTCGGCGAAGTCGTGCGCGCTCGGCATGCCAAAGAAGCGCGGCAGGATGAACGGTCCGATGCCCAGCACCGGCAGCAGCACGAAGCCTTGCGACGAGAGCAGTCGCTGCAGCATGACCCATTGTGAATCGAGGTCGCGATAGTTCTGCGCGATCGAGAGGATCGCGCCCGCGATGACGCACAGGATCGAGAGCAGCACCAGCACGAAGCCCGGCGGCGGTGTGTCCTTGCGCGTGCCGAATCGCCGCGCGAGGCAGACGATGAAGCGCGCCAGTAGGAGGAGCAGCGCCACGTCGCCGTAGAAGGTTTTGTTTACGGCGTAGGCGATCGTCATCCCCGCGTGCAGCATGAGCAGGACGAGTGTTTCGGAGACGGCGAATGGCTTCGCTGACAACATGCGCGGCATTGCGGTGCCGAGGAATCCGATGATGAATCCGCCGAAGAACCCGTTCGCCATCACGCGGATGTGCGCGAGGTTCGGGTAGAATTCCGTGACGTGCCAGAAGTAGAGCGGCCACAGCATCACGCCGAGGATTCCGGCAAGCACCGCTTGCGGGAAAAAGAAACGGAACGGCTCGCGCGTGGCGTCGCGAAAAGTGATGCGGGTTTTCGTAGGGTTCTCGGTCATGTGTTGCTCATTGGCGGCACGAGCGTCCCAGAAGTCCTCGTGTGACGCAAACCTGCTGCATCGTTTCGCAAGATTTGCCAATGCAAAAGCAATTACGGCGTAGTGCCAATCCAGCCGTTTCGATGATTGTTGCCTTGCTGATGGCGCCACGTGCCGCGAAGTCGTGCGAATGAGGCGGGCGAAGCGGGCGTGGCGCTCAGCGATTTAGAATGAAAACCAAACCGCTCGTTGCAATCGCGTGTGCGCCGATTCTCCGCGTGCGTTGGAATTCGGGTCGTGGCTTTTCGCCGACGATCCGGCGCCGAGGGACTCCCACCCGCATCACTCCGTTTGACGTGCTGCAATGCACGCCGCCCCGCGTCGTGACCATCTCCATTCGCTAGCCCCAATGCCTGTTAGGATTTCAGGCATGGATTTCACCGATGGAGTATTCGACAGTTCCTTGGCGTGACGTGTTTTTGCGCAACCGAGGCCAACTGCTCACTGGTTGGCGCAACGCTCTCTGGCACGACCGCTGTCGACGTTCTGGAATAGCCATATCCGCAATTTGTCGCAAGGATCGGCGCACCACCAAACGCACTTGTGCCGACGTCAACATATCCGAGGTTATCTCCAGGAATTGCCACAGC
>JBBRBM010000245.1:0-7799 GCA_038205745.1 Verrucomicrobiota bacterium | reverse complement strand
GTCCTCGTCGTCTTCCGTCCAGTTGTCATCAATTAGCACTCGTGTCAGCAGGCGGCGCAGAACTTCGGGATAGACAAGTGCGATGAACTGCGGCGAGCGAGCCATTTCCTTCCAGGTTGGCTTCGCATCCTTATTCACGAGCAGCGACGGCGGGTCGCTGTCGAAGTTGAGTTTCCAGAGTTGTTGGTCGAGTGCGTCCGGAACGGGCACGAGAAGATGACGCCGACGGTCGTCAGCTTCGCCGGCTTTCACGAACGGAATACCGTCCGCCTCTCCGAGGAGTTTGTGATGCTCTTGTCCGGGCGGTTGTACAACACGCACGCGAAACAGCATGCCGTCCGGGACATCGAACTCTGCGAGCTTGCGATCAATCGGTGGCCGCAGTGCCGAGACTGTGCCCCACGCCCACTGCATCCAAAGATTTTGCCGGTGAGCTTCGACCCAGACTTCGGCATTCCGGGGAAAGCGATAGTCAGCGATCTTCAAGTCGGCTTCGAACCACCAATTACCGTTGGTTTGCCGCAGAGTAATCGAAACGTCCTTACGTGCGATCTTCCGGCGGCCCGTGTAGTTAAACGTCCGCTTCATTCTCTCCTTTCGGTTCGATGGCTCGCACTACGAGGTCGCGTTTGGTGTCGAAACCGGAAACTTCAAACTGAAAGTCCGGCTTACGTATTTCCAATTCCAAACAGTTTCCGTCCGCTCGCGACACAATCACTCCGTTGGCCTGCTCTTGGCGCAACGGGGATCGAATGAAAGCGAAATCATCAGCAGTCCACCGTTTAATGGCGTTGCCTCGACGGATCGCATAGCCCGCTTCAATGCGGACGCGCACCGGAAAGACTTCCAGCGGCGCGTCACCGGGTTTCAAAATGAATCCACCTTTGACCGAATTTAAAATGAAACGGCGCGGTTTTGGTGGTGGAGGCGGCGGAGGCGGCTCGACAACGGGACCATCCTTTTCCGGTTTTGGCTTCTTCGCTGGTTCGGTTGGCCCCTCATCCATTGGAAGGAAAAAAATGTCCAACAGCAGATTGGGGTCGCCCTTCGTCTCGGCTGCATGAAGCCGCTGCATGATTTCGTAAACACTTCGGCTGACGAACTTGATGGTGTCGCCGCCATAAACGTAGCGGTTGTGAAACTTCGCCGAGTCCTTCTGCCACTGAGTATGATTCACGCCTTCAGAATCGCCGAGAAGTCCGGCCAATGGCGGGTCTTCAACAACGACGAGGGAACGATTGCCGGACATCTGAGGACAGCGCACGTCTGTGATGACGATGCCGTCGCGGAGAAAGATTGGCCGATGACCGGCATCGCGACAGGGCGCGATAAAGACAGTGAAGAAGGACATTCTCTCTTCGCCTCCGTCGAATTTCGGACGGACGCGCACTGGCACCTTCACGCCCACGCGCAGATCCTTTTCCAAGTGCGTACGAATCTCAGCGAGTTTCGGCTCTGTGAGCACGGCATCAATGATTGTTCTCCAATCGGGTTTGGTCGCAGCCTCGGGATATAGACTCACAATCTCAGCGGGCTTGGCCGTTGAAGCCCAGGCGGCGAACTCGAGAACGGCAGCTTCGTTTGCCGGCAAAAGGTTGCGGTGTGCGGCCAGCGTCTCTGCATCGATTTGCCAACGTTCCGTCGGGGATTCCAACTCGACAACCAACTCACCCTGGAGAATCGGCCAGAAGAAGCTTCTGATGATGCCGCGGCGCAGATCAGTAACATTCACGCGTTCATCAACGGATGGAACAACAAGTGAAAGTCCGGGAGTGTTGCCGCGCTTCAATCCAAGCGTGCGGACGAATGTCTCAATGAACTCAGTTTCCGTCACGGGCGACACTGGTTTCTCTGCTACGTCACGGCATCCGAACCAGGCGTCAGGTTGAAAGTCCTGTCCTTGGATAGAGTGGGTTCGTACGACTGCGGAACCCATGAGGACGCGCGCGGGAGATTCGTCGCGGACGGTGAGGCCGAGCATCGCGTGAAGACGACTCGCCGTCGGGAATACCTGCTTGCCGATGCCCCAGCGGCCGAGACTCTCACCGGTCTTCGACGATCGACCTTCCGCACGAAAGAAACTGAAGAAGGCGTTTTGCTCTGCGCGTTCCAGGTGCCATTCGTCGACGTCTCCCGCCAGTCCCCGTGTTCCGAAGTCCTCGAACACGAGGTAGCCGCAATCCTCCTTGAACAGACCATCGAGATTGGGCTGTGCCAATCCTTGTTCAAAATTCTGTCGTGCGGAACCAAACAAACCAGCGAGATAGCCGCGCACGTCAGGCGCCGCCGATGGGACGAAGCGAATGCGCACACGAACTTGTCGCACGTTGCCAGCGGCGCTTTGCGCCGCGTCGAGCGAGTTCTGAATACCTTCGCGAACGAGAGCTTCGCTGAGGTTTTCCAAACTCTCAGCGGTGAAGAACGCATCGTTTGCCGAATCCCGCATTCGGTCGCAAGGCCGTCGCGGATTGAAGTGCCACTGGGGATTCATTGATGTGCGTTTCTACGGCTACGACTTGGAAGTAAGCCAGTTGATTTTGATCTCCTTCTCCAGCGGCTTGAACTCCGGGTCGCCGGTGACGAGTTCGGCTTTCTTCTCCTTGGCCAGCGCGGCGGCGAAGGCGTCGGCCAGGCTTATCTTGAAACGGGCCTTGAAATCGGCGGCGGTGTCGGCCAGCGCGCGGTTTGTGGAGTGGAAATCAATCGGCAGGCCTTGAAGAATTTTCGCTGCTTCGGCCCACGCTTCCGCGCCGTCCTTCTTCACGATGGAATATTTGACCTCGGCGTAGTTCACGTCGGTCATGTGCAGCGGACTGTCCTTCTTGCCGGCGGTGACCAGCAGGATCTCCATCGCCTCCGCGCCCGGTTCGTCGCGGAAGTAGGCGATGAGCGCGAAGCTGTCGAGCACCTTACCGGGCATGGCGGTTCTCCAGTTCCTTTTCCTGCTTCTTGTGCTCCGCCCATTCCTCGGTGAGCGGCTTGTCGCCCGCCTTGCGCTTGAGGATGCCGCGCCCGTGCCTGATGAGCGCGGCGGTCACAGGTTTCAGGAGAATGCCATCGGGCGTGGCCTGAACGACAGCCTTGGTGCCGTCCTCAATGTGGAACTGCCGGCGCAGCCATGCGGGGATGACGACCTGGCCTTTGGTGGTGAACCAAACCGCGCCGGTTTTGCCTGTGGCGTTCATGCCCGTGAAATTGACGTGTTCAGAAAAGTCCGTCAAGACACTATTTGTAGGACATTGTTTCCAGTGTCAGACATCAATGCGCTGTAGCTGACATCTGGTTTTCAGCCCTTTGAACTTTGAACGCGCAGTTTGAATTTGTTTCACCGAGTTGGCCGAGCCTTGAAAACATTTTGCCCTAATTGAAAACCGTTTTGCCCAACGCCGTCCCGCAGTGCTGCGATCCCGCAATGGCGGGCCTGCGTTGACCCGCAACCCGATTGTCGGGAAACGATCTGAGCCTCCTTACGTCGGCTGCTACGGTTTGTGGGCGTGATTCGCGGCTTCCGGCGCGAAATACGGCTTGTACGTGTTCACGTATTCTCCAATGTTCACGTCAACGTGAAACCGCATAGTTCCATGAACACCCGCCGGCTGACCGGGGTGGCGCTGGAGAAGACGCTGGCGGCCAGGATGCGCGAGCTTCTGGGCAGCGTGGCCTGGCTCAAGGGCTGGGAAGTCTCGGTCAACCCCGCCGCGTTTGAGCGAGCCTTTGACCTGCTGGCCAAGATTCCGTTGCCCACCAGGAACCGGGTCGAGTTGTGGATCGAATGCCGGGACTTGCCGCGCCCGGCGCAGTTTCCGTATGTGGCGCTGCGGAATGATTTCGCCAGCGATGGCCGGCGCACGACGCGCGTGCCGGTGCTGGCCGCGCCGTTCATCTCGGGGCGGATGGCGGAACTGTGCCGGAAGCACGGCTGGGGATGGTTCGATTTGGCGGGCAACTGCCGGCTGAACGTGCCGGACGGTTTCTTCATCGAACGAGTCGGGAACGATCCAACGCATCGTCCGCCGGAACCGAAGGTGAATCTGGGCACGAGGGAATCCGCGCGCGTGGTCAGGGCGTTGCTCGCGGCGCAGAACGCCGGACGGCGGTGGACGCAGCGCGATCTGTTGCAGGAGTGCCGGCCGGAAGTGAGCATCGGCCTGGTGAACAAGGTGGTGACTTTTCTCCGGGCGGAAGCATTCGTCATGGATCACGAGGACGGCGGGTTCCGTCTTCACGATCCGCTGAGCTTGCTGGCGGCGTGGCGCGCGGCCTACCACTTGGACCGGCATCAGCGGCATGGCTATTTCACACTGAAGCAGGGACGCGCGTTGAGGGAAGCGCTCGCCTCGCTGGAATCCATCACCGGCGGCCATGCGGCTTACGCCGGCTTTTCCGCCGCAGAGTTTCAAGCGCCGCATGTGCGCCAGCCCAAGACGTGGCTGTTCATTGGCGCGGAGTGGGAGGATGAATTCCGCGAGGCGGTGGATGCCAAGCCGGTGGATTCGGGCGAAAACCTCATCGTGCTCGTCCCGGATGATGACGGAGTTTTTTACCTCAACGAAAGCGGGACGGAGCGGCTGGCCGGCACGAATCCAGTGCAGACTTACGTGGACCTCGGCCATTGCGGCAGTCGTGGCGAGGAAGCGGCGGAGGCGCTGCTGGAGCAAAATCTCAAACCGGCGTGGAAGGCGCGCGGGTTCAAGCTGTGAGCCTGGACCGCGCCATCGCGATGACTACAGCCCGCGCTAGATCGAGGCGGCGCATCGTGTGCTGGTGGACGTGGGGCAAGTGCTGGCGTCGTTCTCGGATTGTCTTGTGGTGGTCGGCGGCTGGGTGCCGGACTTGTTGCTCACGGGAGCTGGGGAACCGCACATCGGGAGTATTGACGTGGACCTGGCCCTGGATGCCGCGAAGCTCAACGAGGGCCGGTATGCCGAGTTGTTGAAGTTCTTGCTGGACACGAAGCGATACCGGAAGGGTGCGAAGGATTTTCAATTGGTGGTGGCGGTGGATCTCAAGGATGGAGAAAAGCCGGTGGAGGTGGAGGTCGAGTTCCTTGTGCCCAAGGAAATAAAGTTGCAGAAGAACAAGCCGAAGCTGCTGCCTGGCTTCCGCGCGTTGCAAGCCGACGCTTGCGCCACCGTCTTTCACGCTCCTGTGGAACTGAGTCTGGCGGGAAAAACCGTGTGCGGCGCAAGGAACACCGTGCGACTGCGCGTGGCGTCGCTCGCGGACTTTCTCGTGATGAAGGCCCATGCGCTGGCCGGGCGCGACAAACCGAAGGACGCTTACGACCTTTGCTATTGTCTCGAAGAGTATCCGGGCGGGATGGCCAGGCTGGCGGCGGAATGGAAACACCGCCGGAAAGAAAAGAACGTGGCGAAGGCCATCGAAATTCTGACCGTGAAGTTCGCGAGTGTGGATGCGTTGGGTCCGCAGTAGTCGGTCGAGTTCCACGGCTCACCGGATGACGAGACGCATGCGATGCAGACCCGGCGGGCTTACGAGTTGGTTCAGGCGTTTCGTCAGGCCGGCGACTGAGTTCTCTCACATCTTTTTTACAATCTGCTCACCGCGTCATGACAACTCGCGCGCCCGCTCGTGCCACGTTTGAACCCGTGAGAAGAACAACACTCTGTCTGGCCCTCGTGATTATTTCGTTGCGCGGCGTGTTCGCCGAATCAATCACCGAGTTCACAAACGCGGTAGAAGCACTGAGGTTCGATGCTGAAACAAAGGATTACACACCGGCATCCGGCGAAACGGTTGCGCCGTTCGCGTTCCTCGCGCTGAACACATCGAAGGCGCCGGTGATGATCAACAGCTTGCGCACCTCTTGCGGTTGCAGCGCCGCGCAGTTGCCCAGCACGCCTTACACGCTTCAGCCCGGATCGAACGTCGCCATCAACGTCTCGCTGAACCTCGCGGGCAAACAGGGACAGATCACGAAGTCCGTCACGGTCGATTCCTCAGTCGGCAGCAAGACACTGATCGTTCGCGCGAATATCCCCGCTCAAACCAATTAAGGAGGAAGTATGAAAACATCATGGTTCTGTATCACTGCATTGTCGGTTTCACTTCGCCTCATCGCTGCACCGCAGTCTGATGAGGAATTCGTCGCCCACGAGTGGGGCACGTTCACATCAGTCCAGGGCGCGGATGGCGTCCAGATGATCTGGAATCCATTCATTCGCACGGACCTTCCGGGCTTCGTTTACAGTCGCGGGCGGGCGGCCAATTACGGATGGCGACTCAGCGACTACGAAGTGAAAGGCGACATGACCACCATCGTGCGCATGGAGACGCCGGTGATCTATTTTTACTCAGGCGAGCCGCGCACCGTTGACGCGACGGTGAAGTTCCCGCAAGGCCGCATCACGGAATGGTATCCGCAAGCCACGGCGCTCGGGCCGTCCATCGCGGTGAATGCCGCAGACAAGGCATTCACGCCACAGAGTCTCATCGAATGGAAAGGGGTGACTATTCTGGCGCGCGACACGAAGGAAATTTCCGCCGAGCAACTCATTCGCGAGAAGGGTGACAATCATTACTACGAAGCGCGGGTGACGGACGCGAACCTGTTGCGCATGAACTCGCCAAAAGGGAAGGGGACCGAATACGAGCGCGACCTGTTCTATCGCGGCGCGGGGAATTTCCAGGCGCCGCTTCGATTGACACTGTTGCCGGGAGACACGTTGCGCCTCCTGACGACGAACGTCGAACCGGTGAGTGACCTGTTCGTGCTCACGATTCGCAATGGCATGGCGCGCTATCAATACGTTGATCACGTGACCGCCAGTGAAGCGCGCGAAGTTCAGCTTAATGAAAAAGCATTCGCGCCGTTGAGCGACGTGCGTGAGCAGATCATGCGCGAAATGGCGGCGGCGTTGGTGAAGCAAGGACTCTACGAGCGCGAAGCCACGGCGATGGTGAATACGTGGAAGGACCAGTGGTTCGCGGAAGACGGCGTGCGCGCGCTTTATATTTTGCCACGCGCGTGGACCGATCGCGCATTGCCGCTCACGATCAATCCGGCACCGAAGCAAGTTGCGCGTGTGATGGTCGGCCGGGCGGAACTAATCACGCCGGCAATGGAACTGACGCTGAGTACTCAAGTCACGCGCTCGCGGGGTCGCGAACGAAGGAGACGCCGTTCGTCACGAGCGAAATCGGCGAGGTATTGCCGCACTGGAAGTCGGCGGTTTATTTGCGCAGCCCGGAAGTGCTGACCCGCAGCGTGCGCGCGCTGAAGCTCACGCTCACGCTCATCGTGGTGGTGATGATTTCGGCGATCGGCCTGGGCAGCATCTTGATCGTGGCGGACCTGAAGGGGCATTTCATGCTGGCGCGGCAGAAGACGGATTTTGTCAGCAATGTGTCGCATGAGTTGAAGACGCCGCTCACCAGCATTCGCATGTTCTCCGAGCTGCTCAGTGAAGGGAAAGTCGCGGATGAGACGCAGCGGAAACAGTTTCTCCAGATCATCGCGACCGAGACGGCGCGCCTGACGCGGTTGATCAACAACGTGCTCGATTTCACGCGCATGGAGCGCGGAGAGGCGCGCTATCAGTTCAAGCCTTGTGAATTGAACGCCGTCGTTCGGGAAACGGTCGCACTGTATCGAACGCATCTCGAAGCAAAGGGTTTTGTCGTCAACGTGACTGTGCCTGATTCAGCCGTGATCGTGTCCGGTGATTGCGACGCGCTGTCGCAAGTCCTCGTGAACCTGCTCTCGAACGCGGAAAAATATTCGGAGGATGGGAGGGAGATTTCCGTCGAACTGATTGTGAAGGGACATGGGGACAAGG
>JBBRBM010000244.1:0-7805 GCA_038205745.1 Verrucomicrobiota bacterium | reverse complement strand
CCATCGAGCACATAAACGTAACCGGTCTTGCCCACAACCATCTTGGTGATGGCGTCATGGAGTTCCTTGTTGATCGTGCCGAGGCCGATGCCGGTGTAGAGCATGCCGATGACGCGTTTTTTGTCGGCGTCCCAAATGGGTTCGTAGGCGGCGGCGTGCCAATCGTTGACCACGAACGCACGACCGCGAAAAGTTTCGCCGCGCAGCACGGCCTGGACGACCGGGTTATTCGCGCCGTCGCCGTTTTTGGCGGGGATGAACGTGCCCAGCGCGCGGGAGCCGTCGTTCTTGACGACGCTGGTGCAGACGCGAAGCATGTCGCCGGCGTCGTTCATGCGCTGGAAGATCGTGCAGAAATCGCCGGTGAGCCGCATGGCTTCGTCCACCACCGGCGCGGGCTGGTTGGTGGTGGCGATCCGCCCCATCCAGTTTGAGCCGATCATCATCTTCGGGAGCGTGACGGAAACCGTTTCCTTGGTGATCTGGTTCACGGTCTGCCACGGGATCGTCTCGCCGGACAGGCTTGCGCCACCCGCCTGCCGCAGGAGACCGCGGGCTACCTCAAGGCCATGAGTCAGCCCCCGTTGATTGCGCGCGTCCGTGGCGGCGCACATCCAGTAAACGCTCTGGGCGATCTTTCCCGCCTCGCTGAAGGCCTGCTGGCGGATCGTCTCGTCCACCTGGCGGTCGAGCTTTCGCTGCTGGATCAGCAGCGTGACCAGGGACACCCCGAGGGCAAAGACGACCGGGCAAACGGCGAGCAGTGTGATTTTGGCGTTGATTCTCATAATTATTTTCTGGCTGCGGCCGTCAAATTCGATTCCATAATGTTATGCTCGGTTTCTTTCGATGAGTCGGGAGAGGCGTTACTTGAAGACATACTTCACACCCAGGGCGAAGAGGCTTCGCGTGTATTCACGTCCGGACGTGTCCGGCACGTCGCTCATGCCGCTTTCATAAGCGTAGGATACTTCCGCGTTCAGGTTTTTATTGAATGTGTAGGAGACCAGGCCGTTGGCGCTGACGATCCAGTCCTGGCGCAAAACAGGTTCGAGAAAGTCGGTGTTGTAACCGCGCACGCCGCAACCCACGGTGAATTTTTCCGACAGTTTGTGGCGGATGGCCAAATCGTAAGTGCCATCCACGTAGGCGCTCCGTCCGCCCATACCCGGTTGCTCAAAACGTTTGGCCGAGAGCGTGATGGTATCCGCCTTGGTCGGCGTGAGCGTGAGGGAGGAGTCAACGTAGAGATAGGTCTCGTCAACATCGGCAAAGCCGGGGGCCACCACTCCGCCGTAGCGCCGGAATTCCGGGCCAAGACTGAGGGCAAACTTGAGCCAGTTCCACGGCTGGCCTTCCAATCCGAACAGCGCCCGATGATACGTGCTGTCGTAATGGACTGGATTTATGGCAGGGAAAACCTGCGCCTGCTGTTGCGCGCCGTAACGGTAGCCCGCCACCAGCCAGGTTGCTTTTCCCACAGATCGGCCTGCGTCCAAACCTCCGTTCAAATCGTCGCGATCGGCATAATTCTGATAGCCAGCCGCGTTCTTCTGTACCATTTGGAAGTCGTGGAGATAACCGGCGACCACCGGGCGCAAAAACCAGTCGCCCATCGTATGCGTGAGTTTGAACTGTCCGCGCTCGACCATCGCATCGCGACGGTCACGCACCGCCACTCCGCCAGTCGCCGGCGAGCCTCCGGGTCCGCTATACGTCGGCGCGATGTCGCTGCCGTCAATGGCGACGAAGGTGTTGGCGATTTCCCAGGCCGTCTGACCGCTCTTGCCAGTTAAGTTCAACAACACACGGTGCAAGCTGAAATCCTCCTCTGGTTCCGAATGGAAAACATTTACTTCGGGCGTGTAACTCAGCGAAGCGACGAACGCATCCGAACTTTTGTAAGCAATGCCCACGCTCGGCATCACAGTCGTGACGAATGACTCCCGGTTGGCCAGCGGTGTGACGGACTGGAGATAAATGTTGTTGTCGTAGGTTTCCTTCACCGCAGCCGAGGCGCTAAACTTCCAGGGACTGGTTGCGGCCAGCGGAGCGTCTTGGCCGGACGCGCCCGTCACCGCCGCTGCGGACACCCCGGCCACCAGCAGGAGAGTCGTAATTCCACGCAATGGCCCCGGGGCATTTACTGACACCGTCGAAGCTTGTAAGTCGCAACCGGACGAGCAGAGTTCAATTGAACCTGATGCCCGTGAAGTTGATTTTATGAAGCGATTATTTTTTATGTTTGCTTGCATGGCTGCCTTGGCTTTGGAAATGGGTTGTTCCACTGCGAATCACATGTCTTTCACCAATGCGCCACAAAGGCCGGTGATGGCTGGTGATGTCGCGGACCGGTCCCCGGCACTGGCCGGACCTGGCTGGACCGTGGTGCTGCCCGGAGAAAATTTGTAATCGGAATCGTTTGCTGAAAGTTTCCCCGCCGGACCGGATGCAGGCGTGTCCTTGGTTGACTGGCGGTGACCGTGGCTGCGAATCACAGCCGGTTGTTTTGCAGCCGGCGGACGATTCTGCGAGACGCGGAGAATGGGAGCACTGGCGGTTTTTGCAGAAACCTTGGGTTCACCGCCCACCAGCTTCAACAAGGCGGCGACGGAT
Source organism: Verrucomicrobiota bacterium (assembly GCA_038205745.1). Classification (GTDB taxonomy): domain Bacteria; phylum Verrucomicrobiota; class Verrucomicrobiia; order Limisphaerales; family SIBH01; genus JANNGC01. The sequence goes on along the minus strand of JBBRBM010000244.1, from coordinate 5,189 downwards.
TGCTTCATCGAAGCCGCCTGGCCGTTCAGTTCCTCCGCGGCGGCAGCGCTTTCCTCGGCATTGGCGGCGTTGCTTTGCGTCACCTTGTCCATCTGGCCAACGGCGCCGTTTAGTTGCGAGACGCCCCGGCCCTGTTCGTGCGATGCGCTGGCGACGGCGGCGGCCAGTTCGTCGAATTTGCGCGCACGCGTGACGATGTCATCAAGCACCGCCGCAACTTTGGCGTTCAAGTCAACGCCCTCCGCGGTTCTGCCCAGCGATGAGGCGATCTTGGTGGATGTTTCCTTGGCGGCGGTGGCGCTGCGATGTGCCAGTGCACGCACTTCTTCCGCGACCACGGAAAATCCCGCGCCAGCTTCCCCGGCCCTTGCCGCTTCCACTGCCGCGTTCAAGGCGAGGATGTTCGTCTGGAACGCAATCTCATCAATCGTCTTGATGATCTTGCTGATGTCGTCGCCGGCGGCGCGAATGGCTGACATGGCGGCGTCCATCTGTTGCATGATTGCAACGCCTTGCTTGGCGGCCTGGTGTGTGGCACTGGCGATGTCCTTGGCCTGTCGGGCATGGTCGGCATTGTTTTTGGTGGTGGCAGCCAACTGCTCCAGTGAGGCGCTGGTTTCCTCGAGTGAAGCGGCTTGTTCGCTGGCGCCCTCGGCGAGCGACTGGCTTTGAGCGGAGAGCTGGGTGGCAGCATTGCCGACCTGTTCCGCCTCGGCGTTCAACGCCTCGGCCACCTGTTTCAACGGGCGGGTCAATTGAAAGTGAATCGCCACGCCAATCAACAGGCCCAGCGCAATGACCAGGACGACGGCGGTCAGCATGCTCGTGCTGGCGTTTGATTTGTTCAGGTTGCGTTCGAAATCGATCCACGACTTTTCCGCCGCCTTGAGAGTCGCGGTTGAAAACTTCATGCTCATGACGCCACAAACCTCGTTTTCTTTCCAATCCGTGTGGCACTCGATGCACGATTTGGCAGCGGGCACGGAGCGGTAGATTTCAAACGATTCATCCGTGCGGCGCTTGATGATCTGGGCTGAACCCATCAACTGTGCTTTCAATTCCTCCGGCAGCCGTTGCTTCAGCCGGGCCGGATCGGATGAATAGGCCGTGCGGCCCCTGGCATCGAAAAGCGAAAGCTCCTGCAAACCCCGCACGGTGCGCTGGCTGGCGAGAAGCTTTTCGAATTTATCCATCTCGCCTTCTGCCATCGCGCCGATCAACGGGGCGTAGGTGGCATCCTGCAAACGCTCGACCCAGCCCCAGTGGTCCCCCTCCTCGGCAGCGGAGATCTCCTTCGAGAATTTGCCTAGCGCAGTTGAATTGCGATAATACTGGAAGACACTCGAACCCAGATAGACGGACAACAAACCGGCCAGCAACACCAGCGATAGTTTCGTTTGTAATTTCATTTGTGACCGTTCGATTCAGCCCGAATTCCGAATTAGCGGCGGCGCAGCCGTCCGGTAGCACAGGCAACCTGCCTGTGCCGCGCGGCAACCTGCCGCGCGGAACGGAGGAGGGCGTCCTACCGTCTTGATGCACGCCTATCCCGACTCAATGCTCCCTCTCTTCCGTCCGGCTGGTAGCCGGCCGGCACGGGCTGGTAGCCCGTGCCACCCGGTTCAACTTCGGAGTTCGATTCAAAAGTCCTTGAAGTCACCTTCCATCGGAATGGCTGAGCCATTGCCATTGCGCGGCGACGCTTGAAGGACAGGAGTGCGGCTGTGGCCGTTGCTCGTCGCCTTGACTGGGCGTTGCGATACAGCCGGAGCACGCTTCACCGCGACGGACCGATTCACAGTCGGGGAGGAACTGTTATTGGCGGATGCAGTGTTGCCGCCGACCAGTTGTTGCAGGTCGAATGCCGCGTCCTTGAGCGACGCAGCCTGGGCGGTGAGTTCTTCGCTGGCGCTGGCGCTTTCCTCGGCGCTGGCGGCGTTACTTTGCGTGACCTTGTCCATCTGTGTGACGGCGATGTTGATCTGGGCGATGCCTGAGCTTTGTTCGACTGACGCCGTGGCGATCTCCGCCACCAACTGGTCGAGCTGGCGCACATTCGTTTGGATCTCGCTGAAGGTCTTGGCCACCTCGGCGCTGACCTGTGCGCCTTGATTGCTCTTCTTGACGCTGTCGTCGATCTTCACCGCTGATTCCTTGGCCGCGGCAGCGCAACGTTGCGCGAGGTTGCGGACTTCATCAGCCACCACGGCGAATCCAGCTCCAGCTTCGCCGGCACGAGCGGCTTCCACCGCGGCGTTGAGCGCGAGGATGTTGGTCTGGAAAGCGATCTCGTCGATGTTCTTGAGAATCTTGGTGATGTCTTCGCTGGCCGCTTTGATGGAATCCATCGAAGCCAGCAACGTTTTCATCTGCTCGGCACCGGTATCGGCGGACTGGCGCGCCTGGACGGCCGTCTGTTTGGCGTTCTGCGCGTTGTCGGCATTGCGCTTGGTCATGCTGGACATCTCTTCGAGCGAAGCGCTGGTTTCTTCGAGGCTGGCGGCTTGTTCGCTTGCACCTTCGGCGAGTGTCTGGCTGGCGGCGGCAACCTGGCCGGAGGCTGCAACCACCTGGTTGGAGCCGTCTGCAAGCATGGTCGAGACACCAGTCAGGACGCGCGTGGTGCCGCGAATAATGATGAAGGCGATGCCGACGCCGACCAGCAGGGCCGCCGCGAGGCCGATCCAGATGCCGGTTTGAGCGCTGCCGATGGCCGCCTGGATGGACTTAGAGAATTCGTCGCCGCTCTCTTTGTTGAAGGTCACCGAAGCTCCAATCGCCGCCGTCAGTTTGTCGTAAGCAGGCTTGAGTTGCGTCTTGGCCAGCTCGAACGCTTCCTTGGGCTTCTGTTCACGGCTGAGTTTGAGCACGGCTTCCCGGGCTTGGCGATAAGGGGAAAGGGCCGCTTTGATCTGCTCGAACAGTTCCCGATCTTTTGCCCGGGTGATGGTTTTTTCATACTCCGCCAGGGCTTTTGTATTCGTCTCCGTAACCGCCGCGATCTGAGCATCATATTGCGCCATCTCTTCCTTGGCATCGCTCGTGATGTGCTTAAAGAGATCCACCTGAGCCTGGCGCACATTTGATTCAATCCGGCCGATCTGGTACACGCCCGGCAGGGCGTCGCCGGTGATGGCATCCGCGTTGGTGTTTATGGCAATCAGGCGGCTGTAGGCAAAAATCCCCAGCGCCATGGCGATGAGGATGATGCTGGCGAAGCCGAAGGTGATGCGTTTTCCAATGGTCCAATTTTTCATATTATCTGTTCTGTTTTGTTGAAATTGTTAAGAGTTCAGTGGTGGTTAAATTTTGGCTAGGTTTTGGAGAGCCTCTCCGGTGAGCACGCGGTCGATGTCCAGCAGCGCCTTGACGACGCCGGAGACCTTGGCCATGCCAAGCAGATAGGCGGTATCGAGAGTGGCGCCGAAATCTGGCGTGGGTTCAATGTCAGTGGCGGCGATGTTCGAGACTTCCTCGACGGCATCGACGACCAGGCCGACGTGGGCTTTTGTGCCCGAAGCCAGGTTGACTTGCACCACGATGATGCAGGTGCGCTCCGTGGTTTTCGCCTGGGCGAGGGCAAATTTAATCCGCAGGTCCACCACCGGAACGATTTTGCCGCGCAGGTTGATCACGCCTTTGATGTAGTCCGGCATCTGCGGCACGGCGGTGATGGGGGTGAGCCGGATGATTTCACGAATCTTCAGCACCGCGATGCCGTAGGATTCATCACCCAGACGGAAGGTGAGGTATTTGCCGGCCAGCGCTTGCATGCCGGAGAGTTCGACTGTGGTGGTTTCCGATAGAGATGATTTCATTGGTTATGTATCAAGTTTGGATTTGTCCTGCTGGGTATGTGAGTGAGTGGGTATGTGAGAGCGGCTTCCAGCCACTGACCCGCCCACCTTTGCCGGTGGCGATGTCCTTTGCGAATGGAGTGATGGGCTTAGCCTGCATTTCTCACCACATTGGGTAGCACGGGCCACTGGCCCGTGTCGCCCGGCCACTGGCCGGACGAAATGGCGGAACGCGTCGTTGGCGAAGGAGCCGATGGAGTGTTGGATGTCCCTCGCATTCCGAGCGGCGAGTCGCCGCCCGGCACAGGCGAGTCGCCTGTGCCACCCTTTTTTTGGTGAGAAATGCAGTTTAGACATATTGGTTTTACGCTGGAATCTCATGCAGCCCGCGCCAGCGGCTCACGCGGCGGACGCACCAGGGAATTCACTTCGAGGATCAAGCCTACGCGTCCGTCGCCGAGGATGGCAGCACCCGCGAGCGCGCGGTTGTTTTGGAACGTCTCGCCCAGGCTTTTGATCACGACCTCTTGTTTCCCGATCAATTCATCCACGAGCAGGCAGCGGTCGGAACCGCCGGCCTCAATGACGACGACGATTCCCTGCGTCGGATGGGTGGCCTGCGCCGGGATGTTGAAATACTCGGAGAGTCGCAGCAGCGGGCTGAGGTGGCCGCGCACGTTCACCATTTCGCCGCGCTCATGCACGGTCGATATCATTTCTCGCGTCGGACGAAATGATTCGCGGACCGAAAGCGTGGGCAGGATGAACCGTTCGCCGCCCACTCCCACGATGAATCCATCGATGATGGCCAGGGTGAGCGGCAGGGAAATCGTGAAGGTCGAACCCTGGCCGGGCGTGGAAGCGATGTCGATCTTGCCGCGCATCTTGTCGATGTTTCGGCGCACCACATCCATGCCGACCCCGCGGCCGGAAATGTCAGTGACTGTTTCCGCGGTGGAAAACCCGGGCGCAAAAATAAGTGCGAAGATTTCCTTCTCGGACAGTTGCGCGTCCGGCGGGACGATTTCCTGTGCGATGGCTTTGACCAGAATCCGTTCTGTGTTCAGACCGCCGCCGTCATCCTTGATGGCGATGACGATGTTCCCGCCCTCGTGGCACGCGGCGAGATGAACGGTGCCGCGAGCCGGCTTGCCGCGCTCCAGACGCACGTCGGGTTTCTCGATGCCGTGGTCCACCGAGTTGCGCACCATGTGAATGAGCGGGTCGGATATTTCCTCGACGATGATGCGGTCCAGTTCGGTGTCTTCGCCGCTCATGGTCAACTCGATCTGTTTGCCGAGGCGGGCCGACGAATCGCGCACCAGGCGCGTCATCTTCTGGAACGTCTGGCGGATCGGCACCATGCGCAGCGACATCGCGGTGCGTTGCAGC